>JAJTCJ010000125.1 GCA_021323165.1 Bacteroidota bacterium | reverse complement strand
CGATGCATTAACATTCTCGGGATTATTATGCGCTTATGGATTTATGCGCCATAAACACCCTGAAGTTTGGCCTAATCCGGGCGATGTATTTACTCACTTCCCTTTTTATGATGGACATATCCCATTAGCTTACGTGGGTTTAATGACTCTTATTCTTATTATGTCATCCGTAACAATGGTGTTAGCCGTTGAAGCGGGTCATCGTAAAGATAAAAGCAAAGTGATCATGTGGATGCTGCTTACCATCATTGGTGGAGCTATGTTCGTTGGTTCACAGGCTTGGGAGTGGTATCACTTCATTGTTGGAACTGATCATGGTGCTGTAAGAAGCGTATTCGAAAATGGTCAATGGGTTGAAAAGACAGTATATGGTGCAAACATGACGGTAAATGAATATGGTTTGCCTGTATTTGCTAACTTCTTCTTCTTTATTACCGGTTTCCACGGATTCCACGTATTCTCGGGGGTTATCATTAACCTCGTGATCTTTATTAACGTGATCAAAGGAACTTACGAAAGACGCGGTCATTACGAAATGGTTGAAAAGGTTGGTCTTTACTGGCACTTTGTCGATCTTGTATGGGTATTCGTATTTACCTTCTTTTACTTATTATAACTGGAAGAATTTTTTAGAACTTAGATATTAGAAACAGTATGAGTTTATGGCTCAACACAGTGAAGAAGAAGGAAAAAAAGCCCGTAAAAAGCTTTGGGGTGTTTTCTGGATAATGCTGGTTGTTACAATTGTTGAGCTTATCATTGGTTTTCAGGCTAGCTCCTGGGGACTTCTTAATGAGGATCGTACTTCAACTGTTGTTCTTAAGGTTATCTTCATTGGGCTTACCATTGGAAAAGCTTAT
This sequence comes from Bacteroidota bacterium, assembly GCA_021323165.1. Taxonomy (GTDB): domain Bacteria; phylum Bacteroidota; class Bacteroidia; order 2-12-FULL-35-15; family 2-12-FULL-35-15; genus 2-12-FULL-35-15. Next base: position 7,082 of record JAJTCJ010000125.1, on the reverse strand, counting down.
TTTATCGTTTACAGTTTCATGCACCTTGGTCATGAGAAGAAATGGATGAAATGGAGTGTTTTAGCACCTTATATGATCTTTATCATTTATCTTGTTTTCATTATTGTTGGAGAAGCAAATTATTCCCTTGGAAATAAAGAAAAGATGGATCAGCTGATCGTTGATCAGAAAAATGCACTTAATGAAGCAGCCAAGTCAGGTGGTCATGGTGATGCTCACCACGATGGTGGAGAACACAAAGAAGGTACTGAGCAGCACAAAGATGGAGAACATCCTGCTGAAGGTGGAGAACACCACTAATCAAAATAAAAATTAACAAAAAAGGCTCCGTAACGGGGCCTTTTTTATTGCGCTTTCCTTATTTCGTAAGGGATTTACCCGTATTTTTGCAGCATAAAATCCAGAACAAATTGAAAAAAGGTACCGTACTCATAATTTTACTATTCATTTTAACTTTTCCTTCTGTTCTCTATGTAATTCTTGCAACAGGAGAAACCAATTTTATCCGCTTGCCTTATATAGGTGAACGGGAACTTGCTGCTAACGGAAAGGACACGATCTATCATTCAGTGCAGCCATTTAGTTTTATTAACCAGGATGGAAAAACCATCACTGATAAAGATTACGATGGCAAGATCTATGTAGCTGATTATTTCTTTACTACCTGTCAAACCATTTGTCCGAAGATGGCAACTGAGCTCTTGCGTGTTCAGGAAAAGTTTGCTTATACGAACGGACTGGTGCAGATACTTTCCCACACTGTTAATCCTGAAAACGATTCTGTTCCTGTTTTAAAATCGTATTCAGAAATGATTCACGCAGACAATTCGATGTGGAATTTTGTTACAGGTGATAAGAAACAATTATATGATATGGCCCGTTACTCATATCTTGTAAACGCAATGGAAGGCAATGGCGGTCCTGATGATTTTATTCACAGTGAATTATTTGTGTTGGTAGATAAAGAAAAACATATCAGAGGCATTTATGACGGAACAGATATCAAAGCAGTGAATGATCTTCTTGATGATATAAAAGTGCTTATCGCAGAATACGCGATAAAAGAAACAAAAGATAAAGAAGAGTTAGAGTAGTTCAAATAAATTGAGTTTATGAACGATAAAGCAATATTCAGATTAGTAATGGCAATTTCTGTTGTGGTGTTCGTTGCCGTAGTTATCCTCAACAGAAAAATACTTCCTGTGCCGGAGGTCATCCCTGATTTTGTTTATCGTTTGCCGAAGCTTAATGCAATGATAAATGGTACATGTTCTTTATTGCTGTTATTATCGTTGTACTTTATCAAACAAAAAAACATCGCACTTCACCGTAAAGTAAATATCATTACATTTTGTTTGTCGGCTGTGTTTCTTGTTTCCTACATTACTTACCATTGGATGGCTCATGAAACTACTTACCCGGTAGACAATCCATTACGAACGCCTTACCTGGTTATTTTGGTAAGCCATATTATTTTAGCAGCTGCTGTTCTGCCATTGATATTGTTGTCATTTTATTATGGCTTAAAAAGCCAGGAGCCCGGTTGCGAAGCTTATGTTCAGAAGCATCGCAGACTCACACGCTGGAGCTTCCCAATATGGTTATATGTTACAATAACCGGTGTTGTGGTTTATTTAATGATCTCACCTTTTTATACATTTAATTAAATTGAGATTAAAAAAGATCATATCGTATTCGCTGCTTTTGTTCTTTGTTCTTTCAGAGAATGTTAAAGGATTTGCGCAATGTGCAATGTGTAGGACCTCTCTTGAAAGCGATCTGAATAACGGTGGGTCGATCGCAAATGGTTTGAACACCGGCATTCTTTATTTGATGGCTATCCCATATCTTGTACTGATGACCGGAGGTTATTTCTTTTTCCGAAAGCAGATCGATGCAAAAGTGAAAATGTGGTGGGAGAAATACTTTCCTGCTAAAGCAGCAAAATAATTTTAAAAAACTCTTCTAACTTTTTTGCCGAAAAAAGTTACAAAAACTCTTTGATTCGGTAAGGCGATTTGCGCTGCGCACTATCTATGCTTCGCAACCGCGGCTAATTTCATGCTGTTAGGCATTACACTCCGATGTGTATCTTCAATAGCATTCATTACCGCTATCGCTAAACCGAATCAAACAGTAGCCTGATGTGAATAGCTTCGAATGATTAATTCTAAAAAAATGATCATTCGAAGCCGCGCGTAAGGCTTGATCAGGCGCGATGTCGCTGTGAGGTGAACGTCATTTTACATAGAAATCTTAGAAGGAGCTTTAGTTCTCCTTCTTTAGATTTCTTGTAAAATGGGGAGAGGCGGGTAGGCGATCGCCTGATCTTGATTTTTTGTTTCTTTTTTATTAAGAAAAAAGAAAAGAAAGAATTTTTTTTTTAAACATTCTTCACTACCAACTGCACAGTATACCTACTCTTCACTTCAAGCAGTATCTTCTTACCCACAGTTACTCTGTCGATGGTAGCCTGATCATAATAACGGATCGTTATTAGCTCAAGATTTTCATTGTATAATACTTTATAGTTTTTTTGGAGTGTCTTTATGAGTTCAGGAACTTTGCGTTCATCATTATCAATACTTATAGAGAAGCTGATAGCGGAGTTCTGCATAACATTCACTTTCACCTGGCGTTCTGCAAACAAACGAAACATATCACTTAAATTTTCTTCCATTATGAAGGAGAAGTCTTTAGGAGAAATTGAGAGCAAGACCTGGTTCACTTTAAATATAAAGCTTGGTATTGGAAGAGGTGATTGAACATCATTAATGATAGTCCCTTTTTCTTTTGGGTTCAAGAAAGATTTAACGATCAAAGGAATTTTTTTATTCTGCAGCGGCTTTATGGTTTTAGGATGGATCACTGTTGCACCATAGTAAGCTAATTCGATAGCATCCTGATAGGAGATCTGATCAAGTTTTTGTGTTTCATCAAACCATTTCGGATCAGCATTTAAAACTCCGGGAACATCTTTCCAGATAGTCACACTTTCAGCATTTAAAGTATAAGCTAGGATCGCGGCAGTATAATCACTTCCTTCGCGTCCAAGTGTGGTTGTAAAGTTTTCTGAAGTACCACCTAAAAAACCTTGTGTTACTATGATTTTCCCTTGTTCATCAAAGAAGGGAAGTAAGTCTTTTTTTACGAGGTGTTTTGTAAGATCCCAATCTACATTGCCTTCACGGTAAGTATTATCGGTTTGTATAAGTCCGCGTACATCCCACCATTTATTGATCACACCACTTTCATTGAGATAAGCACTCACTATCTTTGTTGAAATGATCTCACCCATACTTACAATTTTATCATAGTCGTAATTGTAATCAGGAGATGGCTCTTCCTCAATCGCCCAGTCAAGTTCAACAAAAGTATTATTCAGTTCAGTATAAAAAGGATGATTTTTATCAGGGAATAGATCTTCCAGAATATCGAAATGATATTTTTTTATTTCAGCCAGAACACTTTCTGCACTTTCTTTCTGGTAATAAAATGCATCTGTTAAACGCTCAAGAGCATTGGTTGTTTTTCCCATTGCAGAAACAACAACTACAATATTTTCCCTTGGAAAGAAATTAAGGATGTTCGCTACATTTTTTACAGCTTTCGCATCCTTAACAGATGCTCCGCCAAATTTGAAAACTTTCATTTAAATAGATTTCTTTACACACCCCTGCCCCTCTCAAGAGGGGATTTGTTATTGCTAAAATTAGGGATTCGTTTATGATTTTAGCATTGGAATAAATTAATAACTCTATTCGTTGTTCGAGCACAATCAATTCCCCTCTTGAGAGGGGCTAGGGGTGTGTTCATTTTGTAAAAAACTTATCAATTTGCTCTTTCGTCAATTTACAATTGATCCACTCTTTATCAAAATTCGAATTTACTTTTTCATAAAACTTAATAGCGGGCTCATTCCATTCCAATACCTGCCATTCCATTCTACGAGACTTCATTGCTTTTGCCGCTTTTACAACTTCATCAAAGAGCTTTCTGCCGATCCCGGATTTTCTGTATGGTTCTGTAACAATTATGTCTTCAAGAAAAAGACATTTCCCTTTCCAGGTTGAATATTTAATGTAGTATAAAGCAATCCCGACAATCTTATTCTCATCCTCTGCTACAAAAAAATTAAAAATGGGATCAGCACCAAAACCATCTTCCTCCATTTCTGCAACAGTAACTGATACTTCAAGCGGAGCTTTTTCATATTCAGCAAGTTCTTTAACAAGACCTAATACTTGCGGAAGATCCTTTTTCTCACCTTTTCTGATTGCAATGTTCATGTGTAAAAAATATTTGTAAAGATATTTCTTTCTTTGATTTGGACACCTTACCAATATCATGAATGTAGAACAAAATCCTCAGTATTTTGTGCTCTTTTGAGGGAAAAAATGCTTAGGTTTGCGGGGAAATCCAAATTATAAAAAATGAGACAGGTTACCACATTAGGGCAGTTCATAATTGAAAAACAAGCAGATTTTCCTTATGCAAAAGGAGAATTATCACGTTTGTTGCGCGACATAGGAATTGCATCAAAGATCGTTAACAGAGAAGTTAATAAAGCTGGATTAGCTGATATATTAGGGGAAGCCGGTTCGATTAATGTTCAGGGTGAATCTGTTAAGAAGCTGGATGTTTTTGCAAATGAGCAGTTCATCGCTGCTTTAAGCCTTGGTGGAGAATGCTGTGCAATTGCATCTGAAGAAAATGAAGACATAATAATCGTAGATAACAAACAATCCAGGAATGCGAAGTATGTTGTTGCTATGGATCCACTTGACGGATCATCTAATATTGATGTGAATGTTTCAGTGGGAACTATTTTTTCTATCTACCGCAGAACTTCATTAACCGGGCCGGGTACTTTGGAGGATTTTTTACAGCATGGTACGGAGCAGGTAGCTGCAGGTTATGTTATCTATGGTTCTTCATGTATGATGGTTTATACAACAGGAAAAGGCGTGAACGGTTTTACCCTTGATCCTTCTATCGGAGAATTCTGCTTGTCACATCCTAACATGCAAACTCCAAAAACTGCAAAGACATATTCTATCAACGAAGGTAATTATGTGCATTTTCCTGATGGAGTTAAGAAATATATTAAGTATTGTCAGGAAGAAGATGCTGCAACAAGTCGCCCGTATTCATCGCGTTATATTGGTTCCGGGGTTGCTGATATTCACCGTAACTTAATTACAGGTGGAATCTATATGTATCCGACCACTGCTAAATCTCCGAAAGGAAAATTACGTTTGCTTTATGAATGCAATCCATTGGCTTTCATTACAGAACAGGCAGGCGGTAAAGCAACTGATGGATTCAGACGTATCATGGAACTTGAGATTTCTGAGCTTCATCAGCGTACACCATTATTCCTTGGTTCTGCAGATATGGTTGATATGGCTGGTGACTATATGAAAAAATATTCAGGTGTTGATGCCGCTATAAAATAAATTCAAATCTTATTTACGTAAACCCTCATTTGGCAAAACAATTGAGGGTTTATTTTTTGTAATTTTGTGATACCAAGTGACGAAAGAGGAGATCTTACGCAAGTACAATGACAATGAAAATAATTCTCTGTTGATTCAGGAATTGAAGGGGAATGGTGTGCGCGTTCATCTCAAAAATGTGGTCGGTTCCAGCCTTGCTTTTATTTCTGCAGCTCTTCATCAGAATATTTATAAGACCAATCTTTTTATTGTTAATGATAAAGAAGAAGCTGCTTATCTTTTAAATGATCTCGAGAATTTATTAGGAGAAGAGAATGTTCTTTTCTTTCCGGCTTCTTACCGAATGCCTTATGAGCACGAGGAAATAGATAATGCTAATATTCTTTTAAGAGCAGAAGTTCTTAATAAGCTGAACATTGCAGCGCCTGCTGATAAAACTGTTTCAAGGTCGAAACATGTTTGTATTGTTACTTACCCGGAAGCTCTAACTGAGAAGGTTGTTACTAAAGCTTTACTCACTAAGAACACTTTACAGATCCGGCAGGGAGAAAAAATATCAATCGACTTTATTACAGAAGTTTTAAATGAATATGAATTTGACCGCGTTGATTATGTTATAGAGCCAGGACAGTTTTCAGTGCGTGGCGGTATCGTTGATATATTTTCTTTTTCAAACGATCATCCTTATCGTGTTGAGTTCCTCGGAAACGATGTTGATTCTATAAGAAGCTTTGACCCGACCTCTCAGCTATCCATAAGTAAACTTATGTTCTGTACTATCATTCCGAATGTACAAACAAAGTTGCTCCAGGAAAGCCGGCAGTCATTTCTTGAATTTATTCCTAATGATTCAATTTTATGGTTTCAGAATTTTCAGCTCAGTGCTGAAAAGATTGAAAAGGCTTATGCCCAGGCAGAAGAGGCTTTTAGTAAGCTGGATGGAATAATTGCTCAACTGCCCCCATCCGAATTATACATTGACAAGGATAATTTTTCAAGACAAGCACTCTCATTCTCAACAGTAGAATATACCAGCCAGGTTTCATTCAAGTCAAATATTACAGTTACTTATAATTTAAGTCCGCAACCCAGCTTTAATAAGAATTTCGGGTTGCTGAATGAGAATCTTCAGAACCTTAAACGACAAAAATTTGAGATCATCATATTTGCTGATACTCACAAACAGATCGAAAGGCTTTACAAGATATTCGAGGACATCAATCCTCAAAAAGTATCAGATAAAGGGGAAGGTAAAGAACTTCCTTTTGGTGGAGTTGGCGCATCTTTCCACGAGGGGTTCATCGACCATGATCTGAAACTTGTTTGTTATACCGATCACCAGATCTTCGACCGTTATCATCGGTTCAGATTAAAGAATTCATTCAATAAAAAGAACGAAGCACTTACTTTAAAGGAACTCAAAGGATTAAATCCCGGTGATTATGTAACACATATCGATTATGGTGTAGGCCGATATGGCGGTCTTGAAACAATTGAAGTGAATGGTAAGCAGCAGGAAACTATCCGTTTGGTTTATAAAGATTACGATGTGGTGAACATCAGTATTCACTCATTACATCGCATTGCCAAGTATTCCGGAAAAGAAGGAACAGAGCCGAAGAT
>JAJTCJ010000020.1 GCA_021323165.1 Bacteroidota bacterium | reverse complement strand
ACTACACCGCCTGCAGCAACATTCAGTTATACAGGAACTCCGTATTGTAAGAATGAAGCTAATCCTTCGCCAACTTTCAGTGGAGGAGGAACTGCAGGTGTTTTTTCATCTACAGCTGGACTAAGTATTAATTCAGGAACAGGTTTAGTTGATCTGACATTGAGTACTCCGGGAACATATACAGTCACGAATACTGTTCCTGCTTCAGGAAGCTGTCCGGGTGCTTCCGCTACTTCAAGTATAACCATAACCGCTTTACCCATTGCAACTTTCAGCTATACCGGAAATCCTTACTGCCAGACAGGTACAGATCCTTCTCCGGTATTTAGTGGTGGAGGTTCAGGAGGTACATTCTCATCGACTGTTGGATTAAGTATTAATTCCGTTAATGGTTTAGTTGATCTTTCTGCAAGCACTCCGGGAACATATACTGTAACAAATACAATTGCATCTTCAGGTGGTTGTCCGCAGGTTACAGCTACAGCAAGCATCACAGTCAATGCCCCTCCGGTTGCAGCTTTTAATTATACCGGAACACCTTATTGTAAAAATGGAGCTAACCCTTCACCGACATTTAACGGAGGCGGAGTAGCAGGAACGTTTACTTCTACAGCAGGCCTGTCGATCAACTCAGGAACCGGTCTTGTAGATCTTGCTGCAAGTACTGCCGGAACTTATACTGTAACGAATACAATACCGGCAGCGAATGGCTGTGCAGCTGTTATTGCAACAACAAGTATAACGATAACAACGCTTCCAGTTGCAGATTTTTCGTATCCATCTACTTCTTATTGTCAGAACGCTTCTGACCCTTCTCCTGTTTACAGTGGAGGAGGAACAGCGGGAGTTTTTTCTTCCACTGCCGGATTAAGTATCAATTCCGGTAACGGACTTGTTGATCTTTCAGCAAGTACACCGGGAACATATACAGTTACAAATACAATTTCTGCTTCAGGCGGATGTCCGGCCGTTACCGCAACATCAGTTATCACAATTACATCTCCGCAAGTCGCTACATTCTCTTATTCAGGCTCTCCGTATTGTCAGAATGATGCTGATCCTTCTCCTGTTTTTAGCGGAGGCGGCATCGCAGGATCATTTTCTTCTACATCCGGATTAACAATTAATAGCAGTTCAGGAGAGGTTGATCTTTCTTCAAGCACTTCGGGAACTTATACTGTTACAAATGCTTTGGCTGCGACTGGTGGCTGCCCGATAATTACTGCAACCGGGACTATCACTATTACACCTGTTCAGAGTGCCGCATTTTCTTATTCATCATCTACTTTCTGCCAATCGGGCACTAATCCATTGCCTACAGTAACAGGAACTTCAGGAGGAACATTTACTTCGGCTCCGGCAGGATTAGTCATTAACTTAACAACAGGTGAAATAACACTTTCATCAAGCCCGCTTAATAATTATACTGTTATCTTCATCTTATTGTCAGGGCGATACAGATCCTCTTCCGGTTTTTAGCGGAGGCGGAACAGCCGGTGTTTTTTCTTCTACTTCAGGATTAAGTATTAATGGTAGTACCGGTGAAATAGATCTATCCGCAAGCACTCCTGGCACATACACTGTGACGAATTTAATTGCTGCTTCAGGCGGATGTGCTGCTGCAAGCTCAACGGCATCAATTACAATTGATCCTCCTGCTATTGCATCGTTTACTTATACATCAGCATCGTATTGCATTTCAGGAACAGATCCAAGTCCTGTATTAAGTGGAGGTGGAACAGCAGGTATATTTACCAGCACTGCAGGATTGTCAATTAATTCCGCAAACGGCACGGTTGATCTTTCAGCAAGTACTCCCGGAACATATACCGTGATCAATACTGTAAGCGGCAGCTGCGGTAATTCTGATTCCACTACAATTACAATAAACACTTCGTCTGATCCAACGATCACACAACCCGCTTCCGTTTGTGCAGGAGCTTCTCCTTTCAATCTAAGTGCAGCAACCGGTGGCGGTACCTGGACAGGATCAGGAATAACGAATGGAGTGAATGGTACATTTGATCCGGGTGTTGCTGGTGTTGGTAATGATACGATCACTTATACGATCAGCGGATCTTGTGGTGCAGTCGATACTGTTGTTGTGACCGTAACTTCTCTTTCAGATGCAACGATTGCAAATACAAGTGCAGTTTGTGTAGGTTCAGCTCCATTTAATTTAACTGCTGCTACAAGCGGAGGTGTATGGACTGGGACAGGAATTACAGATAATATCAACGGTACGTTCAATCCTTCAACTTCCGGTACCTTCACTGTTACTTACACTATAAGCGGATCTTGCGGAAACAGCGATACTGAAGTTGTAACAGTCAATTCTCCGGCTAATTCTACTATAAACAGTGTTAGTCCGGTATGTGCAGGAACTGCTGAATTCGATCTTACCGCAGCTACCATAGGAGGAAATTGGAGTGGGACAGGAATCACAAATGCAGTGAATGGAACTTTCGATCCGAATGTTTCAGGACCGGGAACATTTACCATTACATATTTAATTTCGAATGGCTGCGGAAGTTCATCGACTCAAAATGTAATTGTGAATCAATTGCCAACTCCATCTACAACTCCGGATGTTTCAAGTGGCTGCGCACCTTTATGTGTCCAGTTTACCGGATCAGGAAGTGCACTTTGTAATTCTGTTAGTTATAATTTTGGTGACGGTACAACTTCTGCTTCATTTGATCCTTCTCATTGTTTTAATGCAGGTACATATTCCGTAACAATAACATGTACGGATTTTAATGGCTGTAGCGGAACAAATGCAGTACCGGTAACAATTAATGCAGATGCTGTTCCCACAGCTGCTTTTTCTATTTCTCCTTCAAGTATAGTTGCACCTAATACGAATGTGGTCTTTACAGATGCATCCACTTCAGGTGGAAATCAGATCTGGAATTTTGGTGATCCATCATCTTCAAATAACACATCATCTTTATCAAGCGATTCACATATTTATACACAGGAAGGAATCTATTGTATTTCATTAATTTCGATAAATAATAACGGTTGTATCGATAGTATATCTGAATGTATCACTGTTGTAAGTGACGCTGTTATTTCTATTCCGAATGTCTTTACTCCAAATGGTGATGGCAATAACGATGTGTTCTTTATTACTTCTTCTGGTGTTAGAACACTGGAATGTACTATTTATGACAGATGGGGACTGAAGATCGCGGAGTTCGGAGCCATTAATTCAGGTTGGAATGGAAGAACTTCTGGTGGACTAGTAGCTCCTGATGGAGTGTATTACTATATGGTGAAGATTACCGGAATGAATGAAAAGATAACTGAAAAGCAAGGCTTCATTCAGTTGCTCAGCAAATAATACTTAAGTAAATGATAAAAGAAGAGGCTGTCGCAAGACAGCCTTTCTTTTTTATAATTATTAGTTTTCTCCGTTCTCCGTTCTCCGTTCTCCGTTCTCCGTTCTCCGTTCTCCGTTCTCCGTTCTCCGTTCTCCGTTCTCCAACCTACATTCTCTCCGGAACTTCAATTCCAAGTAATCCCATCGAAGATTTAATAGCAATTCCAATTGTATGGGATAATTGTAATCTGAACATGAGTAGTGTTTTATTCTCTTCTTTCAGAATAGGAGTATCATGATAGAACTGGCTGTATTCTTTCGCAAGATCATAGACATAATTTGCGATAAGTGCCGGGCTATAATCATGAGCAGCTTGTTTAACTGTAGAATCGAAATTGTAAAGTTTAATTATCAGTTCTTTCTCTTTAGGCAGTAAGCTTGTTACATTTTTTAGGTCAAAGCTTTCATTATAATTATGAGATAGTTCGGTTGCTTTTCTTAAAAGAGCACGTATCCTCACATAATTAAACTGAATAAAAGGTGCAGTATTGCCGTTGAAATCAATTGATTCAGCAGGATTGAAAAGCATCTTCTTTTTCGGGTCGACTTTTAACATAAAGTATTTCAAAGCACCCATTCCTACAGTTTTATAAAGCTGTTCTTTATCAGCTGCTTCCAGATCCTGTGCTTTACCAAGTTCTTCAGCAGTCTTCTTTGCAGTGGAGATCATTTCTTCCATCAGCTCATCAGCATCCACAACAGTTCCTTCACGGGATTTCATTTTACCATCAGGCAATTCAACCATCCCATAAGAAAGATGATATAAACCATCAGCCCATTTGTATCCGAGCTTTTTTAAGATCAGGAACAATACTTTAAAATGATAATCCTGCTCATTTCCTACGGTGTAAATATGCTTGTCGAAATTGATTTCCTTAGCACGTTCCAAAGCTGTCCCAAGATCCTGTGTCATGTACACAGATGTCCCATCACCGCGAAGCAAGGTTTTTTCATCAAGTCCGTCACCGGTAAGATCCGCAAAAACAGAGTTATCTGATCTTCGTTTCAGCACTCCTTTGCTTAGGCCGTCTTCAATAATATTCTTTCCTAAAATGTATGTATTGCTTTCGTAATAGATCTTATCGAAATCAACTCCAAGCATTTTATATGTTTCATCAAAACCTTTGTAGACCCAGCCATTCATCATCTCCCATAAAGAGCGTACTTCCTTGTCATTAGCTTCCCATTTACGAAGCATTTCTTTTACCTGTACAAGAGGTAATTCGGGATAATAAATATCAATTATGGTTTCTATATTTCTAAAAGTGGTAGAAATTTCTTCTGGTATGTCTGAATCTAAGACCTTCTTAATTCTGTTTTTTAAATCTTTAAACCATTTTTCTGAATTATCTTTCAGGTTATCATCTAATTTATGATAATCGGTTTTCACATCATGATCTACAAAAACAGTCCAAATAGGGAATTCTGATGAAAACTCAAAAATAGAAGGATGTTTTAAATATTCAGGATTATAAGTAATAGGAATAATTGCCTCCTTTATCTTATTCAGTAAATCAGTAGAGAATTGTCTTGATCTTTTATCGAACTCCACATAATATTTTCCTACAAGGTGATCGCCTTTCATTCCGGATGATTCCGGAGTTTCGTTATTGCCCCACTTTTGCCAGGCCAGCATGCTTTTACAGATATGAATTCCACGATCATTTACCAGGTTGGTCTTGATCACTTTATTGCCTGCTGCTTTTAGTATCTCAGAAACAGAGTATCCTAAAAGGTTATTCCGTACATGCCCAAGATGTAATGGCTTGTTGGTATTGGGAGAAGAGTATTCTACCATTACTACTTGCGCGTTTGCAGGAGCCGGTTTGATCAATGGTTTAGCATTGATCGAATTGAAATAGTTTAACCAGAAAGCATCAGAAATTACAATGTTCAGAAATCCTTTAACTGCATTGAATGATTGTACTTCGGACAGAGTATCTTTCAGATAAGTGCCTATTTCATTTGCGGTATCTTCAGGTTTCTTTTTGGATGCTTTCAGATAAGGAAATACTACAAAGGTTAAATCGCCTTCAAAATCCGGATTGGTTTTTTCAAATATTACTTTCTCGATCTCGACACCGTAAAGGGACTTTAGTCCTTCGATAATCTTTTGAGAAAGCTTTTGTTCAATATTCATATTTACAATTGGTGAATTGGTGATTTAGAGAATTGGAGAATTAATTCATACTTAAAGTTTGCTTTAAGTTTTAAATAATACCTGAGATTTTTGAAAAAAAGAGATTTATACCTCTCGAACTCTCCATTTCTCCAATCCTCTAATTAATATGTAAGCTGACTTACTACTTTTTGCAGGATCTCAAATGTATTTTCTGCCATTAGGTTTTCTTTATCTAATGTTGGATTTACTTCACAGATCTCAAAACAGCAAACTTTTTCATTCTGAATTAAGCGAACACATAAACTACCTGCTTCTTTTTCAGTGATCCCGTTACGAACCGGTGTTCCGGTTCCTTTGGAAATTGAAGAATCCATGCTGTCTACATCGAATGAAACGTAGATCAGACTGCATCCGGAAAGATGAGCCAGGGCATCACGTGCGATTTTCTCAACACCGTTTCTTTTCACTTCAGCTGTTGTAAATGTTTTGATCTTATGTTTTTTAAGTAAATAGGTTTCTTCCGGTTCCACATCACGTACTCCGATGTAAACCAAATCGTTATAACCAATTTTAGGAGCGATTCCGCCTACTTTTTTCAGCTTATTCCAAAGATCCACAGTTTCCTTATCAGGCTTATTCATCTTATTAGCCATATTATCTTCATTCAAAGAAACTGCTATCGGCATACCATGCATATTTCCTGAAGGAGAAGTATAAGGACTATGAATGTCAGCGTGGGCATCTATCCAGATCACTCCGAGTCTTTGCTTAGGATAAGCCATTTTGATCCCTGCTATAGTTCCGCCAGCAGTACTGTGATCTCCTGCAAGAACTATCGGAAAATGGTTTTTCTTAAGGGTTTGTGCTACCTGGGCAGCTACTCTTTCATAAATAGCAAGGATTCCCTCAATTCTCTTTGCATAAGGTCGCTTAGATGCTTCAAAAAGAAGTTGGTTTTCCGTCTTAATGTCAACAGATTCGATCTGTTTAAACATATTACTTCCATAATCCAAGGCAGCGATCTTTATTGCGTCCACTCCCATACTGGCTCCGCGGGTACCTGCTCCGATCTCTGATTTTACTTCAATGAATTTTAAGGTTTTCATATTTTTATTTATTTACCTGATTTAATTTTTTGCAGGCATATTATTTTATCTAACTTAACTACTTCTTATAAAAATTATCAAAGTAAGTTACTTACATTTGTAAACTTTAATTAAATCAATCTAATAACTAATTTAAATGGATAATAAGTACCGCGACCTCATCGAACAAACGTTTGATTTCCCTCAGGAAGGATTTAATGTTATTGACGAAGAACTTTATTTTAACGAAATCCCTTTAATGGATATAATAAAAAAGTACGGTACTCCCCTTAAAATTAGCTATTTACCTAAGATCAGCTCACAGATTCAGAAAGCAAAAAAGTTATTCAATGTTGCAATAGCCCGGGCCGATTATAAGGGCAAATATACATATTGTTACTGTACCAAGAGCTCTCATTTCTCTTTTGTTTTGGAAGAAGCCCTTAAAAACGATATACACCTTGAAACGTCTTCTGCATTTGATGTTCCGGTTATCCGGTCGCTTTATAATTCCAAAAAGATTACAAAAGAAACCTATATTATTAATAATGGTTATAAGCGTCCGACTTATCTGAAGTATATAAGTGAACTTATAAATGATGGATTTGTGAATGCTATTCCCATCCTGGATAATAAAAAAGAGCTGCCTTCACTTGAAAAACTCTGCAAGAAAAAGTTTAAAGTAGGGATCAGAGTTGCAACCGATGAAGAGCCTAAATTTGAATTTTATACTTCCCGTCTTGGTATCAGAGAAGCCGATATCATTGATTATTATAACTCACATATAAAAGAAAGTTCAAAATGTGAGTTGAAGATGTTGCATTTCTTTATTAACACCGGAATTAAGGATACCACATACTATTGGTCGGAATTATCTAAATGTATAAATGTTTACTGTGATCTGAAAAAAGTATGTCCAACCCTTGATTCTCTGGATATCGGAGGTGGATTTCCAATCAGGACATCATTAGGCTTTAGCTATGATTACGGATATATGGCGGATGAGATCATTCAGAAGATCAAGAATATTTGTGATGAACGTGAAGTTGACGAGCCACACATTTTTACTGAATTCGGAAGTTATACTGTAGGAGAGAGCGGAGCTGCATTGTATTCTATTGTTGATGTTAAGAAACAGAACGACAATGAGTTATGGTACATGATCGATAGTTCTTTTATAACTACTTTGCCTGATACCTGGGGTATTAAACAAAAATTCATCCTTTTAGCAATTAATAATTGGGAAAAGGAATACCAGCGCGTTAATTTGGGCGGACTAACATGTGACAGTGAAGATTATTATAATGCAGAATCACATTTGAATCAGGTGTACATGCCTATTGTTACTGATAAACAAAAAGTTCCCCAATATCTGGGTTTTTTCCATACCGGAGCTTATCAGGAATCTCTCGGTGGTTATGGAGGTATTCAGCATTGTCTTATCCCTGCACCGAAGCATGTTATAATCGACCGGGATGAAGAAGGTGAAATATCTACCAGATTATTTGCAAAAGAGCAAAGCTTTAAATCGATGCTGAAAACTTTAGGATATTAGGTTTCGATTTTTCGTTTGGGCTTGCAGGCTTTTCAAAAGTTTTGAACAGTATTTCAAATATTTTGACTTATACCATTTTATCGCTACCTTTCGCTCCTTAATCGTAAAAATACATGTGTTCAATTGTTACACAGAAGCAATTGATCTTCACAGACTGATATGAAAAAGCCACTACTCTTAGCTTTTACCGGCTGTTTATATATATTAGGACTAACAAGCTGCAGCAATACTGATGAGAAATTTATCTCTGAAGGCGCCATTGAATATGATGCCGCTGTGGTTGATCAAAATCATCCTATGGCCAGCCTGGCTCCCAATAAAATGACCACTAAGTTCAAGAACAACAAATCCTGTGCTGAAATGAGTGCAGGGATGGGTCTTTTCAGTACTTCTTTTATTTCAGATCCTGACTCAAAGTCAATGATCCAGCTACTAAAACTTCTCAATAAAAAGTTTTCTTTAGTACAGCAGCAAGCTGATATTACCAAGGAAAATGAGTTATATCCCCTTGAAATCATACCTACAAAGGAAACTAAAATGATTGCAGGATATAAGTGTGAAAAAGCGCATGTGAAGGTGAAGGACGAAAATGCAGCTGAATTTGATATTTATTACACCAAAGATCTCGATATTAAGAATCCGAACTTCGCAAATCCTTTCTTTAAGATTGATGGAGTACTGATGGAATATCAAATTAAAAAGTTCGGACTTGAAATGAAATTTACTGCAAAATCAGTAAAAAACGAAGATGTAGAAGATTCCACTTTCGAGCTTCCGGCAGATTATAAGCCCATCTCTAAGGCCGAAATGGATGAATTGTTTTTAGGATTACAATAAATAACCAAAAAATTTAACTATGAAGAAAATAATTTTAGCAGCAATGCTTAGTGCCTTTACTATTGTAAATGCCGATGCTCAGAAAAAATCCAATTTTGAAGGTACAGTTACTTACACTATTTCCTTTGATGGCTCTGGACTTCCTCCAGAAGCTTTAACAATGCTTAATGGTGCAGAATGTGTCACTTATGTAAAAGGAGATAAAAGAAGAACTGACCTGAATATGGCTATCCAAAGCACAAGTTCTATCGCTGATACCAAAGCCAAGGAGATCGTAACCTTAATGGATATCATGGGACAGAAATATCTTATTCGTATGAACGAAAATGATATTAAGAAAGAAGAGGAAAAAAATCCTGTTCCAACAATTAAATATCTGGATGAAACTAAAATGATAGCAGGGTATAAATGTAAGAAGGCAGAAGCCACCGTTAAGACTAAAGAAGGCAAAGAAGAAATAGTGAATATTTATTACACAGAAGAGATCCCTACTTCGGATCTGAAAGCTGCATATAAAGGTTTAAAAGGGTTTCCGATGGAGTACACAATGAACCAGGGCGGACTTAAAATGGCTTTTACAGCAAAATCGGTATCTAAAGATCCGGTTGCAGATAGTAAATTTGAGATCCCGAAAGAGGGATACAAAGAAACCACTATGGAAGAGTTTCAGAAATCCATGCAGCAGATGGGAGGTCAATAATCCTTTGTGAGCTATATTTGCAAAGCCTTTCGGTTATCCGGAAGGCTTTGTTGTTTTCCACAATCTCAAGTGTATAAGATTTTGATATTCCTCAGTATTGGCGCGACACATTTGGTAATTTTGAATGATATTCTGCGTTATCAGTAATTCAATCCTGTAAATCTAAATGGCTGAGCCTAAAAAAAATACACTGAAGAACACCGTCCGAGATGAAAAGGTCGAAGGAAAAGGTTCTTCTAAAGAAAGTAAACCAAAGAAGAGTAAAGAAGAAACCGGACCTTCCGGCTCTTCTTTGATGAGTAAATTTGATGGTGCTATTTCTTTTACAAGGAATGAGCGCTTTCAAAAAATATTCGGACTTACATTGCTCCTTTTTTCGGTTTATCTATGTATCGCGTTTACTTCTTTCGCATTCACCTGGCAGGTAGATCAGGATAAAGTTTTAGGTGATCTTTTTTCATCTGAAACCCGTGTCCAAAACTGGCTGGGAAAATTCGGAGCCTTAATATCTCACATTTTCATTCACAAATGGTTCGGTGTTGCTTCCTATATTTTTGCCTTTGTGGCTTTTGTAGTCGGTTTGAAGATCACTTTTAATGTATTTTTTTTTAATATCAGAAAGGTTTATGCTTATTCTTTATTTTTCCTTGTTTTTACCTCTGTCGCACTGGGATACATCTTTAGTGACGGCTTGTTTTATTTAGGAGGAGCTTTCGGCTACACGCTGAGTAACAAACTGAATGGTTTATTGGGCTATATCGGAACAGGAGTTTTATTGTTTTTTACATTCATTGTTTTTCTCGTAGTTGCTTATAATATTTCATTTGATCTCGGCAAAAAAGACCCAATATCAGATCCCGACCCCGAACCTCCGTCACCCGAAATAAAACCTACTGGCGTGAATACTTTTAAAGACGAAGAATTTGAAGAGGACGAAGAATTCTCTGAAGAGGACATTAAAATTGTAGAAAAGCCATTTGTCGAAGAATTTACGATTACAAATCACGGGAAGCATGATATTGTTGAAGATGTAATAAAACCTGCTGAAGAGCCTTTGGTTCTTTCTACCGAAGCTGATGGTATTCAGTTTACCGTAGAAAAAACAGAAAAGCGTGAACATGAATTAACTCCTGAAGAGATCTCTGAAGCTCTCGTAGCTCAGGTTGGGGAATATGACCCAACCCTGGATCTTGGGAATTACCAATTTCCTCCATTGGATCTTTTGGAAAATTATGGTGGTTCCAAAGATATTGTTATCAATACAGAAGAGCTTAATGCCAATAAGGACAGGATTCTTAAAACACTTGGTGATTATGGTATTGAGATAGAAAAAATTAAAGCAACTGTCGGCCCTACAGTCACCTTATACGAAATAGTACCTGCAGCAGGTGTCAGAATTTCCAAGATCAAGAATTTGGAAGATGATATCGCATTGAGTTTGTCGGCACTCGGAATACGTATCATTGCCCCAATTCCCGGAAAGGGGACAATTGGTATCGAAGTTCCAAATCAAAATGCTGAAATGGTTCCAATGCGTACCATACTCGCTTCGTCTCAATTTCAGAATACAACAATGGATCTTCCGATCGCGTTGGGAAAGACCATCAGCAATGAAACATTCATCGCAGATCTTGCAAAAATGCCACATTTGTTAATGGCAGGTGCAACGGGACAAGGTAAATCAGTAGGTTTAAATGCTATTCTTGTTTCTCTTCTATACAAAAAACATCCTTCACAGATCAAGTTCGTTCTTGTTGATCCCAAAAAAGTGGAGCTTACCTTATTCAATAAGATCGAGCGTCATTTTCTCGCTAAGCTACCTGACAGTGCAGAAGCGATCATTACCGATACAAAAAAAGTGGTCCATACTTTAAATTCATTATGTATCGAAATGGATCAGCGTTATGATCTCCTGAAAGAAGCTCAGGTAAGGAACTTAAAAGAATATAATGCAAAATTCATTGCACGGAAATTGAATCCAAACAATGGACATAAGTTTCTTCCTTATATAGTGCTTGTTGTGGATGAGTTTGCGGATCTTATCATGACAGCCGGCAAGGAAGTGGAAACTCCTATTGCTCGTCTGGCCCAGTTAGCCCGTGCTATAGGTATTCACTTGATTATCGCCACACAGCGACCATCCGTAAATATCATTACAGGTACGATTAAAGCAAATTTCCCTGCCAGGATCGCATTCAGGGTTACTTCTAAGATCGATTCACGCACAATTCTTGATGCCGGAGGGGCTGATCAGCTTATAGGAAGAGGTGATATGCTTTTATCCACCGGAAATGACCTGATCCGTATTCAGTGTGCTTTTGTAGATACTCCTGAAGTTGATAAGATCTGTGATTTTATTGGAAGCCAACGAAGCTATCCGACAGCATTCATGTTGCCTGAATATGTAGATGAAACAGGAGAAGGCAGCGGAAAAATGGATGATCCGTCAGAAAGAGATGCATTATTTAATCAGGCTGCGGAAATTGTGGTATCAACACAACAAGGATCTGCTTCATTATTGCAGAGAAGATTAAAATTAGGTTATAATCGTGCCGGAAGAATTGTGGATCAGTTGGAATCGGCCGGAATTATAGGCCAGTTCGAGGGTTCAAAGGCCAGAGAAGTATTAATAAAGGATATGTTATCTTTGGAACAGTTTTTGAATAATCCTGACAAACCTTAAAAAATATAAAATGTTCAGCAAAAAAAATATATTGATCGCATTATTGTCTGTTGTTAGCCTTAGTTCAGTAAATGCTCAAAATGATCCTAAAGCTAAATCAATTCTCGATGATCTAAGTGCTAAGACAAAAGCATATACTTCAATTAAAGCAGAATTCAGCTTTACCACAGAAAAGAAAGATAAAACCAAAGAAACGCAAAACGGTAAGATTCAAACAAAAGGAAATAAATACAAACTTGAAATTCCGGGTCATGAGATCTATTGTGATGGAAAAACAGTTTGGGATTATATAAAAGAGGCAAATGAAGTTCAAGTAAAAGACATGGAAACAGGTGGAGAAGATGCAATGAATCCATCTACCATTTTTACAATGTATGAAAAAGGGTATAAGTATAAATTTGACGGTGAGGACGCTACAACTCAAACAATAAGCTTGTTTCCTGAAAACCCCGACAAGAAAAAATTTCACACTGTTAAATTATACATTGATAAAACCAAAAAGCAGATCTCAGGTGTGAAAATGATGATGAAAGACGGGTCTTCTCAGACATATACTATAAAATCTTTTACAGCCAATGCCGCAATTCCTGATACAGACTTCACTTTTAATGCAAAAGCTCATCCCGGAATTTCAGTGGAAGATCTAAGATAGTAACCAGATAAATTAAATAAAAAGCTTCGCAAACGCGGAGCTTTTTTTATTTTCTTATGTTTTTGGAAGATAGCTTTATACCCCAGTAACCTCCAAGGTAAGAGCAGGGGATAAATAAAAATACAGAGATAATTATAGTCCAGATCGGATGAGGTATCATGAACAAATTATAAACACCAAGTCCCATCAGAACACCTCCGGTAGTAATTGAATTGGTCATTTTATTATGTGTTGCCAAAGAAGAGGAAATAAGGCCTCCTACAAGAGAACCTAAGGAGTATGAAATGATAAGCAGAATAAAAACAATGCTTGGTGCAGAGCTCGTGTATGCATCTATAGCTTCCGAATCGTTTAGATCGGTTCCCTGAGGAATGGGATAAATGATATGGTTTACTATTTCCAGTGAAAAAATAATAAAAATACCGGTTAGAACGCCCAGAAAAACAGATAACACATTTCTCATGATCTTGTTTTTTCAAAAATACAAAAATGAAAATAAAAAAACCTTCCGGTGTATCCGGAAGGTTTTTCTTAATATTAAGATAAATCTATTTTACGATCAATTTCTGAGAAGTTGTTCCATCAGCACTTGTTAGGTTAACAAAGTAGATACCTGCATCTAACTTATTAACATCAAGTGATGTTTTGTAGTTTCCTGCAGCATAAACCTGGTTAGCAACTTCAGCTACCATTTGACCCGTTACATTGAATACACGGATCATTACATTTCCTTTTTTAACAACAGAGAATTCTATAGTTGAATTTTCTGAAGAAGGATTTGGATAAAGGCTGAATGAAGATAATGCAGAAGCATTTTCATTTACACCAACAACACAAATAAGATCAGAAACCGGTACTTTTTTGTAAAGCATTTGTGCAAGACCGTTTTGAACTTCAGTAGAACCGGCACTTACGCCATGTCCAACAGCATCATCTGTTTGTACTAGCACGTGAACGAAACCGTCAACGTCTCTTGCCATAGCTGGATAAACACCTTCAGTAAGGTCAATTACTCCACCCGGATCAGAAATGTCATGTGGAGTACACCATGTTATACCTCCGTCATCAGAACGCATAACATAAGTATGTCTGAAGCTTTTTCCATCTCCTGGAGTTCCGTTTTCAGCGTTTCCTTCATAGATACTTGAATATGCAAGATAAATACGTCCTGAAGCGTCAACTCCTGCAGTAGGCATAGAAGTTAATGATACCTGATAAGTCCCCCAATCAGCAACATTTAATATTCCATCCATATCAATATCTTCTGCAGCAGCGATCATAACAGGAGTAGAAACAGATGCAGTTGAAGCACCCATGCTTTCATTCCAGTACATTAAACCGTCAGTCCCAGGGAAATAACTTACACCTGCATCAGTAAGGTCATCGTTTAACATTCTCATGCGTCCGTAGAATACATGAGCTTTTCCTTGATTGTCAAGAAGAACGTGTACAGAAGCATCGTTTGTTTCTAATGTATCGGCAAGTCCATCATTATTAACATCAGATAACATTGTCGGTTCATCGAATAATGGTATCGGGAAGTAGTTCACGATTGTTTTGGTCCAGGTATCACCGTTGTCAGTTGATTTAATAAGAACAACATCAATATCAAAACCACCGATAACGATAGCAATTGTATCTCCTTTTGCATCGATAGAATAAGCATCTCCTCCGAATCCAAGGTAAGAGTTAACATCGATCTCAGGAATAATTGTATGTAATTTATCCCATGAAACACCACCGTCAAGTGAACGGCTGTAAGCAAGAGCGCCATCCTGTCCCATGAAAGGAGGGTTAGCCGTTCCGGTTGTCTGAGAAATTACGTGAAGAGTAGTTCCGTTAGCACCGCCAACAGCAAGACGAGACCAAACATCAGGTGATCCTAAAAATGAAGCATCGCTCCATGTTCCGGTTCCTTTTGTTGCGCGTTTAGAAAGGTGAAGATTAGATGCTTCGTGAGATACAACCACTTCTGCACCTGTTGAGGTAACCCCAATATTAGTAAACCCAGTTCTTGTGTTTTCAATTCTTGCAGTTGGAGCAGGTCCCCATGTGGAACCATTAAAATAGTTGTAGCCTGTCCCGCGATCTGACCAGCTTGCAGTCTGAGTTGAAAAAGTCCATGTCGCAGATAATGTTCCGTCAGGACTAAGTACTAAACGGTTGCAGATTGCAGCATTTGTTTGAAGCTGATAACCTGTAGATCCTATAGTAGCAGTTGTATATGCTCTTAAAGGTGCTGAAGCAGCAGGTCTTAAGTTGTTAACTAAGGCAGAAAAAGACGGTGCATCCGTACCTGCCAATTGATTTTTTTTGAAAAGCTCAGCTTTTTTTGCAACTGAGTTACTCCGTTAAGGTTTGCCTGTGCAAATGCAAAGCCACTAACAGTTAAAGCAACTCCGAAGAGTACTTGTTTTTTCATAGCATATTGGTTTTAGTTAGACGTGGTATTTTTTTTTAATGGAAAACAAATATAACAAAGCAAACCTGAGAAAACAAATAGGGTTAAGGCATTTCTTGATAATTTGTTTAAATCTTTTATGTTCTGGGAAATATTATCTACAATTTTCTTGAGGCAATCGAGATAACAAAGCTTTTATCAGGTGTTTCGATTCTATCCTGCGGATAGGATCGCAGGTCTTCATTAGTATAGATCGCGCAAAGCGTATTTGATACACGATATAATTTTTTCTTTTTATCATTCGGTGTTCCGTCAAGAATCCCTCTCAATACATCCCAGCGAATATCATTCGGATTGTTACCGTAGTCGTGCCATACGATGACAGATCGTTCATCTTTCAAAAGTTCAAATGCATTTTTTGTGTCGTTCATTACGGATTCGTAATGATGGTCACCATCAATAAAAATAAGATCGAATTTTTTTTCCAGACCTTTAAAATTGAAAGTACTCGAATTACCCTGGAGATGGGTAATGTTTTTGAGATCCTTGGAAAAGAAGCGATGAAGATCAATGTATTTCTTATCCAGTCCCATCTCTTTCATCTCAATATCTGAGAGATTAAGGGTTGTACAATGATTTGCTACTGAAGCAACATTTGCTGCACTTTCACCTCTCCATGTTCCTATTTCAAAATATTCACAATTGTTTTTCTTTTTGGCAAGACCTTTTAAAAGAGCCAGATCTATTGGCGTTGACCCACCATCCAGATAACAAAAAGGATCAATGGTTTCATTAAATCCCGGAAGCAACAAATTAATATTTATTACCGGAAGGCCTTTTGTCAGACCATATTTTTCAGTAACTGCGGTTTTATGTACATTAGAATCATCCAGCACTTTATTTAAAAGTGAAGGTTGTTTAAGGATCAAAGAAAATGCTTTAATTAGTTTACTGAGTTTATTCATTTTCACAAAGGAAATAAAAATATGCTTTCAGGCTTACCTGTGAAATAATTCTTTCGCTTCTTTTCCAAGCCATTTGATATCCGATATTTTTGGAATAAGCTTTAGCAATCCTATTCCTGCGTCCTTTTTAAAATGGTAAATTATTAAAGCGGCTGTTGTTATGTATGAAACAGTTGATATTATTGCGATCTGATCTATTCCAAAATTCGGATAAAATAGCATTCCCATAGCAACTGTTGTTAGAAGTCCTGTTAGGTTAGCCCAGGTATTTACCCTGATTCTGCCTATTCCTGAGAAATAATGACCGATCACCAATGCAATATTATAAAACAAAACCCCCGGTGCCAATAATAATATAATATTATGAACACCCGCAAATTCACTTCCAAACAGCCATGTGAAAAATGAAGGAGGTAAAAGGCATAGAGGTATCAAAGCAAGAAGGCATAAAATGATGCTGAATCTAGTCAGCTGAATTGTAATAGTTCTGGAATATTCATTATCTCCGGAGTTCGCAACCTTTGGAAATAAAACGGTTGAAATACTATTGCTTATAAGGAACACAGATTCTATAAGCGAAACTCCGTTAGAAAATATTCCAAGAACAACTTCCCCGGAGAAATTCACAAGCATATAATAAGTACATCGGAAACTCATGAATTTCATTATGTGCCCGGCCTGACTGTATGCGCCATACTCAAATAGCTTAAAAACAAGTTTCTGATCCCGGGGTGATTTATCTTTAATAAGATAAGGAATGACAAGAAAACTGCTTATCAATAAACACAATCCCATCGAAGCATATAAAGAATAGATATACGATGTTACGTTAAGTTTATTAATGCTTTCAAACATCAGGAAAAGAATTCCAAGATTAATAATTGCCTGCAGCAAAGAAATAATGTTGTGTGCTGTGATGCGTTCCTGGCCTAACAGAATTGTCATGTTAGTGGTAAGAAAAGAATTTATTAAAGTTAATACGATCAAAGGCAAAACAACTTCAGGCATTATCAGATCGAAAGTATTAAAAATGAAATAGGATGCTATACATACTAGTAATGACCAGCAGTTACTCAGAAAAAAAAGCTGGCAATTATTATTTCTTGGGACAAAATAAACAAGTGAAGATCCTCCTATGATATTACAAAACAAAAGGATCATTGCAAGGCTGGTAGCAACAAGACTCGCCTCACCTTTACCAGCAGCTCCAATATATCTGGACAGAACAATCACGATCGCAAGGTTTAAAACTGCAATTATGATCTTTATGGCAAATGTAAAGGCTATCTTTTTAATCATTATTTAAGATCCGATCATAAAGTATATGAAACTGCTCACTGACTTTTTCGTAACTGAAATTTTTATCCGCATAAGCAGCGAGCTGTCTTGAATTATAATCGTCATTTTTTATTTTTGACATTATCTCCTTAAGCGCTTTTGTAAGCCCTGCTTCATTTTTTGCATCCACAAGAATTCCGCGGCTCTCATCAATATGTTCATGTATGCCTCCAACCCGTGAAGAAACAACCGGTAGTCCACTGGCTAAAGCCTCTACTATCACTACCGGTAGATTCTCATAATTACTGAACATTACAAAGCAATCGGATCTCCGCATAAGACCAGCGATCTCTGAAGTTGTTTTTGTGCCTTCAAAGAAGACCAAGGAATTATAGATTCCAAGTTTTTTTGCTTTCTCAACATGGGGAGTTATATCTCCATCACCGGTAAAAAGGAATTCAAAATTTTTAGTAGTATTTGATAATCCGGCAATGGCATTCAATATTCCGGAAATGTTTTTCTGAGCATCGTCAAGTGTTGATATATGAAGGAAGCGGATCTTCTCTGTTCCGACATTCATATCCGTTGGATGAAACAATTTAGTATCAACTACATTATATATTATCTCATAATTGCCTTTATAACCATGATTTATCATAGCATTTTTAAGATCTATTGAAACAGGAGTAATAAAGGCTGCATTTGAACAAATCTTTTTAGAGATATACTTTTCTATTCTTCCTATTTGAAGCCTTTTGGAACTCAGATAAGCAGTACTATGTTCTGTAACTAGGAATGGGATTTTTTTTATTCTACTTAGTAGTAATGCAACAATTCCTGATGGATAAAGAATATTGTGATGTATTATGTCTATGTGAGAAAAGTAGTTGTTCACTATTTCCGATCCCTTTTTGTAACCCTTTTGTATTCTGAAAAATTTCTGGATCTGAGAAAGAAGCGGTATGCTATGTGAAACCTTTTTGTAATATATATTGATCGTATAAACCCGATTAATAGTAGATTCAATTATTTCATAATCAGTCACACACTCCTTATCCGGCCATACATTGAGAACAATTACATTTGATCTTAACGCTACAGCTTCTGCATGTTTCTGCACGAAATTTCCAAGTGTTGGAATCACGCGGTTTGGATACCATCCTGAAATAAAGAGTATGTTGAGCTTTTTTTTCTCCACTTCAAATCAGCTTTTTTGTTTTTAGCCTGATTGAATTGCCGATAACAATTACATCGGAGAATGCCATGATTAGTGCGCCCATTGTGGGACTTAAAAAACCAAGAGCAGCTACAGGAATTGCGATCACATTGTAAAAGAATGCCCAGAAGAGGTTTTGTTTTATAGTGATCAATGTATGTTTACTTATCAGATACGCATCATATAAATGTGACAGGTCATTGTTTTTGAGTAGAACGATCTGTGCTGATTGAATAGCAACCTGTGTCGCATTACTCAAAGAAACACCCACAGTTGCTTTAGCAAGTGCCGGAGCATCATTCACTCCGTCACCAACCATCGCTGTTGAGGCTTCTTTATTAAGTTCTTCAAGAACCGATAACTTTTGTTGCGGAAGCTGTTCAGAGTAAACATCCTTAATATTGATTTTTTCGGCAAGTACACGGCATTTTCTATCTGAATCTCCGCTAAGCATTACCGTTTTTATTCCGGAGTTATGAAGCTTATCAATAGTTTCCTTTATATTTTCCTTCGTTTTGTCTTCAAGATCTACGGTAGCGATCAACTGATCGTTTTTAAGGATATAAATATTATGGGCGTTATCCTTAGTAAGGTGTTTTGCGATCTTATAAGAACCGATAAGATATTTATTGTTCAATTCATCGCTTGCAGACACGCCAATACCTTTTTCTTCATGGATATTATTAAATTTTTTAATCGCGCTGCCTTTTAATTCTGCTGTAATTGAACGTGCAATAGGATGAGAAGAAAACTGCTCGAGGTTAAATAAAAGCTCTCTGGCTTCATCAATTTTAAATCCAGACATCACCTGAATATTACTTATCCGGAATTCACCGGTTGTGAGTGTACCGGTCTTATCAAAAACAACTGTTTTAATTTTAGCAAATTCCTCGAGTGTATTTCCTCCTTTTATTAGGATCCCTTTTTTAGCTGCTCTTCCTATACCAACCATCACTGCAGTTGGAGTAGCAAGCCCCATCGCACAAGGACAGGAAATAACCATTACAGCAATACTGTGCATCATAGCATCACGAAATGTGATGTGAAATATAAAGAAGGAGATCACAAAAGTAAGGATTGCAATTCCAAGTACCACAGGAACGAATATTGCACTGATCTTATCGCCCAGCTTTTGTATTGAGGGTTTTGAAAACTGAGCTTTTTTTACAAGTTCGATTATCTTTGCCAGAATGGTTTCATCGCCTACATTCTCTGCCCTCATTTTAATGTGACCGTGAATAATGATTGTACCTCCTATAACTTTATCTCCGGATGATTTTTCTGCAGCCAGGCTTTCACCTGTGATCATAGATTCATCTATTCCTGCGTCACCTGATATTATTTCACCATCAACAGGGATTTTGTCACCAGTATTCACCTGTAATACTGCACCTACATGAATATCCGAATAGTTGATTTCTGTTATAATTTCCTTACCAAGCTGAAGGCTAACCAGTTTTGCTTTGCTTACCTGGATCGCTGTTAGTTCTTTTAAAGCAGTAGTAGTTTGTTTGACAGATCTGTGTTCAAACACATTTCCCAATAGAACAAGGGTAATGATAGTTGCAGTTGTTTCGAAGAACATAAAATCATGAAGCTTACCAGTGCCCCAATACATATACATTCCTGCCACGCTGTAAATAAAAGCAGAGGAGGAACCAATAAATATGAGTACATCCATGTTCGGAACTCCCGTTTTTAAAGAGTTCCATGCACTTTTGCCGAATTGAATAATGCCAATCACAAAAACAGGTAAGCAAAGGATTAGCTGGACAACCGGATGATTAAGAATAAAATCATGGCTGAATATCATATGGCTGAGAAAAAGCGGAATGGTGAAAGGGAGAGTAAAGTAAAAGTATTTTTCTATGGTAGATAATTTACCTTCATTATCAGCACGCGTTTTACTGTCAACAACTTTATATCCGATGGAATGGATACCTTCTATCACTTCAGGGAGTTTACTTTTATCTTCAAGAATAAAAGAAGCTTCACCTGTAGCAAAATTTACATTCACTTCTTCCAGACCTCTTTTTTGAAGATCCTTTGTGATCCCAACTGCACAGTTTGCACAGTCCATTCCTTCGATAAGAAGTGTTATATGATTTGGTTCGCCTGCCATTTGCATTACAAACTTACAAAATAAAGCGGGGTTTATTGTGGGTTCCTCATCAAGGTGGTTATTCTTAATGGCCAATGGGGCTCGAACCCACGACCCTCGGTACCACAAACCGATATTCTAACCAACTGAACTATGGCCACCATATTTTAAGGCTGCAAATATACCAATTTTTATAATGTTTAGAAATTTAAAGGAAAATATTTATGTTTTAATCAGGAAAAACACATGATTCACTTATTTCTTTTTAGATACCAGCCATTCGTGGAAGGGAATGAGTTCAGAGCTGAAATATTCCAATGATAACTCAGAATCAACCAATGACAGGTCTTTTATCATTTTTTGGACCGTTTTATTGTTAGGGTTATATTCAAAACCATCTTTTTCAATTTCACGTAACAGCTTTACTGTCATTATATTCCGTGCACTTACTTCATCTGTTTTTCCTGTACGTTCAATGTATTTACGAAGAGATTCAAGGGAATTGCCTGCTTCATTGATCTTGTTCATCTCAATGAAGATCATAATATTGAGGATCCTTAATGAAATATTCCATCGGGTTTTATCTTTTTCGATCTCTAAAGATTCATTTAGTAAAGTAAGAGCTCCTTTGTAATCTCTCTCCGCAAAAAAAGCGCATGCTCTGAAATACACATATTTAGATCTACGGAATTCGCCTGTGTCAATACGAGAATGACTTAGCAATTCATTTAAACACTTATTCGCAGCATGATAATTCTTATTGTAAAAGTTGACATAAAACTCATGCTGTTTAGAAACTGCATGATTAAAACTATTCTCGATATAATATTTCTGAGCTTCTTTAGCTTCTTTGGAAGCCTCTCCATACTTTTTTAAATATGTTTTGTACAAACTAAGATTATCATGCACAAATCCCAGTCTTTCAGTTCTATAAATAGCTTTATTTTTTTTAAGTATCACAATTAATTCATTACAATATTTAATTGCCTGATCATACTCTTTCTTTCTCTCAGCTAATGCAAACCGCATTATATATAAGTAATAATTTACCTGTTCAGATTTAGTCTTTTTATAATCAGCTTCCATTTGTCTGATCGATGAAATTATATGATCATTTGCTTCGTTTTCAGAAAGAGTTTTTATAAAATCATTATTTAGTATTAAGCGATAATAGTTATCTGTAGCATTAAGAACTGCTTTATAACAATATTGATAATATTCAATTTCCTTATCAATTTTTTCGAAGTCCAATGAACCCGATCTCGGGCTCTGGAAATATTTTTTATTATTTAAGGCTTCTACCAAAATATCGTAAAGTTCAAAATCTTTGGCTTTTTCTATGATTTCATTTAAAAGTTCAATTATTGTTTCAAACTTGCCAGGATTAAGAGTTCTCAACGCAATCTTGCATACAAGTATTTTTTTTCTGAGACTAAAATTTATAATATCATTCTGACTGAAAACATCACTGTTATGGATGTATTTATCCAGCGTTAATGCCTCAAGAACTTTGCTGAAAAGATTACTTTTAAGATGGGATAAACTGGCTGTTTGTATTTCGAGATTTATATCTTCTTCTGTGATGTTTTTATGCTTGTTTGAAATAAGGAATTTAAACAAACGTAATTCTTTACCTTCTTCGTCTTTACTAAAAAGAGCAGAGGATTTGCTTAGATAATCATCAACCTGTCTGATTTCCACAGGGCTCAAATGCTGAATAAAAGATATTATATGGTGATTGGCCATTCAATACAAAGATAAATTTTAAATCTATTATACTTGTTATGCTTGTGGTGGTAGGTCTAATCTGTTGAATATCAGCTTTATGCTTCGAGTTCATTTCTGCCACTCAATTGTCCATAATTATTTTTAAAAAGCAGCTCATTTTTGCACAAATAAATTAAATAAAATTTGATTAGAAAACAGGCTTAAAGTAGCTACTGTATTGATCTTCAAGTGTTTGTGTCGGGTTCATTTTAGATGGTGATTTGTCCAAGGTTTTGGCTTTGGTGTGACGTTATTTTGTAAAAAATTAAGCACATCAAAACTACACGGATCATGAAACAATGGAAAAGAACACTTTTAAAAGGATTATTGGTAATAATTCTTTTTACCGGAGGAACTCTGGTATTATCCACTTCGGGAATAAAAACAGTAAGTGAAGCAAAGGCTGCCACCTATAATCAGGTAAATGAATACCTGATTGCAAATGGCTATACAGTTATATCACTTGAGCCTAAGGATGGTGAGAGATATGATTGGTTAGCTTTAACTTCTAAAGATGGTAGAGAATTTATTACCACAATATATTGTACTTCTAGCAGTATAATTGGACATGCAGATGTTCCAATGTAAGTAAATAATTAAGACAGTGTTTAATAATCAATGCTTGGTTGTTAACTTAAAAGACAAGGTGTTAACGGAAGGAGAGTATCCGTTTTCATCTTGTTCTTTTTTATGATTGCTTATTTAAATAGATCACGCATGTCTGGTTCATTAAAAATATTAGTTCTTGAAGACAATCCTGCTGATGCAGGACTAACCCTCAGAGCTTTAAAAATGTCGGAATTGAAGTATGAATACAGACTTGCCGATAATCAAACTGACTATATAAAGGCTTTGGAAGAATTTCGACCGGATGTCATCCTTTCTGACCATTCATTGCCTTCTTTCACTTCTGAAGAAGCTTTACCAATTGCCAGGGAAATATGCAAGGGAAGTGTTTTTATTCTTGTCACAGGTACTGTTTCGGAAGAATTCGCGGTTAATATAATTAAGGCCGGAGCGGATGATTATATCCTGAAATCTTCTTTAACGCGATTGCCATCAGCAATAATAAATGCTTATTTGAAAAAAAGAGCGGAAATAGAAAGCGCTAAAAACTACCAAAAGCTAATGGAGGTAAATAATGAGCTAAAAACATTTATCTACCGTGCTTCGCATGATCTCAGAGGCCCTTTAAGCTCTATGAAAGGTTTAATAAATATGGCAAAGGTTGATTCTGATCCAATCCAGTTATCTAAACTTATAGGGCTTATGGATACAAGTGCAGACAAACTGGATATTATTGTAGTCAATCTGGTTGAAACTCTCGGAATTCGCGAAATGACTGTGGATAAACAGGTGGTTG
This sequence comes from Bacteroidota bacterium, assembly GCA_021323165.1. Taxonomy (GTDB): domain Bacteria; phylum Bacteroidota; class Bacteroidia; order 2-12-FULL-35-15; family 2-12-FULL-35-15; genus 2-12-FULL-35-15. The sequence goes on along the minus strand of JAJTCJ010000020.1, from coordinate 37,551 downwards.
GTTTTACAGAGTTGATAGAGGAGATTGTTTCACCATACAAATTATCAATCGATAAAAAACCTAGATTTTGTATTGAAGATGAATCAGGTAACAACCTGATAACAGACAGAGCGATTTTGAAAATGATACTTAAGAGAATTATTGACAATGCAGTTAAATATAATAACTATGCTGTTCCGGGAGCATATGTAACAATTAAATCAAAGATCTCTGGTCAGGCAATTGAGATATCAGTAATTGACAATGGATATGGGATAAAGGAAAACCTCATCCCAAAGGTATTCGACATGTTTTTCCGTGCCAACAATGATTCGGGAGGAAGTGGTCTTGGACTTTACCTTGCAAAAATAGGAACAGAAAAATTGGGAGGCACGATCTCAATAAAAAGCACCGAGCGAATTGGTACGACTTTACAAATAATGCTTCCCCTTTAATTTCAAGTTTCGGCATAAGTTTTTAATGTTTAAACCTGAAAATTGATACTTCTATCTGTTTTCAACAACAAATGAAAAAGCATTTAAAGATTCTGGTTTTGGAAAACAATCCTGCTGATGCGGAGCATATTCAAAGGGAGTTGAGCAGATCCGGAATGCTATTCACGTTCAAAGTTGTAAATAACAGGGAGGATTTTATCATTACATTGAATAATTTCGAACCAGATTTGGTGCTCTCAGATCATTCCTTACCTTCTTTCAATGCATTAGAAGCTCTTACGATAATAAATCATAATTATAATATCCCTTTTATGATTGTTACAAATCCAGTTTCTGAAGAATATGCTGTTTCATGTATCAAAGCAGGGGTAAATGATTATATTCTGAAATCAGCATTACATAAACTTCCGGCAGCTATAGGAACTTTGTTTGCAGAAAATACTCAGAAAAAGGAAAAAGAATCCCTGGAAGTTTTAAATCGTCAAATTAATAATTCATTCAAAGAAATAGAAGAAAAGAATACCAATCTAACAGAATGCATGGTTTATACCGGTGCTCTTCAGGAAGCACTTTTATCGGGGACATCTAAACTGGATGAAGTGGTTTCCGATTGGTTTATTTACAATAAACCAAAGAACGTGATAGGAGGAGATTTTTATTGGTTTGAAAAGAAAAACAATCATTTAATTATTGCGGTGGCCGATTGCACTGGGCATGGGGTGAGAGGAGCAATAATGAGTATAGCAGGTACTTTATTACTTAATAAAATTGTTAATGAAAAGCATATAACAAAGCCAGCCGAAATTTTACAAACTCTTAATTACAGCATTTATCGTTTTTTTAAAGAGAATTCTTCCCGAGATGGAATGGATATCGCTATATGCAGCATTGATCTGGAAACTCATGTAGTAGAATATGCCGGAGCCAATCGTCCATTATGGGTAATGCATCATTCAGGCCTTCAGGAAATTAGTCCTACTAAACATTCGATCGGGGGATTAAAAACCTTTGTATCGCATGAATACAAAACTGAACAAGTACTAACGGAACCCGGAGATATGATTTATTTGGTCACCGATGGAATTATTGATCAGTTCGGAGGAATAAAGGATAAAAAATTGAAAAAAATTGGATTTCAGAACTTTATATCAACTTTACGATTTAAACACCTTATCGAACAAAAAGTAATCATTGAAAATTTTGTGAACGAATGGATGGGAGAGCATGAACAGGTTGATGATATTTTAATTATAGGAATTAAAATATAAATTTAGATAAAATAAATTATTAGAAATTGGCTCTATTTAGGTTTAGCCACCTGAGCTTCAAGAGCATCGATCAAAAGATCTTTATTTCTTAGATCGATTCTTAATTGTTCCACTTCCTGACGCAGTGCTTTTAGTTCTAAAGCATATTTACTGTCTTCTTTACTCCAGATATTTACATTATAATAAGGTTCTTTGCTGAAGTCAAAAGTTTCAAAGTTTTCACGGAAAAAACTATATAATGGGATTCTTAATTCTTTAGAAATTAACTCCAATGTTCTGATTTCTAAAGTATTGGTTTCAAGGGCATAATCGAGATCTTCTTCGGAAATATTCAGATACGAAGCCATATCAGCATATGTAAACTTTTTCATCTCAAGAACCTGAAGGATCTTGGATTTTAAGTTTACCATTTCTACTGTTGTTTTCATATATTTAAAATAAAAATTTAGTAAGTTATACGTTTAATATGTGTAAAAGGTTATAAGTATATAAAAAACGAATAAATTACTATTTTATTACCGGAATAAAACTCTTTTGGTATTCCTCATAAGAAACCTCCTTATACTTGCCGCTTCCAAAAAAATTCATAACAGGCTCAAATTGAGCGGGTTGATAATATCCCGTTAGAACCTGGATACGCTGGATCTGTTCATTTAGAAATACGATTGAAGGATAAACCAATTTATTGTCAAGAATAGATGAAGCAAAGTCGTGCACAGGCCGGTTTGTTCCGGGAGGATTTTTGTTTTTAAAAGTGTAACCATTAAAGCTCACACTATCATACGTTTCAGCATTGAATTTCACCGGATAGAAATTCTCATTCAGATATTTTGCTATCTCAGGATTACCGAAAGTGTTCTTACTCATCAATTTGCATGGACCGCACCAGCTGGTATACACATCGACCATTATAGGCCTGGGACTTTTCTTTTGAAGGGAAACGGCTTCGGAAAATGAATACCAATGAACCGGTTCATTAGCTTCCTGAGAGGTTTGCCATTTATTTACAAAGCTTTGAGCTATTACAATAATAGTTGCAATTCCAAAAGCTATAAATATTCGTTTCAACATTTGATGATTTAATAAGTAAAGATAAGAATATCTTTTTTTGAAAAGTGATATTTTTAAGCAAAAAAATGGCCGGATAACCGGCCATTTACATGAGTGACAATTATTTTACGCCATGCATCATTTTTTTCAGAACAGGTCTTAAAAGAAATAAAATAACAGCTGCAATTCCGGTTAGAACAACAAAGACCATGAAGAATTCATATAAATTATGAATTTCGAAACCTACGAACACCGGATTTTCTGCACTTATCTGATTTTGTGAAAGTAATTCCAATTGCTCAGGCGTAGGAGTAATTCTTTTATCAAGCACTGCCTGAAGATCAATTCCAAGCTTTTCTGCTTTAAGGAATTTATCACCCGTTGATGGTAATATCGACCCAAGTGTTCCTGCTAAAGCATAACCTGCAGCATTAGATAAGAAGAAAACACCAAAAAGCAATGAAGCGAAACGTTTAGGAGATAATTTACCTACCAATGATAAACCGATAGGAGATAAGCATAATTCAGCAAAAGTTTGAATCAGATACAAAAGGATCAGCCATTTGATACCTAAAAGGCCACTGTTTCCAAGATCTTTAACATTATTTGCAATAATAAAATAACTTAATGCGATCAAAGCAAGACCAATCGCCTGTTTTACAGGGGAGATCGGCTCTCTCCCTTTTTCTCTTAATTTATCCCATAAGATACTGAATGGTAATGCAAAAGCGAACACAAAGATACCATTGAATACCTGAACCATAGAAGGAGGCATTTGCCAGCCGAAAAAGTTAAGATCAGTTTGATTATCCGCAATGAATGTTAAAGATGAACCTGCCTGCTCAAAGGCTGCCCAGAAAAATATTACGAAGAATGCGACAATATAAATAACAATGATCCTGTCTCTTTCAATTTTTGTTAACGAGGAATCTGAGATGATCAATCCCGCAAGGGTAATGCCGCTTGCATAAATAATAGGATAGATAATAGTTTTAACAATATTAGTCCCTTCGGTGAAATAACGTATTGCAAAAAACAAGATCACGAAAGAGATAATAGAAACGATCAGGGCTGTTGTTGAGAATACAGCTTTCTGAGCTTCACCTTCTTCATAATCAGAAGCATCATTTTTAGATGGTAAACCACCCAATGGCTTTCCGTCAGGTGTTACAACATATTTGTTCTTTAAGAAAAAGAAAACAAGTGTACCCAATATCATTGCAATAGAAGCAGCTAAGAAGCCCCATTTGAAAGCATGAACATCTCTAACGCCAGCAATTTCCACATCTCCAAGGTAAGGACAGATCGTCTGGCCTAAAAATGCTCCCAAATTGATTCCCATGTAAAAGATTGTAAAAGCAGTATCAAGTTTGCTTTTTTCCTGTTTAGGATACAAGCTTCCAACCATACTGGAAATATTCGGTTTAAAGAATCCGTTTCCGAAAACGATCACTCCTAAGGCTGTCCACATCAAGGTGTTTGCAAGGCTTAGATTGGTTGAAAAGGTGCTTGCACTGAAAAACAATAACAATTGTCCTGCAGCCATCATTAACCCGCCAAGCATGATACAATTTCTATTACCGAAGAAACGATCTGAAACGAAACCACCAAGCATTGGAGTTAAATAACAAAGACCCAGAAAGCCACCATAAAGGATTGCTGCATCTTCTTCTTTCATCATCAGCGAATTCACCATAAATAATGTAAGGATCGCGCGCATTCCATAGAAATTGAATCGCTCCCACATTTCAGTTCCAAATAATACCCATAATCCTTTAGGGTGTTTTGCTTTTACTTCTGACATATATATTAATTTAAGGTTTGTATAATTTTAGAAGGGCGAATATAAGTAAAATAATGAATTTTTTAATTATTCCTTGCTTTGGAAAAAAGAACCCCGGGTTCTGGAAAGAGCCCGGGGCTTTATTGACTGAAGTTCTTATAAATTATTTATGATAAAATCGGTCATCTTATTGTAAAGGTGAAGGCGTGTATTACCTCCATAAATACTATGATTCTTATCAGGATATATGAAAAGGTCGAATTGCTTATTCGCAGCTACCAGTGCACTTACCATTTCCATAGTATTTTGAACATGAACATTGTCATCACCGCTTCCATGGATCAGAAGGTATTTACCTTTTAATAGTTTTACATGATTAATAGGGGAGTTGTCGTCATAACCGCTTGCATTTTCCTGGGGCAAGGACATAAATCGTTCAGTGTAAATATTATCATAATAGCGCCAGTTGGTAACAGGTGCAACTGCAATGGCTGTTTTGAAATAATCAGCACCTTTGGTAATACAAAGTGAACTCAAATAACCTCCGTAACTCCAACCGAATGTGCCAATCCTTGTTTTGTCAACGAAAGGTAAAGTACCGAGATATTTAGCCGTTTCGATCTGGTCAGCTACTTCTAATTTACCAAGCTGTTTGTATGTCGATTTTTTGAACTCCGCTCCCCGGTATAATGTGCCACGGTTATCCACACACATTACTATATATCCTTTTTGAGCAAGCATCTGATGCCAGTAATAATCACGGCCGTCAAAAGAATTGTTGACCATGTTGCGTCCCGGACCTCCATAAAAAGTTAAGAATACGGGATATTTCTTGTTCTTGTCAAAATTAGCCGGTTTAATCATCCATGCATTTAATTCAACACCTTCAGTTGTTTTGAACATGAACAGCTCTTTCGGACTCATGTTGTATTCTTTCAGTTTAGCAGCTAAAGCCGAATTATTTTCGAGAACACGAACAGGTTTGCCTTCAGCATTTACGATAGAATAGGTATGAGGTGTATTTGCACTGGAAAATATATCAATATAGTATTTCATACCTGAACTGAATTCCGGTGCATGAGTACCTTTTTCAGCAGAAAGTTTTTTCTTTCCGCTTCCGTCAAGCTTAATTGAATAAATATCCTTTTCAGTGGCAGTGGTTTCAGATGCTATGTAAAATAATGTTTTTGTTTTCTCATCAATTCCTTTTAATTCCACAACGTCCCAGTTTCCTTTTGTGATTTGGTTTACGAGCTTGCCGCTCATGTCAAATAAATAAAGATGATTAAAGCCGTCTTTCTCACTCTGTATAAGAAAGTTTTTTCCATCAGCCGTAAAGAAAACATAATCTCCTTCTCCTTCGTGGATGTCAATGAACTTCTCATTGCTTTCGCTGTAAACAATATTTGTTGAACCTGTAGAAGCGTTTGTCATCATCAGATCCAGTTTATTCTGATAACGGTTCATTCTCACTATAGAAAGGACATTAGGATCAATTGTCCATTTAATGCGGGGAATATATTGATCGGTTTCTTTTCCGATATCCATCAATTTATCTTTACCAGATGCAATATCATAAGTATGGATTGTTACAATTGAATTCGCTTCTCCCGCTTTGGGATATTTAAATTTATACTCTGTAGGATATAACTGATTATTAAATTCATTAAAAGAAAACTCTTTCACATTGCTTTCATCAAATTTATAATAAGCAATTTTTTTACTGTCGGGACTCCATGAATAAGCAACAGAAAAAGCGAACTCTTCTTCGTGCACCCAATCAGTTGCACCATTAATTATGCTGTTGAATTTTCCATCATTGGTTACTTGTGTTTCTTTTCCATTAATAAGTTCTTTTATGAAAATATTGTTGTCACGAACAAAAGCAACTTTGTTTCCATCTGGAGAGAAAGTTCCGTACATCTGTTTTTCACCTTTTGCAACTGCAACTGCGGTTTTGGTTTTTCTGTCATAAACATAATAGTTCTCTCTGGTTGAATGTCTGTAGATCTGATCAGTTTCGCTGGATATAAGGATTCTCGATTCATCTGGGCTAAAGCTATAATTGTCAATTGTAATAACCTTTCCATCAACTTTCAGGTCACTTTCTTTAAGTAAAGTATCAGGTTTCGAATCTTTAGCATATTCATATCGAAGAATAAATGCGTCTTTGTCTGTATTACCGAAAGCACTGTAATGCACCCCGTCCTTCATAGTTGATAATCCGTACACTCCACTTGCTCTAAATGTTCCGGATTTCCAGATGTCTTCCAGTGTTATATTCTTTTGTTGAGCATTTATGTTTCCGGCCAACAATAAGGTAAGAGAAAAAAGTGCTGAGCATTTCATAGTTTGATTTTTAAGTTCTTAGAGTATTCGTACGAAAATAGGAAAATAATTTTCATTTCCCTGACATATATGATGAATGGCTTTTTTTAATGATGGTATTTAATTGTGCAGAAGACTCTTAGGCGATAAATCCTGTGTATTTACTCATAAACCCGATGAATTGCAGGATTAAAAAGTAAGTAATAGGAGAGCAATTTAAGACGAAAAAAAACGTTAATTATTCTTGTGCGGATTTTAAACCTTTCGCATTCATGCTTGTCTGAACCGACAAACAATCAGATCATTAAAATTAGAAAATGAAAAAAAATAATTTAAAGAAACTATTACTTCTTGGTGTTCCATTAGGAATTATTTATTCATGCAGTCCGCCAAAAGCAATCACTGAATCCGGAAAAGTTGTTACAAAGAATCAGGTGCGAGGAGGGGTTAATTATTCGGTTAATGTTTCCACATCTCCAATCGATGAAACCATTAAAGGTGTTGAAGAATTCAAACAGATGGGTGATAAGGACTCCTTTCAGCTCACTGAAGGACTGCAGCATATTAATGCAGCCGCTCTTGCTTATTGTTTGGATCCGATTGGTTATAAAACCGACTTTTATTTACGTTACGGACTTGGTCATAATATACTTATCAATATTCTGATTATAAAGGAATGTATGGTAGTGTTGGTTTGCAATACGGATGGCAGAGTTATAATTTCGGAGGAAAGAATTTTGAGCAGATTTCGAAAATATTCGATCTGAATATGTCACGTAAGGATATTTCAGTTCCTGTTATCTTTAGTAAATCCTTTGGTGCGGAGGAGAAATTCGGAGCAATTGCTTTTGGTGTAATTTACACTCACAGCTTTGTGAAATATAATATTGATCCCAAAAACGTTTATATCAAAGATAACGAAGGTGTACAGCAAATGTTGGCGCCATTGAATGCAAAAATAAATTATGGATCTTATGGAGGATTTGTGAATTTTAAAGTCGGATACAAATTCGTTTATTTTACAGCCGGACTTTCCACTTATTATCAGGAGTATGGTAATTATCCTTTATTGGGTGGAGGGAACGTTGAACTAAAAGGATGGACATTCGTTCCTTCTTATGGTGTTCAATTCAATCTTTATCCACGGAAAAAGAAAACCCAATTAAGAAATATGTAATATAGAGAAAAGAAATGCTGTAATATTTACAGCATTTTTTTTACCAAATAATGGTCTTTGTTTATTCATCTTTTATATTTAATCAAAACATAAATTGTAGTTTTGCAGTATTCAATCAGAACTATGAAATATCAGAAAATAACTCCCGCTATAATTTCTAACCTAAGATCAATTGTTGGTGAGCAGAATGTATTTTCTGACAATGAAACTCTTTCTGTTTATTCACATGATGAAACCGAAGATTTGGTTTTTATTCCGGAGGTTGTGATAAAACCCCGAACTGCAGATGAGATATCTAAAGTGTTGATCCTTGCAAATGAACATCTGATTCCTGTAACGCCACGAGGTGCAGGAACTGGCTTGAGCGGTGGAGCCTTGCCAATACATTCCGGCATTGTTTTGTCAATGGAACGATTCAATCAAATATTGGAAATTGATGAGCGTAATCTTCAGGCAACTGTTGAACCCGGAGTTATCAATGAGATATTTAAAAATGCTGTTGCGGAAAAAGGATTGTTTTATCCTCCCGATCCTGCCAGCAAAGGCAGCTGCTTCTTAGGAGGCAATGTGGCCGAAAGCAGCGGAGGTCCCAAATGTGTTAAATATGGTACCACAAAAGATTATATACTGAATCTTGAAGTTGTATTGCCTACAGGAGAAATTATTTACACCGGAGCGAACACTTTAAAAAATTCAACCGGTTATAATCTGACTCAATTAATGGTTGGAAGTGAGGGAACGCTTGGTATTGCGACAAAGATCATTGTTAAATTGCTTCCTCATCCTAAATATGATCTTTTAATGCTTGTGCCTTTCAGGAGTTTGGATGAAGCATGTGAAGCTGTGAGTGAGGTGTTCCGTGCAGGTTTTACTCCGAGTGCTCTTGAGCTTATGGAACGAGATGCCTTGGATTGGGTAAGCAAGTATGTTCAAAGTAATGTGGTAAAACTCGAAGATGATATTCAGGCTCATTTACTTATTGAAGTTGATGGTAACGATCAGGATGTATTAATGAAGGAGATGGAAGCAATATCTGAACTCATGAGCAAGTATGATATTGCTGACATTTTATTCGCTGACAGTGCCGCTCAGAAAAACGAGCTATGGCGATTGCGGAGAGGGATAAATGAAGCAGTTAAGAACAATGCAATAAGTAAAGAACAGGATACTGTTGTTCCTCGCGCGGAGCTTCCTAAATTGGTTAAGGGGGTGAAAGAAGTTGGAACTAAATATAATTTTAAAACTGTGTGTTACGGACATGCGGGTGACGGAAATCTCCATATACGTTTAATTAAAGGTGATCTGACAGATGAACAATGGGAGGGAGCTCACATAAAAAAAGCGATCGCAGAGATCTTTACTATCTGTAAACAATTAGGTGGGACTATTAGCGGAGAGCATGGGATAGGTTTTGTGCAGCAAGATTATATGAAGATCGTTTTTTCTGAAAAGACCTTGGAGCTTCAGCGTTCAATTAAAAAACTTTTCGACCCTCGGAATATTCTTAACCCGGGAAAGATGTTTGGTGAATAAAAATAAAAAGAGAATAAAGCTAAAGCAATATTCTCTTTTTTATTCTTGTAGTTTTATTCTGCTTATTGGTTTAACTGAGGCGGCTGATTTAATACTAACCAGTATAATCCAAGTTCTGCAATAACTTTCGAAAAATTATCAAATTCAACAGGTTTAACAATATAGCTATTTGCACCAAGTGTGTAACAGCGTTTAATGTCAGGATCCTCTGCTGAAGAAGTAAGGACTACTATCGGCATAGCCTTGGTTCTTGGATCGGCTTTGACTTTTTCAAGTACTTCCATCCCATTGATCTTGGGCATTTTCAGGTCAAGGAGCATAACGCGTGGCGAATGGCTTAGTACCTCCAATTGCTCAGAAGTGTTCTTTCCGAAAATGAATTCAAGTGCTTCGGCACCATCTTTTAAATGCACAAGTTTATTTGCAAGGTTATTTTTTTTTAATGCTCTTATTACAAGTGCAGCGTCATCCATGTTGTCTTCAACAAGTATGATCTCTAATTCTCCATTCATTTGTTTTTATATTAAATGATTAACGACTCAATGTAAAATAGAAAGTAGCACCTTCTCCTAATTTGGCTTCAGCCCATATTTTCCCGCCATGTCTTGCAATGATCCTTTTAACGAGAGCTAATCCAACACCGGTGCCTTCAAATTCTTCAGCAGAATGCAGGCGCTGGAACACTCCAAAAAGTTTATCGTAATACAGCATATCGAACCCGATTCCGTTGTCTTCTATAAAGTATACAGTTTCTTCTTTTCTTTTATTTGATCCTATTGTGATTTCAGCATTCTCTTTTTTCGCACTGTATTTAATGGCGTTAGAAATAAGATTCACAAAGACCATTGTCAGCAGACTTTGATCAGCATGAGCATTAGGCATAGGTAAAATATTGATCTTAGCTTTAAAAGGTCCGATTGAATTTTTAAGTTCTTCAACGGTGCTTTTAGCAAGAGCGGTCATATCAATATCCTGTTTCTGCAGCTCCTTTCTTCCGGTTCTTGAAAATGCGAGGAGGTCATCAATCAACTGACCCATTTTTTTTGCATTACGCATAACCCCATTCATCATTTCTTTTTTATCCGGATCGAGTTGTGCGGCAAGGTCATCTGATAAAATTTTTGTGTATCCATGGATAGCTCTTAATGGAGAGCGAAGATCATGTGAAACAGAATATGTGAATGCTTCAAGTTCTTTATTAGCTATTTCAAGTTCCTGAAGATTTTTTTCCAGCGTTTTATTTAATCTGGATACCTCTTCTGCTTTTTCTTCCAACTCTTGTGAGTGTTTAAGCTCTTCAGATTTGGAAGATTGTAATTCTTCTGCGAGTGTGTTTAAGCCTACAGCGATAGCATCGAGTTCATCACCATTTTCTGAAACTTCAGCTTTAGCAGAAAAATCCATTACAGTGTAATGAAGAAGAACATTCATTATGGCATCGATCCTCTTTTGAAATTCTTTTACTGCTTTTCCAGATGCCTGGAGTTCTTCACCTAAGGTGTTTAATCCGACAATTATTGCATCCAGCTCATCGCCTTTATCTGAAACACTTGCTCTTGCACCGTAATCACCTGTGGTTGTATAATGAAGGAGGAGGGCATAGATCTTTTCTATACGGTCATCCTGCTTGTATTTGTTTTCTGACTCCACGTTGATCTATAGATATTGTTTGATCCAGGCTTGCGCTTCTTTCTCATTTGAAAAGAACTTAACAGGATATGGAGGCGGTTTTAATCCAAAAAATAAATTAGCGATCATTCTGCTTAATGGGGAGGTTGAGATAATACCCATTGCTTTCGCGACTTGAGAAAGCTGATCAGCAATAAAATCCCTGTCTTCTTTTTTAGGAGGCTTGGAATTGCTGTTGGTCTCAAGGATCATACATACTTTTTTATTGCCGGTAATCTCTTTGAATTTAGCCATTTGTTGAAGTGTTTCTTCACGGGTTAGCTGAGGTTCTGCTCCGGCTTTGGGTAAAGAATACAGGATGTTAAATTCATCAAACCATAAATAACTGGTTCCGAAATCAATTACTTTTGCATCTTTAGGAATTTCCATAAGTATTATTAGATTGGATTTTTCAAAGATAATATTTTAAGCGAATAATGTCCTTCAATATGTAAATTGATAAGTTATTGGGGAAATTTATGCACAAAAAAATTATATTTCGTTTAGCGGGAGATATAAACGAATTTCAAACTACCGTTTTTAATATCAATTCAGTAGTTTGATTCTTTAAGTTTAGCCTCATACTTATCTTTTACAAACTGATTAATATAAGTAGTAAGGCCTTTGCCTGCTAATGCAAGCTCTTTCATCTTTTCAACAGCTTCTTCACCGGCACTGTTATAAGTGTATTTATAGATAGAACCATCAATAAACTGTACTATAATATCCTTGTTCTCGATCTCATAAAACTCAACTCCGGACGTACCTGAGTTATTTTTTTTATACTGTTCCATACCTCTGGAGGTAAAAGTACTTGCCAGACAAAGTGTGGAAAAGAAAAGGCAGATTGGTTTATTAATAATTATCTCCGTTATACATCTCAATTCCATAATATACAGCAATACCAAAAGCAATAACTCCAAAAACGGCTAAAATTATTTTTACCGCGCTGTATGGTCTTTCGCCCTGTACTTCGCCTGTTCGTCCATTGATCATAAACCGGTATACTTTTTCGCTGTATCGATAAGCACTAAGCCAGATAGGTAATAGTATATGTTTGAAAGTAATATCATTATAAACAGTTTCTACAGAGCTTATTCGCTGATGGTCTCCGCCAATATCATTGCAGATATTGTTGCGAATCCCTTCTTCCATGATCAATTTTGATTTTTCAAAACCTGACTTAACATCTATCTGGTAGCTTTCACTTCTGAAGCCGCTCAAAAACTTGTCATTATACTCTGTTATGTTTTCCATATCCCATGGCTCCAAAGCGTTAGTATACTTTTCAGGAAGGGAATTGCTTGCAAGTACAAGAACATCATCAAAATCATTATAAACTGTTCCGCATGCGTAACTCCAGCGGATCTTAGTTACTGTGCGTGTACGCTCTTCGGTCCTTCCATTGATCGTAACTGAATAGGATTCAGTTGTTATATAGTTATCACCACGCTGTCCGGTATAAGTGCTTACTGTTTTGGAATCGTATGTCCAGTAAGGAATATACAATCCATTTAGTTTGTCTGCATTATCGACATAGTGTTTAAGATCATTCGGTGCGAACCATAAGCTGTTTACCCATTTTCGGAATTCTACAAACGCAGCTTTTTGATCTATCTTAAATGGAAGAAGATATTTCGGTTTGATAATGCTTGCAGATGTTCCACCTCCAACAACCACAACAGGTGATGCGCAGAAGGGACAACTGTCGGCTGTTACATTTGGTTTCAAGGAAGTTGATGCACCGCAATTACCACATTTTACAGTGCTTACTACCTGTTTCTCAACTTCTGAACTATTCTCATTAAGGAACTTTTCAAAATCAATTTCCTGAACCATTGTTGGTGCAGAAGCTTCTTTGATCTCGTTCTGACAACCACAATATTCACATTTTAAATGAGCAGTGCCCGGTGCATATTTTAAAAGTGCTCCGCATTCTTTGCAGTCGAGCTGATTGCTGGTTGCTTGTATAGGTGCTTCTAATTCCATCTTGATTAGTTATTAGTTAAATAGTTAATTAGGCAGATCATTGAAATCAAGTAAATCAGGTTCAGCCTGAATTACTTAATAACCATTTCCTTATTGACTATAATGGAGGTAATGGCGGAGGAACTGCTGCAAAAAGTTTTGCCAGCTCTGCGACAGATTCGGCTGAGGACCATGCAGCCATTCCACTTTTCCAAACCATAGAGTCTTTTTTAAATGTCCCTTGCGGGATCATTTGTGAAAGGACCTGTTCGGTAAACGGACCGGTTTGTACGCCATTTACTGCTAAGAAATATTGAACAATAGGAGGTGGAGGCGGTGGAGTGTTTTGATTTTGGTTTGGATTGAACTGGTTTTGATTAAACATGTTTCCCATCTGATTAGCCATACCGAAACCCATTCCCATTCCTACACCGGCTCCCATAATACTGTTGCCATTTTCTGCAGCAGCTTCCATAGAGTTTGCTGCCTGGAATTGTGTGTATGCGCCTAAATTACCAATGATACCCATGCTGCTTCTTTTATCAAGTGCAGCTTCGACTTCAGGAGGCAATGAAATATTTTCGATAAGAAGTTTAGTTACTTCAATTCCCAGTTCCTGAAACTCGGGATTGATCTTAGCACCAACGAATTTCGAAAGTTCATCATAATTAGAAGCAAGATCAAGAGCCGGTATCTTACTTTCTGCAATTGCATCCGTGAAACGAGTAATTACAAGATTACGCAATTGATCTGTGATTTCTTCTGTTGTAAAATGAGCATCAGTTCCCGCAATCTCTTTTAAGAACTTTTTCGCATCCACAACGCGTAAAGCATATGTACCGAAAGCGCGAAGACGGATAGGTCCGAACTCAGCATCACGAAGCATTATCGGGTTTTTAGTGCCCCATTTCTGATTTGTGAATTGCTTCGTGTTTATAAAATATACTTCTGCTTTGAACGGACTATTAAAACCAAACTTCCAGCCTTTAAGTGTGGTCATTATCGGCATATTTTGAGTTTCCAATGTATACATGCCGGGCTTGAATTCATCTGCCATTTGTCCTTCGTTCACAAATACCGCAACCTGTGATTCGCGTACGGTAAGTTTCGCGCCCATTTTTATTTCATTCTGGTAACGCGGGTGTCGCCATACCATTGTATCGTTTGAGCTGTCAGTCCATTCAATGATGTCAACAAATTCTCCTTTTATTTTATCAAATAATCCCATGATATTTTATTTAAATTGTTCTGTTTATCAAACATAATAGAATTAAGATAAAAATCAAATAAAACAGATAGAAATTTATGATCTGTTTTTTTATAATCTGTCCAGATAAAGCAATGCAGCCGATGATTTAAATAAAAAATGTACTTTTATAAATATGAATTCGAAACATGTAATTGTAATAGGAGGTGGGGCAGCAGGTTTCTTTGCAGCTATAAATGCAGCGCAATTGCATACAGATATTCAGGTGACGCTTCTTGAAAAAACAAATAAGCTTCTTACTAAAGTAAGTGTCTCCGGGGGCGGAAGATGTAATGTAACACATGCTTGTTTTGATAACGGTTTATTGGTGAAGCATTATCCGAGAGGGGAAAAAGAATTAAGAAATGTATTCAGCAGGTTCAGTACAAATGATACTATCAATTGGTTTGAACAGCGCGGTGTTAAATTAAAGATGGAGGCTGACGGCCGGATGTTTCCTACAACAGACAAATCAGAAACGATTGTAAATTGTCTCCTGAGTGAAGCAGAAAAATCAAATGTGGTAATTAAACAAGGTGTTGATGTAGAAGAAATAATCCAGGCAGAAAACACATTCAAAATAAATGTAAAAGGAGGAGGAAGCTTTACTTGTGATCAACTGATAATTGCAACAGGTGGAAATTCAAAAGAAGAAGCTTATAACTGGCTGCGAAAACTTGGTCATACGATTGTAAAACCCGTTCCATCTTTATTTACTTTTAATATTCCTGATAACTCGATCACACAATTAATGGGTGTTTCTGTGCCTCTTGCGAAAGTAAAGGTGGGGACCAAATTAATAACAGAAGGACCTCTTTTGATCACACATTGGGGATTGAGTGGACCAGCAGTTTTAAAAGCATCAGCATGGGGGGCAAGGATCTTGAGTGAAGCGAATTATAATTTTACTGCGAGTATTAACTGGCTTCCTAAACATACAGAAGAAAAATTAAGGATAGAGATTAATAACCAGAGAGAAGAGCTTCCTGCCAAAACTATATCAGCAAATTGTCCTCTTGAACTGCCTAAAAGATTATGGGAATTTCTTATAGTCAAATCAAATATTGCAGCTGATGTAAGATGGGCAGATATTTCCAAGAAAAATATAAATCAGTTAGTGAATAACCTCATTAGCGATGAGTATCATGTTAAAGGAAAGACCACTTTTAAAGAAGAGTTTGTAACCTGTGGTGGAGTGAGCTTAAAGGAGATTGATCTTGGAAAAATGGAAAGTAAGATAGTACCCAGATTGTTTTTCGCGGGTGAAGTTATGGATGTTGATGGTATAACAGGAGGTTTTAATTTTCAGAATGCATGGAGTACAGCTTGGGTAGCTGCTAATAATGTGTTTCACAAGAAAATTTAATTAGTTGATTGTCAATACATTGTCGTTAATTTAAAATAAATGTATATACATATAATGTATTTGTATTTAAATTTTCGTATCTTTGTATTGTAATTGAAAGTAATGGAAATCGGTAAAGAAATAAAGCAGTCAAAATTTAAGAATGAGCATCAAAAAATGCTTATAAATATTTTATTTACCAGCAACTGGCTAGGAGCTAAGCACTCTTGTAATTTAAAACCTTATGGAATTTCATCTCAACAATTTAATTTGCTTCGAATATTGAGAGGTCAGCATCCTAAACCGGCAACCGTGAATTTATTAATCGACAGGATGCTTGATAAGAATTCGAATGCTTCACGACTGGTAGAAAAACTAAGAGTTAAAAAACTGGTTGAGCGTGCTGTTTGCCCGGAAGACAGAAGAGCGGTGAATGTGATCATTACTCAAAAAGGCTTAGATCTTCTGACTGAAATCGATAAAGAAGAAACCGCATTTCTCAAAGAATTAAAGAATCTATCTGAAAAGGAAGCCGAGCAGGTTAATTTTCTTTTAGATAAATTAAGAGGGTAAAAAAATTTACTATAATATGTGTATATACATTAAATGTTTAAACAAGTAATTATTAACTAATAAATAAAAACTAAATGGAAACAATAGAAAAAAAAGAAGTGAAAACATGGAACTTAGATCCATCACACTCAAGCGTACATTTCGCTGTAAAGCACATGGTGATCAGTCAGACCAAAGGAGTTTTTCAGAACTACAGATTAAATGTTGAAAGCAATGGTTTAGAGTTCACTGATGCTACAATTGAACTAGAGATCGATGTTAATAGCATTAATACTAATTCTTCGGATATGGATAATCATCTCCGTTCAGCTGATTTTTTTGACGCGGAGAAGTTTCCTATGATCCATTTTATTTCAACTTCAATGACAAAAGTGAATGATGAAGATTATGTTTTAAAAGGTGATCTTACGATTAAAGACATCACTAAGCCGATTGAATTCAAAGTATCTTATGGTGGTCAGCTGCTTGATCCCTGGGGAAATATCAGAGCAGGGTTTACTCTTGAAAGTTCTGTTGACAGATTTGATTATGGCTTAACATGGAATGCACTTTTAGAAGCTGGTGGGGCAATGGTCGGTAAATCCGTGAAACTGATGGCCGAGATAGAAGTTGTCACTCCGAAATAGTTTAACAGCTAAAATCTGTTAAGTAAACTTAATAATAAATAAAATGACAGCACTATCAAACAGAGCTCCGTCACTTTTCGTAAGTCACGGTTCCCCAATGAATGCAATAGCGGAAAATAAATACACACAGGACCTCAATAAAATAGGGGATAAGCTGAAGAATGTGAGCGCAATTTTAGTGATATCTGCACATTGGGAAACTAAGGGTCTGATGGCTACAGCTTCTTCTGAATTATCGACCTATCATGATTTTGGTGGGTTTCCTCAAGAGCTATTCGCAGTGCAGTATCCGGTGGCAGCGGCTCTTGACCTGATCCCGGAAATTGAAAAGCTTACCGGTGAGCAGGTAAACCGTGATGAGAAGCGGGGGTTAGACCACGGAGCCTGGAGTATGCTGGTACATTTATTTCCTGAAAAACAGATAAAGGTAATGCAGCTTAGCATTGATAAGAATAAGAGTTTTGCGCAACATCTGGAGTTTGCAAAAAAGCTTGCTCCGCTCCGCGATCAAAATGTTCTTATACTGCTTAGTGGCAACATGACACATAATTTTTCTCATATCGATTTTTCGAATGAAAATGCGTCACCTTTTGATTGGGCAGTAAGGTTTGATGAGCTGGTAAAAGATGCATTCGTGAACAATGATGCAGATGCTCTTGTTAATATTAAAAACAAGGGTGAGCTTTACCGGATCAATCATCCGACTGACGATCACTTTATCCCATTACTATACCTGATGGGAGTGAGGGATGAGAAAGATGAAGTGGATTTTCCGCACATGAGCTGGCAGTATGGAACAATGAGCATGCGGCATATCCTGTTAAATTAAATTGAAAAAAAATGAATCCTTATATGGTAATTATAAAACTCCCGAATGAATTAACCGAAGAGTTTGTACTGTTAATTCCTAAACAGCGTGCGCACATTGATAAACTGATGGACGAAGGGAAAATACTTCAATATTCACTTGCAGCTGACCGCACTTATTTGTGGGTTACCGTGGTAGCTGAATCTGAAAAACAAGTAATGGATCTGTTGTCCGATTTTCCTCTCATCAGTTATATGAGTCCGGTTATCACCGAGCTGGCTTTCCACAACAGCGTTTCAAATGAATTACCGAAATTAATAATGAATTAAAAAGAAAGAAAATAAAAATATGAAAACAGTATTTCATAAATCAACAGAGCGCGGACATGCAAATCACGGTTGGTTAAATGCACATCATTCATTCAGCTTCGCAAGCTACAACAATCCGGAAAAAGTGCATTTCGGGCTTTTAAGAGTTTTAAATGATGATATCGTAGCACCGGGTCAGGGCTTCGGAATGCATCCTCATGATAACATGGAAATAGTAACAATTCCGTTAAGCGGTACTTTGGAACACAAAGACAGCATGGGAAATATCGGAGTGATAAAACCTAATGAGATCCAGGCAATGAGTGCAGGTGCCGGATTAATGCATTCGGAGTATAATCATTCGAAAACAGAACCGATCAATCTTTTGCAGATCTGGGTATTTCCGAAAGAAAGAAATATTAAACCGCGTTACGAGCAAAAAGTATTTTCTCCTTCCGATAAAGAAGGAAAGTTCAAAACCGTTGTTGCTCCAGAGAAATCTGATGATGTGATGTGGATAAATCAGGATGCATATTTTTCGCTTGGAAAATTTTCTGAAGCTGTTACGAAAGAATATTCAATTCAGCATAAAGGAAATGGCGCTTACGTTTTTGTGATCGAAGGAGGAGCATCTTTTAACGGACAGAAGCTTAGTAAACGGGATGCTGTAGGGATTTGGGAAACAGAAAAGTTCTCTTTGGATATAGAAGCAGGGTCTGAGATCCTTGTGATTGATGTACCTATGAATTAATATTTTACAAGGAGTAACGGAGGAGCAGGGGGCACAGAGAAATATACAAAGTGCTCTGTGTTACTCTTTTTCTCTGTTACTCTGTGTTAAATTTTCTCAAGATAATAAACAACTCTCTTCTTGCTCGGGTAATTTTAAATGGTACGCAGATTTTCACAGATCTTTATGATCAAAAATGATAGTTGTGCTTGTTCTGGTGGCTTTGCGGTTATGATAAAATTATGATCTGGTTTGCCCAACTTTTAAAGCACTCTGTGTAACTCCTTTTTCTCTGTTACTCTGTGTTAAATTTCTGAGTTAAATTTTCTCAAGATTAATAAACAACTCTCTTCCTGCTCTTGGTTTAATTGAATTGTAGCAGGTATCAAATGTTCTTACCTCAAAATGTTTTTCGAAGTAATTCAGATATTCTTCTTTAGTTCCTCCAAATGGTGGTTTATCTGTATTGAGTTTGTCATTAAACAGTAGCCCGACAAGCTTCCCTTCAGGTTTAAGAAGCTCGTGCATTTTTTTTGAATAATCACTTCGTAATGAGGGATCAAGCGCACAGAAGAAAGTCTGTTCAATTATCAGATCATATTTAATAGTATGATCAAAAAAATCACCATGGACTAATTGATCTTCCGGGAATTCCGGTAAACGCTTTTTAAATTGATTTAAGGGAGTTTGAGAAAGATCAATAATGGTTACATTTTTGAATCCTTGTTTGAAAAAATATTCAGCTTCGTATGCATTACCTGCACCGGGAATGAGAATGGAAATATTCTTATCATTTAACTGATCAATATATTCTTTTAAAGGCTGAGTTACTGAGCCGGTATCCCATGCTGCATCATTATTAAGATACCGTTGTGTCCAGTAATTTTTATCCAGCTGCATATTAAAAGGAAAATTGTAGTCCTACTTTTATACCCCAGTTACTGATTTTATTATCCGGATTAGCATTCCTGTAATCACGAAGATAAAAATCATCGTTATAGGTTAAGCGATAGAGATAATCAATGCGAATGACATTAAAAATATTCTCTATTCCAATATCAGCTTCAAAGTAAGGAACATCATCCATTACAGTGAAATAATTATTTGCGTTGAATTGTTTGTTCTTATTGCTAAGTGTTCCGTATGTCATGTTTATCCCAACGATCTCGCGCCAGTTAAATTTTTTGATCACAGGGATCCTGTTAAATAAAAGCCCGCTGAAATGATGCTGCCAGAAAACTTCGACATACTGATCACTAACAAATTCAAAGTAACTCATCTGATTAAAGGTGTTATTTGCATAAACCTGTGTTTCATTTCCCTGGGGGATCTCAAGAAAGATGTATGGGATCTCTGAAAATATTTTCCCGGCTTTAACATAAAGATTCGAAAAGCCGAGTGTTGCAAAACGGAATCTGTTCTGATATGATGCTTCTACCCTGTGATAATTAAAATCACCATCTAAAACATTTTTTATACCTGCGAGATATGTTAAGCTAATAATTGTTGATTTTCTATTGCCTAAACTGATCCTCTCATTACCATTTTGAACATATCTTTCTTTGGGGGAAAAGCGTGCATTGATAATAATTTCAGTTCTCGAATATTTTTTTTGCTGGAAAATATTAAACTGATCTCCTGTCAAAACAGGGAAGAGAGGATTTGTTTTAATATTCTGAAAAGTTAGTGTTGTGGCGAGTCCGCGATTAAACTCTCTTACATACCATATTCTTGCTTCCTGTTTCCTCAAAAGTTTGGAAACAGAGTTGATCTGAGAAAATGTATTAAAAAGATTATTCGGAGCTTGTCCCAGATTCAGGTTGCCTGATGAACTAAAATTCCTTCCGATTTGGTCAATATCATCTCTGTATTGAATTCCTACCTGCCTCCATGGAAAACGTGAAAGGATCCGTTCAACACCAAAACTGTATTTAAATCCTTTATCACGAAATCCATAAGCTCCATATCCTTTGATCGTCCAAACTTTACTGAATTTCTGATTAGTATAGAATCCTAATTTTATTTTATCACCTTCATATTTATTCCGACTGTATACCTGCATGTAATGTCCAATACTTACCGGCCCTACATCTTTGTATCCGGTAAAAAGAAAATAAAGAATAGTTGCTCCGTGCTTGATAAATGGAATGTTCCTGACAGTATCGATCATGTCGTAGGATTTAGATTCCATCTTTGTAAGCTTTTCCGGTCGGTTCATTCTCCACCAGGTTGTATCCTTTAACAAGGCATCTTCTGCGTAATTGATTCTGCTTTCGTAGAAATCTTTTTTCATTGGCTGATTTACTACAAAATTCCTGTTGGAGTTATAAGTTCTAACCACCATGCTGACAAACTTACTTGTGATAGTTGTATAGTCAACAGTTGTTCTTGTCTGAACCGGAACCCATGGCCCTGCCTCAGTAGGAATAAGAACTTCCTGAATACGTGCGCGGTCTATCCAGTTGACGTTAACATCAGGTGTGATTTCAAGATCCAGCTGTTTGATCGCAAAAGTCGTGTCTGTTATCCACAAAGTTCCGGTGTACGCCAGATCCTTTTTATTCTTAGGCCTGCAATCTATTTTGTAGCATTTGAAACTATCGATGACAACACTATCGATCAGATAATAATTATAGAAAAGCATTGCATTGTCCGCAATTGGAGAGAGGATATCTTTGCCTTGAATAGCGACAGAATTATTTGCAAAATTATAGTTTTGAAAATCGGTTCCTGTTAATTGGGAAACAGCGCTTCCGTCTTTCATTCCAACAAATTTTATCTTAACCGCTTCAACATTCTCGCGTTTCTTTTCAGCTTCTTTGTAAGAATAGATCTCAGAGATCACTTCACTCATCATAACAGGAAGATTTGCTTTGCTGTCTTCTCCTGCAAGTACATCCAGGCTGTCCCACATAGCGATAAAAGGCCTGAAAAGCCTCCATTTTCGCATTTTAGGAGTAATGTTATCTACATCTGCTTCCTGTTTTGTGTAGCTGATATACTGAACCGAATTAAGATTATCGCGGTTGTATTTGGATTTATTTTCCTGTGCATTCTTAATAATTCTTAAAGCTGGGTTAATTCCGGGGCGGATCTCAATAGTGTTTAGATTGAGTGCTTCAGGACTTAATTGAAAGTCAATGACCTGTGTTTGTCCTTTTTTAACCGGTTTTGCTTTGGATCGATAACCGATAAGAGAAATATAAATTGAGTCTTTGGGAGTGTTTGTTTTGATAATATAATTTCCGTCAAAATCTGTAACTGTACCAATCAGTGTTCCTTTGAAGTAAATGTTGACAAATGGAATTCCTGCGTTGGTTCCTTTCTCTGTAACACGTCCCGTGATCACAGTTTCCTGGGCTTTTATTGAAAAGCTTAAAGAAAGAAATAAGATCAGGTATGTTATTCTTTTAAACATTCTCCATCAATGACTTTGACTCATATAAACCGAAAAGCTAATTTAGATTCCTCAATTCAAGCAACACAACATTTTCAACGTGATGTGTTTGCGGAAACATATCTACCGGCTGAACTTTTGTTACTTTATACTTAGCATCCAACAATTGAAGGTCTCTCGCCTGAGTTGCTGGATTACAGCTTACATAAACAATTCTTTCAGGACCTATCTCAAGAATTTTATTTGTAACATCATCATGCATCCCAGCACGCGGAGGATCAGTAATGATCACATCAGGACGACCGTTAGAAATGATAAACGCGTCATTCAGTACATCTTTCATATCCCCGGCATAGAACACTGTATTCGTAATATTGTTTATTGTGGAATTGATCTTCGCGTCTTCAATAGCGGCAGGAATGTATTCAACACCCACAACTTTTTTTGCCTGGTGCGCTACGAAATTAGCTATAGTGCCTGTTCCTGTGTAAAGATCATAAACTACATCTGTATTTTTAATTGCAGCAAGTTCACGTGTTATTTTGTAAAGTTCGTAAGCCTGTTCGGAGTTGGTCTGGTAAAAACTTTTCGGCCCGATCTTAAATTTCAAACCCTCCATGTTCTCATAGATACTGTCATTCCCTTTGTAAAGGATAATATCCAGATCGCTGATCGTATCATTCTTCTTGGAATTAATTACATATTGTAATGAAGTGATCTGTGGAAATTTTTCTGAGATGTGATCCATTAATTTCTGAATCACTTCTTTATCATTGTAGAAGAAAGAAAATATGAGCATCCATTCTCCTGTAGATGTACTGCGAATTATAATATTTCTTAACAAACCGAGTTGTTCTCTGATATCAAAAAAAGTCAGCTTATTTTCTAAAGCATAATTCTTTATTTCGTTACGTATAGCATTCGAAGGTTCTTCCTGAAGATAACAGGTATCAATATCCAGGATCTTGTCAAACATTCCGGGGATGTGGAATCCAAGGGCGTTTCGACTTATTTCTCCTGCTTCTTCACCGAAAGACAGATCTTTGTCATTGATCTGTTCAAGTGTTAACCATTTTTTATTAGAGAAAGTGAATTCTAGTTTATTGCGATAGAAATATACTTTCTGAGAAGGATAAATTTGCTGAATCTCAGGAAGTTCAATCTTTGCCAGGCGGGTAAGAGCATCAGTTACCTGTTTTTGTTTATAAAACAGCTGCCATTCGTAGCTCATGTTCTGCCACTTACAGCCGCCACAGGTTCCGAAATGCTTACAAACTGGGTCCGTACGTTTTTCTGAGGCATGTTTAACTGCAATTGTGTTAGCTTCCCTGTATTTACTTTTTTTACGTGTTATCTGAAGATCAACTACATCACCGGGAACGGCTCCCTTAATGAATATCACATATTCATCAGTGCGTGCTATCGATTGGCCGTCAGAACTTGCATCAGTCACACTTATATTTTCAAGAACCGGTAATGGTTTTTTATTGTTCGCTCTCATCTGAAATTTAAGGCTTTAAAGCCGGGACGTAAATTTACTAAAACCCTTTGAATAAATAAGGCTTAATTACGTGTTGTTTCCGCTGATAAAAAGGAAGGGAGCGAGGGAATTATCGTTGAGAAAGATTGTTCCTTTTGAGAGTCTGGGTATGGTTTATCGCATGAGTAGGAAAAGTTTTGTCCATTGGACTGAGATAGTAATCGGGATTAAACTCTTTATAGAATTTTTTCACAGACTTATCGCAATAGCCGCTTGCCCAAGTCGCATCAAGCTGATACCATGTGTTTCCAAGTTTAACTTTATTCCATGCATGATCTGTCGCAAAGTTCTTACTGAGGTTTATTTTTCGTATGTTTCTCATATTGGTGCTGGCTCTTCCTACAACTATCTCACAGGGAATTCCGCTGGCTTTACAAAGTTCCTGGAATAATACTGCATATCCTTCGCAAATTCCTTTTTTGCTCCGAAGGACTTTCTCTGCATAACGGTAATAATATTCTTTACGCTTCTTTTCAAGCTCTGCAGAAGTCCTGTAGCTCATTTGAATCTTATGTTCATTATTTGAATGATAAGCTGCGCAATCATAAGCTACATTTTCAGTGATCCAGATAAAAATTGAGCGGACTTTAATTTCATCTGAAGAATACCGGCTGGTAAGAGCATTCGCAAGATCAGGTATATTATGGAACTTCTTTTTTAAAGAACGTGCATGATAATCTACTTCTTCAAGGGAATTCTCATTATCTGTTTTTTCAATTTCAGCACTAAATTCTTCTTCTGAATTAGATACAGGACTTAGCATCGCATAGCTTTCCTGAGCCAAAGTGGAGGCAGTGATCCAAGCTGCACTAATGAAAAGGAGGAGTTTTTTGGTAAAAGAATTAAGCATGTGGCTAAAACGAAAATGAAGCCGGTATTATTGCGAAAAAAATGGCTTTTTTTATTAAATTTGCAGGGCTAAAACACGCATGATGGAAACAATGAATAAAAAAATAAGTGCACAGGAAGCAATAGATCTTGAAGATAAATACGGGGCTCATAATTATCATCCGATCCCGGTTGTGTTGGAAAGAGGAGAAGGAGTTTATGTCTGGGATGTAGACGGGAAAAAATATTATGATTTTCTTGCTGCTTACAGCGCTGTTAATCAGGGACACTGTCACCCAAAGCTTGTTTCTGTTCTGATAGAACAGGCCAAAAAGCTTGCATTGACTTCCCGGGCTTTTTATAATGATTCATTAGGAGAATATGCAAAATTTATCACATCTTATTTTGGCTTTGACCGCGTTCTGCCAATGAATACAGGTGCTGAGGGAGTTGAAACAGCTATTAAGCTGGCGCGAAAATGGGCTTACGAGAAAAAAGGTGTTGCTGAGAATGAAGCAATAATTATTGTTTGTAGGAATAATTTTCATGGTCGTACTATTTCAATTGTATCTGCAAGCAACGATCCTGACGCAAGAAAAAATTTCGGTCCTTTCACTCCGGGAATAGTTGCTGTAGAATATAATAATGTTGAAGCATTGGCAGCTCTTGTGAAGAATAAGAATGTTGCAGCTTTTCTTGTTGAGCCTGTTCAGGGAGAAGCAGGAGTGGTTGTTCCGGATGAAGGTTATTTAAAAAAGTGTGCTGAGTTGTGTAAAGAAAACAAAGTATTATTTATTGCAGATGAGATCCAGTCAGGTTTAGGCCGTACTGGTAAATTGCTTGCATGTGATCATGAAGGAGTGAAACCAGACATCCTTATTCTTGGGAAAGCTCTTTCAGGGGGAATGTACC
This sequence comes from Bacteroidota bacterium, assembly GCA_021323165.1. Lineage (GTDB taxonomy): Bacteria > Bacteroidota > Bacteroidia > 2-12-FULL-35-15 > 2-12-FULL-35-15 > 2-12-FULL-35-15. Next base: position 12,029 of record JAJTCJ010000020.1, on the reverse strand, counting down.
CGGTGTCTGCAGTTCTTGCAAATGATGAGGTTATGTTATGTATAAAACCCGGACAACATGGATCAACTTACGGAGGAAATCCAATTGCATGTAAAGTTGCCATAGCTGGCCTCACGGTTTTAAAAGAAGAAAAGCTTGCTGAAAACTCAGACAGATTAGGAAAAATATTATTAAAGGAATTCAAGTCAATACAAGCTGGGAATCCTGAATTGATAAAAACAGTAAGAGGAAAAGGTCTTTTTTGCGCAATGGTAATTAATGAAAGAAATGGCAAAAATGCATCAGATCTGTGCATGGAATTAATGAAAAACGGATTGCTTGCCAAGCCTACGCATGGGGATATTATAAGATTTGCCCCGCCACTGATAATTACTGAAGATCAGCTTATGGATTGTGTTGATATAATAAGAAAAACAATAAAGAGTTTTTAAAAAGATTTTTAACGTAAGGCCCGCGTTTTTGTTTAAATCTGGAATTAGTTGTTTGGAATATAGATAGGCAGGAATACTTTTGTATAATTAATCCTGGTGTCTCTTTTAAGAGAGTATATTGCGCGTCTGGTATGGTTTTTTACTGGGCGAATAGATTATATATAAGAATTTAAATGATCACAACAAACGAGAGTAAAAGAGCAACCTTAGAGCTTCTTCATAAAAAAATGATTGCTGAAATCCTGGATTATGCGATTATTCTGATGGATATTGATGGTACAATCCTCAGTTGGAACGCAGGTGCTGAAAAGATCAAAGGCTATAAGGAAAATGAAATATTAGGTCAGAACTTTCGAATTTTTTATTTACCACGTGACAGACAATCCATGCTGCCGGAAAAGTTAATTGAACAGGCAACAAAAGAAGGACGCGCAAAACATGTAGGGCAAAGGGTGAAAAAAGACGGGACCACTTTTTGGGGAAGTATATTGATCACAGCTCTCCATGATGATAACGGCAAGGTGATTGGATTTACAAAACTCACTAAAGAATTAGGTCCACACGAAATAGAATAGAATGATAGTTGGACAATCTTAGAAAATCCCTTATGCAAAGTTGTGGAGGGATTTTTTATTTGATTTTTTTAAGAAAATGATACCCTCTTTTAAAATAACCCTCCCTTTCATAGAACTTATGAGCTTTTTCATTTTCCAGATACGCATCCAGCATTAAGACTCTACAGTTATTATCCTTCGCTTTTTGTTCGCACCAATTACATAATAATTTTCCTATGCCATTTGATCTGTATTCAGGGATAACTATAACATTATCCATTTCAAGATATTTTCCCGAATACAGTTTTGTGTTAATCCAGTAACCTGAAATAGCAATACATTTCTCGTTCTCTAAAACTGCAACCTGACCGTATCCGTTGGGGATCATCTCCATTAAAGTTTTTTTATACTCATCAATGGTTAAGCCAGGACCGGACAATTCATGAATAACAGAAATGTATTTAACCATATCCTGAAGTGAAGAGATTTCCTTCAGTTCATAAGGTGCCGGAATATTCTTTAATTCTACAGACAAAATTATCCTCCAATCTTTTTCTCAGGCTTAGGAGGCATCGGCCCACGCTTGAATATGATCAGTCCATTAAGAAAATTTCGTAATAGCTGATCTCCGCATTCTTTAAAATTCTGATGATCCGGGGTACGGTAAAGTGCATTTACTTCACTTTTCGTGATATCGAAATCAACAAGTTTAAGAATCTTAACAATGTCTTCATCTTTTAGCTCAAGAGCTACGCGAAGTTTTTTTAATATATCGTTGTTTGATAGCATAGGGATTTTTTACTGCAAAAATATATTTTTATAATGAGATTGCTTCGGGTGAAAAACCCTCGCAATGACGCTCCGAAATTTAATTTCAGCTTTGTCTATTGCCAACTGAATAAATTGCCTGCTGCCTTAATAGTTCAATAACTCTGCAATCGCTTTAGCAACCTTACCAGCATTCGGCAGCATAGTTGTTTCAAGAACAGAATTCAAAGGTATTGCAGGTAAATTTTCCGCACCGATAATTTCTACAGGAGCATCAAGTGATTCGAAGCAATATTTAGAAATCCGTCCTGCCAAAGCTTGTGCAAAACCGTTGTTGTAAGGCTCTTCCGTAAGAACCATGCATTTGCCGTGTTTTCTTACCGAAGTAAAAACAGTTGCTTCGTCAAGCGGATTTATAGTGCGAAGATCAACTATCTCAACCTGTCCGGCAAAATCCTTACTCGCATTCTTTGCCCAATAAACTCCCATTCCATAAGTAATGATAGTGATTGTTTGTTTATCAGAACTCTTTTCAGCTTCCTGAACCATTCTTGCTTTTCCTAAAGGAATGATATAATCTTCATCAGGTTCAATTGTTCTTGCATCTTCGGTTCCTTTGATCTTGCTCCAGTATAATCCTTTATGTTCAAGCATTATGACAGGGTTCGGATCGTAGTATGCTGCTTTCATTAATCCTTTCAGATCAGCTCCGGTAGAAGGATAACATATTTTAATCCCGCGGATGTTTGCGAGAACACTTTCAACACTTGATGAGTGATAGGGACCGCCACTACCGTAAGCACCGATTGGTACACGGATAATGCAGCTAACAGGCCATTTCCCGTTTGATAAATAACAAGAGCGGCTTACTTCCGTGAATAATTGATTTAAGCCAGGCCAGATGTAATCAGCGAACTGAACTTCTACGATAGGTTTACATCCTGTTGCACTCATTCCAACAGTACTGCCGATAATAAATGCTTCCTGTATAGGAGTGTTAAAAACGCGATTATCACCATAAGTTTGAGCTAATGTTGCGGCTTCTCTGAAAACTCCGCCAAGTCTGCCACCAACATCCTGTCCGTACAATAAACATTCAGGATGTTTTGCCATAAGTTCACGGATCGCGAACAAAGCAGAATCAACCATAACGGTCTTTTCTTTTCCGGCAGGTTCACGCTGGCCTTTTTCTTCTGTAACAGGAGTAGGAGCAAAGTCATGATCAAAAAGGTCTTCTGGCTTTGGATCCTCAGCCAGTAATGCTTTCTGATAATCAGTTTCAACGGTGATCTTCGCTTGTTTTTCTATTTCATTTAATTCAGAATTATCAAAACCGGCAACAAGCATTTGATTCCTTAATTTTGGAAACGGATCTTTCTTTTGTGCTTCTTCAAGGTCATCACGATACCATTCTTTTCTTACTCCTGAAGTATGATGATTTAATAAAGGAACTTTAGCATGAATAAGGAAAGGCCTGCGTTCCTTACGGATCAGGGCAATCACTTCTTTTATTGTATTATATGACCTTTCAAAATCAGTCCCGTCAATAGTTCTTGTTTCGAGGCCTTTAAAACCTTTGGCATATTCAGTCGCATCCTGTGCACGTATTTCTTTTGCGTTCGCAGAAATATCCCATTCGTTATCCTGAACAACATACAGGATTGGCATCTTCTTTAACACAGCCATTTGAAAGGCTTCCGATACTTCGCCTTCAGTGATACACGCATCACCAAGTGAACAAACAGCGATTGGTTTGTCATCACCGAAATCTTCCGCAAGGCCCTGATTTTCCAGATACTGGATTCCCATTGCGACCCCTGTTGTTGGGATTGCCTGCATTCCTGTTGCAGAAGACTGCATCGGGATCTTTGGCATATTATCTCTCCGTAAGCTTGGGTGGGAATAATAAGTTCTTCCTCCAGAAAAAGGATCATCTCGTTTAGCTAATACCTGCAGCATTAATTCATAAGGAGTCATGCCGATACCGAGCAGCATGCTGTCATCACGGTAATAAGCAGAAAGAAAATCCTGCGGTTTTAGCTGAAGGCTAACAGCAAGCTGAATTGCTTCATGTCCACGGGAAGTGGCATGAACATATTTTGCGGTGATTTCTTTATTTGCTTCGAATAGTTCCGCCATTGCTTTGGCAGTACACATTAAACCAAAGCCTTTTAGAAGTGTTTCCTCTGAAAGTGAAGAGTTGATCTTACGTTTTTCTGTCATTGATTCCGCCATGGATCTGTGTTTGGTTGAATAAATATCAGCTGTTGCATTCAACATACAGCCGAAATTACGTTCATTAAAATTACCACCGTCAGATCATCTTTCATAGATTAATTAGACCAACCCAATAAAAACGTAGTTAAATGTAGATTAATTTACCTTTAATTTTACTTAATGATTTTATCTCGAAATTTAATGCTGTAAATGCATGAAAATGCCAAATTAAATTCTTTTCACACAGAAACAGCAGTTTTCTGCTTTTTAGATTCAAGTATTTCTTCGCTTACATCCCATAATTTTTCCTGAAGTCCGGTAACACTTGAATTCCCCGGAGGGTGTAACTCCTTAAAAGTACTGCTGAAAAACTTGCCGTTAACATCATTAAAATGACTTCCTGTCATTAGCTGAGCTATAGCATGGCCCGGTTTTTCAGGCTTTTTGCTTAGAAGATTGAAAAGTAATCTTAAAGGCAGAGCCATTTCACGTATAAGATCAGATTTAACGAGCCCCGGATGGAATATCATGGCAGCAGTTCCAATGCCATGCATTCTTCGGGATAAAGCATATGTAAAAAGATGATTAGCCATTTTAGTGGCTCCAAAAGCGGTCAATGCATTGAATCTTTGACTTCCCTGCAAATCTTCGAACTTCAGAGCAGTTGTGGAAGGAGCTGAGACGGTCAGCACGCGTGACCCGGGAGTACTGTTTATTAAAGTTAGTAATTCATGAGTCAACACAAAAGGAGCCATATGATTTAAAGCAAACATGTATTCAAGGCCGTCTTTTGTAAGCTCTCTTTTTGATTTATAGGCAGCAGCGACATGTATAAGTCCATCAAGCGATGTGATCTTACTTTTGATTTTCTCAGCTGCTTTCTTAACGGATGATATATCTGCAAGATCAGCAAGTACTATATTAGTTGTCTGGTTCTTTGTTATAGAGCTGATCTCTTTGATAACAGCATCTAATTTTTCTTTATCTCTCCCGACTAAAATGAGGTTATTTCCTGTTCTGGCAAGCTCAAGGGCAGCCGCCTTACCTATTGCTCCGGTAGCTCCGGTTATTACGAATGTTTTCATATTTGAATTAGTTTAATACACTTTTGAGATGTAAAAAATATGCCGAAGGAAAGAATTGATCAGTTTAAATATTGCCTGATCTGAGTATCAAAAAAATTACGCTGAGTTGGAAGCATATTTACGATCCTGCTCTTATGGGATCCGTTCTTAATAATATATTTGGACGCTTTTCCTGTATTTTGCATGGATGACCATGGATCTTTTTCACCATAAATAAAGATTACTTTTTCAGCATCTTTAGTTTCCAAGAATGTATTGAGTGATTTCAAATAAGTCTGATCAAATTTTATCTGAATGTTCTGAGGAGCGAAGATCTTATTAGAATAATTCTTCTCCGTTAATAAGCCCTTAAGTTTTTTTGTATTGTATTCATAATATCCGAGTTCATGATAGCTCATATAAAAAGCAGGCTGCAAACGCTTTAATGTTTTTGCGGAATAGAAGGATGGTGATATAATGGAACTTAAAAATCTGAACAGTTTATCGGGGCTTTCTTCAGATGACGGAATATCAATGCATTCAGCACCTGATTGCCAGAAAGAGAATGGAAGTTCCAGGATCATATAGTCAAGAATAATTTCATGTTTCATTCTGATGTCAATACCATTCTTTATAATAAACTGATCAAGTTGTGGAAGAAGAGCTTTCCTGTGTTCTAAAAGTTTAGTCTGCAGTAAATTTAGTTTCCTTCCGCATTCAGTGGTGGAAAGGAAGTTCAACATAGAATCTATTTTATTCTCAATAAGTCCTTTTTTAACCGCAGTACCATAGAGTATTGTTAAATAAACATCAGCTGGATAATTTATTTTATGCGCGAGTGCAGCTTGGCCGCCTTTACTTATCCCGGTTGAGATCCATTTTTGGCTTAAAATGGTTCCAAAAAGTGTTCTGATGTAATGAACATCAGCTGCGACCTGAGCTGTGGTAAGGAAATTATAATTAAGAGAATCAGGAACAGAACTGCCAAAAAAACGATGTTCGATAATAATCAGATTAGAATTTAAAATAGAGGACAGCTCATGTTTATAAGAAGGTGAAAGCGCATAATTTATCCCATAACCATCCGTATCCATCACCACGGATGAATCAAATGAGTTAAAACCGATAATGATCCTTTGTTTGAATTTTTCAGATTGCGGGTCTTTATGATCAATTAATTGTTCAATAGTGAGCTCATAATATTCATGGAAGTGATTGTTTCTTAGCTTGTAAATAGTGATGCCGGGAAGTTTTTGTAGTTTTTCGAAAAGGGGCTGAGAGTAAGATACAAGGCTGTATAGAAGACAACATAACAAGGATAGTGAACGCAGCATATTCAAATATACAGATTTTGTGAGTGATACAATTTATTCTCTTATTATAAGCGTACCTTTGCAAAAATATGACAACGATGATACAACAGGTGCTGAAAAATTTAAAGATCAGTGAATTGAATGCAATGCAGAAAGCTACAATAGAAGCTTCTGCGAAAGCAAATGATCTCATATTACTATCACCAACAGGATCAGGAAAAACATTAGGATTTTTGCTCCCAGTACTTCTGAATCTTAAAGAAGATAAGAAGGGAGTGCAGACGCTTATCCTTGTCCCATCCAGAGAATTGGCTATTCAGATCGAAACTGTTTTTAAACAGATGAGTACTGGTTTTAAGATCAATTGTTGTTATGGAGGTCATTCTACCCGAATAGAAAAAAATAATCTTGAACATCCGCCTGCAGTGCTAGTCGGAACACCCGGAAGGATAGCCTATCATGTACGCAATACTAATTTTGATGTAACTACAGTGAATATGCTTGTACTTGATGAATTTGATAAATCCCTGGAGTTTGGATTTAAAGAGGACATGTCATTCATTATATATGAACTAAAAAATCTTAATAAGAGAATGCTGACCTCTGCAACCAATATGGAGGAGATCCCTGCATTTACAGGAGTTAAGAAGCCTGTAAAAATTAATTTTTTAAGTAATACTCCAACAAAGTCTGTTGATCTGAAATTAAAAATGGTCTCAGGGAAAGATAAGCTGGATGTATTGTTCGAACTTATATGTAAATACGGAAACAAATCAACACTTGTGTTCTGCAACCATCGTGATGCTGTAGAAAGAATCAGTCAACTTTTAAAGGATAAGGGCCTGGCCCATGATATCTTTCACGGAGGAATGGAGCAGGACGACAGAGAAAGAGCCTTGATCAAATTTCGGAATGGAAGCCACAGAATACTTATTACAACAGACCTTGCATCAAGGGGATTAGATATTCCGGAGATAGAGCTTGTAATGCATTATCAGCTGCCTACCACCGAAGATTCATTTATTCACAGGAATGGAAGAACAGCCAGGATGAATGCGAAGGGAACTGCTTATTTGATCCTATCAGATACTGATCATTTTCCAACCTTTATCAAAGACACTCCTGAGAAAGAAGACCTGAACGGAACGTATTCTTTACCGGAAAATACAGAGTGGAGTACACTTTATATAGCAGCCGGAAAAAAAGACAAGATCAATAAAATGGATATAGTCGGGATGCTTCTGCAGAAAGGCAAACTTGCAAAGGAAGAATTAGGCCTTATTGAAGTCCTTGATAAATCTGCTTATGCGGCTGTGAAGAGAAATAAGATCCATAAAGTTGTCCAGTTGGTAAAAGAAGAAAAGATCAAAGGAAGAAAAATAAAAATGGCTGTTTCTGAATAAGATTCCAGTTTCAAGTGTGGAATAATTCTTCTTATTTCGTCATACGTTTTTGGCTTCTGAAACATTAATTTACAATTTGTGAGTATTAAATTGCTCGTATGACCTGATAATCATGCTGGTTTATTATTTTAAATATATCAGAGAATCAAAATAATAAAACAATGGGAACTAGCAGCACACAATTGAAGTTCAAAGGAACTTGGAACGAAGTGAAGGGAAGAATTAAGCAGCAATATGCTGATCTTACAGATGATGATCTGAAGTACGAAGAAGGGAAAGATGATGAGTTGGTTGGAAGACTTCAGCAAAAAGTAGGAAAGACAAAAGATGAGGTCATTAACTGGATCCAGAACTTGTAATTCCGAAAAAGAAAAAACAGCCTTTGCAATTAATGCGAAGGCTGTTTTTTTTGAATAATGCTAACCCACATTCTTCGACACGCTCAGAATGACAGCGCACGCATACTGAATATCTTAAGCTAATTGTTACGCTTTGGCTTTGAATTTATTGATAGCATTGATCGTGAATTCAGAAAGGACAAGTTTCCCACTCATTTCAGCGCGTTCAATTAATAGTGTATCCCAGTTTTCTGTCCCTCTCCAAAATACTTTTTTCAGCATTTCCATTGCTTCGGGATTAGACCTTGATAATTTGTCGGCTAAAGCAGAAATGGCGGTATCTAATTCTTCTGTTGTTTTAAAAATTTCAACATATAATCCTTTTTCCTTCGCCCATTGAGCAGTTTGCCATTCTGTTGCATTTATTGAAAGAGATGTAAAAGCAGAATTACCTATTTTTCTTTCAACTGCCGGACCAACAACAAAAGGACCTATTCCAACCGCCAGCTCGCTAAGCTTTACGGATGCAGAATCAACCGCAAGTGTGTAATCAGCTGCACTGGCAATTCCAACTCCGCCACCAACAGCCTTACCCTGAACTCTTGCAATAACAAATTTAGGAGCGGTTCTGATGGCATTAATCACCATAGCAAAACCTGAAAAGAATTTCTTTCCTCTTTCAAGATCTTTTATGGAGATTAGTTCATCAAAGGAGGCGCCTGCACAAAATGCTTTATCACCTTCGCTTTGAAGAACAATAACTTTTGCATTTGAATCTTTCCCGGCTTTGGTGATCTCTGCAGCAAGCTCACGAAGTAATGCTCCGGGCATTGAATTGCTTTGAGGATGAAAAAATGTAATTGTTGCTATTCCGTTTGATGTTGATGATTTGATATGTCCGTCCATTGGTTTATTTTAAATTGTGAATCGATACGCAGTTTTTGTGTGTTGTCATGTTGAGCCTGTCGAAACATTTGGGTCAGCTTTCGCACCCTTTTCAACAAGCTCAGAGTGACCGCACACATAGAGTGAAACAAATATAAAAAAAAAGCTCTCCGTAAAAACGGAGAGCTTAATTAAAACTAATGTCTAACCCTTATTTATACCTTAGTTTTCGCGATATGCAGGCAATTTACCTTCTTTGATCAATTGCATGCTTTTTGATTTATGTTCTTCGAAGTTACCGAAGCATAATGCGTCTAAAAGTTCCTTCTTAGTTAACATAGGATCATTTAACTGAGCTTTGATCTCTTTTTCACAACGATCAACATATTTTTCGAAACGCTCAGGAGCCCAGATGTACTGTAATTTGAACCACTCTGGTTGTGATCTGTCTACATTAAATTCAGTAGGCATATCATCACTCATTTTAATATTTGTTTTTATATCAAGTCCTTCAAACTTTTTTGGTAATAAACGATTATCAAAAACTAATGGACGGCTTATCTTAATAACATGCTTTTTCTTCTTAGGATCAACCATTGCTAACCCTTCAATCGTCAAACCTTTTTTCTTAAGATGACCGTATTTTGATTTGGTGGATAACAAAGATACGAAACATTCGCCCATTAGAGTTATTAACAATCATTATTTAGACGATTGATTTACAATACACTACGACTGTTAATAAAGTGTAGATGAATAAAACCGAATTGGCTATAAAGGTTCTGAATAGCCCGACAAAGCCATAAACTTGTTTTTAAGTTGTTGGTTATCAGATTGTTGTGATCGAGAAAGGTTTGAGTGAAAATAGGCAGTGGAAATAGCTGATTGTCAGTTGTTTATATTTTAACCCCGATTATAAGGACATCATCAATTTGCTCCAGATTGCCTCTCCATTTTTCGAAAACATCCTCAAGCAGAAGCTTTTGATCTTCCATTGAAAGATTACAATTTTTTAGAAGAGTTTCCTGAAGTTGTTTATACTTGAATTTTTTTCCTTTTTCTCCTCCAAACTGGTCAGCGAAGCCATCTGTAAATGTATAGATGATATCACCTTTTTGAAGACTTACTTTCTGGAGGGAAAATGGTTTCATTTCTCCTCCATATTTTCCAACAGGCATTTTATCAGGTTTGTATTCCGTTACCTGTCCATTTCTGACATGCCATAAAGGATTATTTGCAGCAGCAAATTCAAGTTCCATTTTTTCAAAATCATAAGCGCAAAGCACGCAATCCATTCCATCTTTACTTTCTTCAATACTTCCTTCCGGATTAAGCGAAGCAATAATTCCAGTTCTCATATTATCCAGGATCTCATTGGGATGAATCAAATTACGTTCGATGATGGATTCATTCAATCTGGATATTCCCATCATGCTCATAAGAGCTCCCGGTACACCATGCCCCGTACAATCAGCGGTGCACATGTAAAATAATTCATTTTTACTTCCAGTCGGTTTATGAGCTAAAGCATGGTAAAAATCTCCGCTTACTATATCTTTTGGTTTATAGAGTATAAAAAAATTCTTCGTTTCAGTGGCTGTTTCCATGTTCGCTAAAGTATGTTTTTTTTCAGAATAAGTATAATTTTTCTCTTACCGGAATAATCAGATCTTGATTCCTATGAGAAGGATATCATCTACCTGTTCCAGTTTACCTTTCCAGCTTTCCAGCATCTCGTCCAATTGATTTGATTGATCTGCGGCTTTTTCTTTTCCTAATCGTATTACAAGCTCTTTTAACTGTGAGTATTTAAATTTTTTACCTTTTTCGCCTCCAAATTGATCTGCATATCCATCAGTGAAAATAAAAAGGTTATCATTAGTTTGTAATTGAATTGTCAGGGTTTTAAAAGGCTTCGGATTATCAACTCTGCCTATGGGCTGTTTATCGGGTTTATATTCAATCAAGCTATTATCTCTTACTATCCATAACGGATTATTTGCACCGCTCCATTGCAATTCATTTGATTTAAGATCCAGGCAACAAAGAGATATGTCCATACCGTCTTTAACTGAATTAACTTTTGTATCTGTATCTTCATAAATGAATGTATCAATAACAAGTTCTCTGACTTTATCCAATACTTTTCCAGTATCACTGATCCCGAATTCCTTCACAGTCCGATTAAGTGCATTTGCACAGATCACACTTACCATTGCCCCAGGAACTCCGTGTCCGGTGCAGTCAGCGGCAGCGAAATAAATTTTGTCTCCGTTTGCATACATCCAGTAAAAATCTCCTGCTACAATATCTTTGGGTTTGTATAGAATAAAAGCATCCCTGAAATTTTTTTTAAAAGATCGCTGGGAAGGAAGGATCGCGTTTTGAATATGTCTGGCGTAATTTATAGAATCAGTAATGGCTTTGTTCTTTTCACTCACTACAGCATTCATATCCAGCAGCTGGTTTTCAAACGTTTCATTTGCTTTCTTAAAGTAATAGATAATAAAATAAGTGATCACAATTCCTGTCATAAGGTTCATCGCTCTGAAAAGTCCTATCTCATCCCCATTCAGATGCAGCAACGGATCAAAATATTCTTTTGTGAATCTCAGAGCAACCGTTAACAAAAGAATTATTATAAGATAAAAAACAGAGATCTTCTTATGACGGAAGATGATCAACGGCATTGCTGTAAGCGGAATAAATAAAACTTCACTCCATGAATCACCTGTGTTTATAGAAAAAAAGATTATACAACCGGCAAGAGCCATAACTGAAAAATTCTTTGCCGTACGATAATGTTTTTTGTAGAGTAAACCGAATGTAACAAGTACAAGCGACAGCATAAATATGAGATAGGGGATGAAGACATAAACATCCAATCCGATCTCAACAATCATATAAAAGATCAAAACAATAAAAGAAATTGCGTTCAGCCTGTTGAGCAACTGCAATCTTCTTTGTTCTGAATGATCTAATTCAGAATAACAACCCACATCAGAAATAAAATTCCAGCAATTCTTGAACATCTTTATTTGTTTAAAATTTCACTC
>JAJTCJ010000124.1 GCA_021323165.1 Bacteroidota bacterium | reverse complement strand
TGGACTTGCACTATCAGGAGATTTTATTTTCAAACCTACAAAAGAAAGTTTTGAAAATCATTTATTGAGTATTTATAAAAATAAAATTAAGATACTTCCTTCACAGCTAAAAGAGAATGATGCTGCCTTACTGGGAGCTGCATCATTGATATGGAAAGAAATTAAATAAATGGAAGACAAGAACAGGAATGAACATAAATTGCTGGATGTAGTTTCTAAACTATTAAATGTTATTGTGTGTTTAATGTTACTTGTTGCCGCTCTGGTCTACATTAATTTCTGTGGTGTTCCTGAAATATATCAATCTTCAAAAGAAATTGCAGCTAATCCTCCTGAAGCTAAAATGGAACCGAAGCTTTTGACTGATGTATGGGTGGCTCCCGATACCTTGACTATTCCTGATGATGCTCAGGGTAAACTTATAAAGTATGGAAGAGCTTTGATTGCCAACACTGCTTATTATCTCGGTCCGAAAGGAATTATTCAACATACGAGCAATGGAATGAATTGCCAGAATTGTCATCTCGATGCCGGCACTAAACCATTTGGAAATAATTATAGTGCAGTTGCTTCTACTTATCCTAAATTCCGTGAACGCTCAGGAAAGCTTGAAGATATTTACAAACGAATCAATGATTGTTTTGAAAGAAGTCTGAATGGAAAAGCCCTGGATACAATGAGTAATGAAATGCAGGCTATTAAATCTTATATTCTTTGGTTAGGAAAGGATGTAATTAAAGGAGAAAAACCAAAAGGTGCCGGATTAACAGAATTAACTTTTACTGATCATCCTGCTGATCCGAAGAAAGGTAAACTGATCTATATTCAAAAATGCTTGTCATGTGCAGGATATGTAAAATCAAATATGCCTTTTGGTGTCACTTATGATTCTCCACAGCTTTCAGATGAAGAAGCATGGGATGTTGCAGCTTACGTTAATTCCCAACAACATCCTGACAAGGATCTATCTTCCGATTGGCCAAAGATAAGTGGAAAGCCTGACGATCATCCCTTCGGACCTTATGCTGATAAATTTACTGAAGAGCAGCATAAGTTTGGTCCATTTGGTCCGATTGCAGAATTTAAGAAGAAGCAAAAGAAAAAATAAAAACAATAGGCAGTAGGCAATTGAACAATAGACAAATTAACCACCACAAAACTAAAAACCACAAACTATAAAAAAATGAATATTTTAACACAACCCTGGCCCTGGTACGTTTCCGGTCCTTTGATCGGACTGATGGTTCCGACTCTGCTAATACTTGGAAATAAGACTTTCGGTATTTCATCATCTCTTCGGCATATATGTGCAGCATGTATTCCTACAAAAGCTGAGTTTTTTAAATACGACTGGAAAGCTGAGTCATGGAATATGATATTCGCCTTTGGAATTATTCTTGGAGGTTTAGTAGCAGGATACTTTTTTCAGAATCTGGATCCTGTCCGCATCTCCGAAAGTACTGTTGCTGATCTGAATGCAATGGGCGTAAAAAATTATTCAGGATTAATTCCTCTCGATATTTTTAATTTCCGTGAGCTGCTTACTTTGCGCGGATTTATTCTAATGGTTGTCGGAGGTTTCTTTGTAGGCTTTGGAACACGCTACGCAGGCGGATGTACTTCGGGACATTCCATTATGGGATTATCTAATTTGCAGTTCCCTTCACTTGTTGCAACTATTTGTTTTTTTGTGGGAGGACTCGCAATGACATGGTTTATTTTACCATGGATAATGAGCTTATAAGCAACAAATAATCTTTAACTTTTAACAAATAACATTCAAAATGACAAAATTTAAATTCTTGCTTCTCGGATTTTTCTTCGGAGTTATACTTATAAAAGCAGAAGTGATTTCATGGTTTCGCATTCAGGAAATGTTTCGTTTTCAGGCTTTCCAGATGTATGGGATAATTGGTTCGGCAGTTATCATAGGAATGATCTCTGTCTGGCTCATAAAAAAATACAATGTTAAAACTATCAAAGGCGAACCAATTGTAATTGCTCCAAAACAATTTTCAAAAGGGAATATTTTCGGTGGATTAATGTTCGGTCTGGGATGGGCAATGACAGGTGCATGCCCGGGACCCTTGTTCGCATTGATAGGGAGCGGCTTGTTAGTAATTGCAGTCGTTCTTTTAAGCGCAATTTTCGGGACATATATGTATGGAGTTATAAAAGACAAGCTTCCACATTAATTTATTTAAATCTGTTTTAATTTCATTCGAAGTGTTATGAATAACGAAAAATGTAATGATCCTTCATGTGGCTGTGATTGTCATCATACTCCTTTGGAAAATGAAAAGGAAAAGAAAAAAGATCACGGATATCAGCGAAGGGATTTTATAAAGTATGCGGGTTTAGGTGCTATAGGACTTGGTCTTGGACCGGCATTATCTTATTGGCTACAGGATGAGGGAAAAATAAAAGAGATAATAAAAAATCCTGCAATTATAAACGGCAAAGCACAACGATATACCATTCTGCATACTTCGGATATTCACGGTCAGCTGGATATTCATGATGAATTTTTCTGGGAGAATGGAAAAGCAGTATACAAGAAAAGAGGGGGCTTTGCTACACTGAGTACAATGTTAAATGAACTTCGAAAACAAAATCCTTTAAATACTCTTGTTGTTGATGGTGGTGATTGTTTTCAGGGAAGCGGTATTGCCTCTCTAACACAAGGACAGGCAATAGTTCCGCTTGTGAATAAATTAAATTATGATCTTGTACTACCCGGTAATTGGGAAGTTGTTTATGGTAAGGAGATGTTGATGCGTGATATGAATAATTATTCTGCTGCAAAAGTGTGCGCAAATATGTTTCATAACGATGATCTTGATCATGACACATTGTTCCCGCCTTATCAGATATTTAATCTTGGCGGAACGAAGATCGGTTTTGTGGGATATAATGATCCATTAACTCCGGTCAGACAATCACCGGCATATTCCAAAGGAATAAAATTTACAAAGCCTGAGAAGGATCTTGCTAAATATGTTAAGATATTAAGAGAACAACACGGTTGCACTATGGTATTTGTATTGTCTCACATGGGACTTGCACAACAGCTGCATCTTTCAAACGAACCTTGTGCGGAAGGAGTGGATTATATCCTTGGAGCAGATACGCATGAAAGGATACGTGAACCTTTGCAGGGTAAATATACTAAGGTGACTGAACCCGGGGCCTTCGCCTCATTTGTTGGTAAGCTGGATATTGTTATGGAAAATGGAAAAATAAAAGATGAAGTATATGAGTTGATTGATGTTGATCCGGAAAGATATCCTGCTGATGAAAAGATGCAGCGAATGGTGGATCGTACTAAAAAGCCATATAAAAAAGTGTTGAGTGAAGTGATAGGCCAGACCAGGACGACTCTGGAAAGATATTATATCATCGAAACTCCAATGGATAATCTGATCACAGATGCTGTAATGTGGAAGATGAAAACTGACATTGCTGTTTCAAATGGTTTTCGTTTTTGTCCTCCTTTAGTCCCGGATCCTGTTACGGGTTTAGCGGATATCACCAAAGATTATTTATGGAGCATGCTGCCTGTTAACTCTGAAGTGAAAACAGATGTAAAAGGTAAACAGATCTGGAACTGGCTTGAGTCTGAACTTGAGAATGCATTTGCAAAAGATCCTACTAAACGATTCGGTGGATGGTTTGTCAGATTTAATGGCATGCAGGTGACTTTCACGATTGGAAATGAGAAAGGAAAACGTGTTCAGGAAGTTTGCATTAAAGGAGAACAGATCGATCTGGAGAAAACATATACAATGGTTGCTTGCGAACGCGATGGAGATCCTGATAATATGTTATGCAGAATGAGAAACACGCACAATTCTGTATCACAGGGAATCATGCTGCATGATGTGATTGAAGAATATCTTGCCGAATTTTCTCCCGTGGCTCCTAAATTAGATGGAAGAGCTGTCGCAACTGATGCTTTGCCTACCTTATTAACACAGGTTAAAGGAGTGAATTATCAATTCAGATAAAATGAAAATAAGATTTTTTTTTATACTGTCAATAGCTGTAAAGTTTTTAACAGCACAGGAAGAGAAGACTGTATTACCTATTATTCCACAGCCTAATTACATTTCAGTTAACTCTGGTTATTTTTCATTGTCTGATACCACTGTTATTGTAGCAGGTAAAGATCTCTTCGAAGCTAACTATCTTAAAAATTATCTGAAAGAAAATTATGATATCGATGTTAGAATTGATCCAACATATCCTCCCTTCAAAAACTTTATATCATTCTTAAGTATCTTATCAAACTCTACTGAATCTCCTGATCCTGAATTTTATGATCTGAAAGTAACAAAGAAAGGAATCAGTATAAGATCTAATGCCGGAGCCGGTTCTTTTTATGCCTTACAAACTTTGCTGCAAATGCTGCCTTTAGAAGGAAGTAAGAGAATTAATGTCACTAACTTTCAGATCTTTGATTCTCCAAGGTATAAGTGGAGAGGAATGCACCTGGATTGCAGCCGTCACTTTTTTACGAAAGAAGAAGTCAAAAAATACATTGATTATCTGGCAATGTATAAAATGAATGTATTTCATTGGCACCTGACAGATGACCAGGGATGGAGAATCGAAATCAAAAAATATCCTCTGCTTACAACAATCTCTTCTCAACGAAAAGAAACTGTTGTTGGAAAGCCTGTGGATACAAGAGGAAAACCTTTACCGGGTGTAAAGTATGACGGTAAGCCCCATGGTGGATTTTATTCACAGGAAGATATAAAAGAAATAGTGGCTTATGCAGAAGCTCGTCATGTAACCATTGTTCCGGAGATTGAAATGCCGGGGCATTCTCTAGCTGCACTGGCTGCTTATCCTCAGTACTCATGCACAGGCGGGCCATTCGAAACATATACAACTTGGGGTGTTTCTGATGATGTTTATTGCGCTGGTAATGATAGCACGTTTCATTTTATAGAAGACATTCTATCAGAAGTGATCGGATTATTTCCTGGAAAGTATATTCATATTGGAGGAGATGAGTGTCCGAAAGTAAGATGGAAAAAATGTCAGAAATGCCAGTCAAGGATTAAAGATGAACATCTTGCTGACGAGAATGAACTCCAAAGTTACTTTATTAAGAGAATAGAAAAATATATAAATTCAAATAGTCGTCAGATAATTGGCTGGGATGAAATTCTTGAAGGAGGCTTAGCTCCCAATGCAACGGTAATGAGCTGGAGAGGTACTAAAGGTGGAATTGCAGCGGCTAAGCAGCAGCATAATGTTATTATGACGCCTGGCAAGCCCTGTTATTTTGATCACTATCAGGTTAAGGACAGAAGTAAAGAGCCATTGGCAATTGGAGGTTTTAATCCTGTGGATTCAGTTTATAATTATGATCCTACGCCTAAATCACTTTCGATATCTGAACAGAATTTTATTTTAGGTGCACAGGGAAATGTATGGACTGAATATATATTGAATTTTAAACAGGTTGAATATATGTCAATGCCGAGAATGAGTGCTTTATCAGAAACCTTATGGACAAAGACAGAAAATAAAAATTTTAAGAATTTTCTTACACGTTTGAATCTTCATTCCGGATTATTGGATAAAAGAAAAGTTAATTACGCTAAACATTTTATTACTAAATAAGGTATCATGCAAAATCCCTGCTTAATAAAGTCTTTGTTAAATAAAGCAGCCGTTTTATTCTTTTTGAGTTTATCTTTCACTATCACTGCCCAAAATAATTATGCGCAATATGTTGATCCGATGATCGGAACCGGAGGTCATGGTCACACATTCCCTGGTGCTACTGTGCCTTTTGGAATGGTTCAGCTTTCTCCTGACACGCGGATTGACGGTAGTTGGGATGGCTGCAGCGGCTACCATTACAGTGATTCGGTCATTTACGGGTTTTCTCACACTCATTTAAGCGGGACAGGCTGCAGTGATTATGGTGATATTCTCTTGATGCCGTTTCAGGGCGCTCCGTCTCTTGATCTGAATGTTTTCAAATCAAAATTTTCTCATAAAAATGAAAAAACTTCAGCCGGATATTATTCTTTAAAGCTGGAAGATAATATCGAAGTGGAATTGACATCTACCACTCGTGTGGGATTTCATAAATATAAATTTCCTGCATTATCCAACGGAAATGTTGTAATCGATCTCGCTTTGAGAGACAGAACACTTGAATCAAAATTAGATAGTGTTAGTTCCACACGATTGGAAGGTATGCGCAGGAGTCGTGCATGGGCGAATGATCAGCATATTTATTTTGTAATTGAATTCTCAGCTCCCTTCCAGATTGCCTTATCACAAAATGGTATTGGTAAGTGGCAAGGTGAAGGTAAAATGAATACTGTTGCAAATGGAGATATAATGTGTCTTCAGTTCAATACGAAGATTAATCCTGTGATCTTAGTCAAGGTTGGCGTCTCAACCGTAAGCATAGAAGGAGCAAGAAAAAATCTTGAAGCAGAATTAAAAGGATGGGATTTTGAAAAAATAAAAAAAGAGGCAGCAACTCTTTGGAATAAGGAATTAGGAAAGATTGAAGTAACAGATGTTGATAAAGATAAATTGAAGATCTTTTATACCGCATTGTATCATTCAATGATCCAGCCTAATGTGAATATGGATGTTGATGGTAACTACCGCGGAAGAGATAATAAGATCCATAAAGCTGAAGGATTTACTAATTATTCAGTTTTTTCTTTATGGGATACTTTTCGTGCCGCTCATCCTCTTTACACAATAATTGATCAGAAGCGCACAGCAGATTTCATAAGTACATTTCTTGCTCAATATGAACAGGGAGGCAGGTTGCCTGTATGGGAGCTCGCAGGTAATGAAACAGATTGCATGATCGGCTATCACTCCGTTAGTGTGATTGCTGATGCAATGGTGAAAGGCATTAAAGGGTTTGATTATGAAAAGGCCTTTCAGGCAAGCAAGCATAGTGCAATGCTAGACCATTTAGGACTAAACGCCTATAAACAAAATGGATTTATTAGTATGGATGATGAACATGAAAGTGTTTCAAAGACACTTGAATATGCTTATGACGATTGGTGTATCTCGCAAATGGCTATGATTCTTAATAAGCAGGAAGATTATAATTATTTTCTTTCGCGTTCACAAAACTGGAAAAATGTTTTTGATCCTGCTTCAGGGTATATGCGTCAGAAAAAGAATGGAGGATGGGTTAATCCATTTGATCCGCGTGAAGTGAATAATAATTTCACTGAAGGTAATTCGTGGCAGTATTCCTTTTTTGTACCACAGGATATTCCGGGGTTGATAGAAATGATGGGTGGTAAGCAAAAATGTGAGAGTAAACTTGATGAACTTTTTACTGCACCTCAAAAAACAACTGGGAGGGAACAAGTTGATATAACGGGCCTGATTGGGCAATATGCTCACGGAAATGAACCAAGTCACCACATGACTTATTTATATAACTATGTTAATAAGCCTTCCAAAACGGAATATCGTGTTCATCAGATAATGAAAGAGTTTTATAAAACCTCTCCTGACGGACTTATTGGAAATGAAGATTGCGGCCAAATGAGTGCATGGTATGTTTTGAATGCTATGGCTCTTTATCAGGTTACTCCTGGGACTGATAAGTTTATTCTCGGAACTCCTTCTTTTAATAAAGTTAAAATTCATCTCGAAAATGGAAAGTCTTATGAAGTTCAGGCATCCAATCTCTCAGATAAGAATTATTATGTTGTTTCAAAGAAAATAGGAGAACAAGAAATGTCAAACAATTTTATTTCATATAGTTCAATAATGAATGGTGAAAAAATGACTTTTGAAATGAGTTCGAAACCATCATCGTTATTGGCCAATGATTGGATGTCACACTTAAATTCCGCACCTGATTTTAAGATTGTTCCTGTTCCGAGTATAAATTCGTCAAAAAGGGTTTTTGATGATAGCTTACAAGTACAAATTTCATCTCCGGTAAGTGCGAATAAAATATATTATTATACTTCAGACGCGGATGGAAATAAAAGTAGTTATGAATTTTATTCCACTCCTCTGTCAGTAAACAAAACTATAAAGGTGTATGCATTTTGTGATAATAATGGGAATAGGAGTGATACGGTTATGGCGATCTTTCACAAACGGCCAAATCATTGGAAGATCAGAATAGAATCAAAATATAATCCTCAATATACAGCAGGAGGCGATGAAGGAATTATCGATGGATTGAATGGGACAGAGAATTGGCGTAAAGGAGATTGGCAAGGATATCAAAGTCAGGATTTTGTTGCGATTATAGATCTGTTGAAAGCTCAGCAGGTTAAAACTATAATTTCAGGCTATTTACAGGATACCAGGTCCTGGATTGTGTTTCCTTCCAAAGTGAAATATTCATTTTCTATGGATGGAATTAACTTTACTGACCTTGTCGAAGTTCAAAACAATGTTTCTGCAGATAATTATGATGTTCAAGTTAACAGGCTTTCAAAAACATTACCTGTTCCGGTTAAAGCGCGCTATGTTAAAGTTGAAGCAATTAATTATGGAAAGCTGCCTGAATGGCATCAGGGTGCAGGAGAAGATGCATTTGTCTTTATAGATGAAATAGAAATTAAGTAATTATTGGTTTCTAGGATCACCCGGATAGTCAATAAGACTCAATCTCCGGAGTATTTTTCTTTCTGTCCTGTTATATTTAAAACGGTAGCCCACATAACCCATAGCTTTCCCTGTACTGTAATTGAAGGCGTGGTGAGTTTCACTGAAATTATTGAAATAGTCGTAAACTCCCATTACTCCTATATAAATAGTTCCTGTATCGTACCCCAAACCTACTCTGAAATTTACTTTTCCTGCCGGTTTTAATCCGCTTTTGTAAGTTGTATTGTCTGTCCTGTCATACGTTGTCATATCTAATCCTGCTCCGGGAACTATTGATATCGTTGCATATGCTTTGTGATGTACAAACGTATGGATATATCCCGCGGACACTCCAAATGATTGAACACTACCTTCAATTATATTTGATAATGTGTCAAAATATGGTGCAAATTTTTGCGAAACGATACTTGAATCAGCTCTTACACCAAAAAGACTGTAATAAGGTCCAAGTAGAAATGATCCGCAGCTTTTTAACTGTGTTTCAGTGAATGCAAAGGAATTTCGATAAGAGAATTTTTTGCTGTTGAAAATATAATATGTGCTGTTGACAAATAGTGTAGCCTTTATATCACTCCTAACCTCAAATGGTCCGGAGCCATTATAATTGAAATCCTTTGAGTTTGCTACATAGAATCCTCTGTAATGCTGATAAGTAATATCAGAAGTAAATCTTTTTCCGTAAAGATTAATTTGAAAGTCGTTATAACGGGTTACTCCGCGTTCGTTGTTTCTTGAATTAAAAAATACGATGCCGGTATTTGTAATAAAAGTAGCCCATTTAGAGCTGATTCCTATTCCCACATCATACCGGTAATTAGGTGCATATTGCAGGTATTTATTACTCCCAGGATTAATTATGTCAAAATGCATTAAACGGAAAGAAACGGGAATTGTAATTATCAAACGGTTAGAATATGACTTAATGTAAGTTGTATCGTATGTTTTCGGCTTTTCTTTAATAATGAAGTAAGTAGCAAGCCTGTGCGGCCACATATATTTTTGCCACAGTGTTTTATGAGGTATGTCAGGAATAAATTTCTTCCTTTTCGACTTATCCTGACCATGCATGGTTCCTGACAGGAGAATGAACGTTAAAATCAGGAATTTATATGGTATAAACTTCGTCATACAGTAATAACAAGTAATTTTGTATTGAGATTAAAAAAACATGCTACACTTTTTAAGGCGTTCGGTCGATTTTCTTATTTACAGTAATTTGTTCATTTCGATCGCTGCTGTATTGTTTACTATTGAAGCCCAGGTTCTTCTCGGGATGAAACCTACACTGCATCCCTACTTGTTTTTAATTTTCTTTGCCACGATGTTCGAATACAATCTCCATAAGTTTATGGTAGTTTTCTTCTACAAAGAGACTTTAAAAGAAGAGAAGTTCGGCTGGATCGCTAAAAACCTAAAGCTTTTCTATTTTATTTTTTTCGGTTCGGTAGCGGGATTTATTATTGCTGCTTGTTTTGCAAAATGGAAGGTCCTGGTTACTTTGTTCCCATTGGGTGCAATTACTTTCCTTTATTCGTTTCCTGTCTATAAAAAGGGAAACAGAATCTTTCGTCTTCGCGAGATCCCACTGATCAAGATCTTCATTATTTCAATTGTCTGGTCTTTAACAAGTATTATACTGCCGGCTGTGGAAGCCTCTATTAATATAACATCCGATAATATTTTATTAATGATGCTTGAAAGATGTCTGTTTGTTTTTGCTATAACTGTACCATTTGATATAAGAGATATGGAAGGCGATAAAAAAAGCGGACTTAAGACTTTACCTTTAATGATAGGAGAGAAGAGAGCCCGAAACCTGGCAATCTATGCTTTGATCCTGTTTATGGGGATAAGCTTTATCCATTATTATTTCTTTTCATTTAAGATAGGTTTTATTCTGGCTTTTTTTATTTCGGGAATAAGTA
Source organism: Bacteroidota bacterium (assembly GCA_021323165.1). GTDB lineage: Bacteria > Bacteroidota > Bacteroidia > 2-12-FULL-35-15 > 2-12-FULL-35-15 > 2-12-FULL-35-15. The sequence goes on along the minus strand of JAJTCJ010000124.1, from coordinate 395 downwards.
CTATTCTTTTTATAAAGAGCGAAAGAATAAAAGATATTAAACATTATCATTATGGGATCCTTGATGGAGCAATGATCTTACAGGCAGTGCTTGTAATCTTTCTAAACTGGCTTTGTTATAACAGTATTTAGAGTTTTTCTTTTTTCCTTTCAGAATATTTATGGAATAAATAAAATTGTTGCATCTCAGCTACAGATCACAATTTAAACCATAAACTCATGAAACCTCAAACACCATCTAAAATCTTAAGTATTGCAGCACTGAGCGCTGCTTTACTTGTATTTGTTGCCTGGATCGGCCCTGATAATTATTATCAGCTAATGACAGACAATGAACTGACTCGTTCTCTAAAGAAAAAACTTTCAGAATACAACGAGAAAATTCCCGAAGACCGG
>JAJTCJ010000123.1 GCA_021323165.1 Bacteroidota bacterium | reverse complement strand
ACGCGGTGGAAGCCGTGGCGGATACGGTGGTGGAGAGAGACGTTCATTCGGTGGCGACAGAGGTGGTAACCGTGGTGGAGAACGCAGAAGCTTTGGTGGCGATAGAGGAGGAGACAGAAGAAGTTCTGGCGGTGGAGAGAGAAGAAGCTTTGGTGGAGACAGAGGTGCAGAAAGAAGAGAAAGAAGTCCTGAAAAGAGCTTTGGTGAACGTAAATCATACAGTGATCGCGAGCGCAGTTCTTCAAGAACCGAAACTTCACGAAGTGAATCTACAGGCGGAGACAGAAAGAGTAATTTTTCAAGAGAAAAACGCCCTCGTAAACAATTCTAATTAATTTTAGATCATAATTAAACCACAGTTCGAAAGAGCTGTGGTTTTTTTGTTTTTAACAGCTCTGGTTATTATGATAGTTCACGATTTAGTAATAAGGTCAGTTTCGGCAGCCTGTCCTCCTGAGCGCAGCCGAAGGATCTTCTGTCTACGAAGTTGTGTTTCCCTGGAGACCAACCACTAAGGTCTCTGTCTGTAAGAAAGTTCCTTATATTTGATCAATGAAAAAACACTTACTCCTAAGCTTTGCTCTTATAAATATCATTTCAGCGTTCTCTCAAACATTGAATCTTCCTCCTCGCAGCGCATCCGCATTAACCGGCAGCCAGTTTGTTGCAACAATAAGTTCAGGAAGTCTATCCCTTACGTCAAGAGAGAATATGATATTTACAGAAATATCCAATGGAAACATCCCGGATTTTTATCGTAATATGAAACCTGTTACTAGTTCTGCAGTTATCTCAGGAGTAACACAGTCTGTGACTTATTATGTGATACCTGATTATTTGGCTGTTGGTTGTGATACCAATTATTTTCTTTGTCCCATGAGTCCGATGCTCGCTACACAGATCGCAGATCTTACAGGCTGCACATTACCAACAAGAAAGATGGTGAATGATATTTGGTCAGCAGCATCAGTTAAATTATCTCCTTCAACTATCTCTGCAGGATCAGGAATGACGACCGTACCGGTTTTTGATCAGCATAATACAACTGTAGAAGGACAACGTAATGCAGTTGCTGGAACGTTTCCGTTAGGGAATTTGGTTTCAGGTGACAAAAAAGATGTTGTAATTAGTAATTCAATTTATACAGCCGCGAATCGTGTTGTGATTTACGGTTGGCATTATACAAACGGCACTGCCATCCAGCCATTAAGTAATATTCATTCTGATACTTATATGGACTATAGTCATGGAATAAGGCTGGTTCAAAATGCGGTTGTTTATAATGGAACACCTACCACTATTAAGAATATTCTTCAATCATCAATCTTGAATGGTTTGCTAAGTGATGAAGGAACAATGGCAAACCCACAATATCCATATAGTACTGCTGTCACTTCTCTTGATAAACCGATTACGTTTGCTGTAACAAGACTAAGTTCTTCATCTATAAAAGTTTTTGTAGCGAATGATGCTGATGCAACACATTATAAAATTTATACAAGTACGAACGGAAGTAGTTTTACTTCTCCTGTAACGCTTGTTAAATCAAATTTACAGCTAACCGGCCTGTCAGCTGATCAGATATATTTTGTGAAAATTGAAGCATTCAATCAGACATATAATGTAACATCTTCTATTTCGGAAGTTCTTGCGGCAACGACCTCAATACTTCCTGACAGTTTGTTGATCGTAAATGGATTCGACAGAGCATCGGCAGGAAACACTTATAATTTCTGCATTCAGCATGGAAATGCGATCTGGAATAAAATGAAAGGTTTTTCATCCTGCAGCAACGAAGCTCTCACATCAGGATTAATTGATATACAGGATTATTATGCTGTTGATTATATTCTCGGTGAAGAAAGTTCTGCCAATGAAACATTCAGCAATTCTGAGCAGACGATTGTTAAACAATATCTTCAGGACGGTGGAAATTTGTTTGTTTCAGGGGCAGAGATAGGATGGGATCTTGATCAGCTGGGCAGTACAAATGATAAGGATTTTTATAACAATTACCTGAAAGTATTTTACGTGGATGATGCACCAAACGGAGGCACAGCAAATTCATGTTATAATTCAGTTACCCAGAACTCATTTTATTCGATTGATTCTGTTCAGTTTGACAATGGTACACACGGTACTTATAATGTTGATTATCCGGATGTGTTTTCCTTGAACGGTGGAATAGGGGATATGACATATTGCAGCGTGAATGAAGTATCTACTATGCATTATTCAGGCATTTTTCCTGGTGGTTCATCTGTGGGAAAGCTTGTACATTGGGCATTTCCCTTCGAAACGGTTTATAATGCTGCTCAGAGAAATTCAATGATGGGTTCAATAATTGATTTCTTTTACGATCCATCTTTAAGCACTTCAATAAAAGAAAATGATAATGAAGTTTTTAATGTTTATCCAAATCCATCTAACGGGATCTTCCAGATTACAAGTGAAGTACAAGGAGAGTTCTCTGTATATGATATTACCGGAAGATTGATTGTTGAGGGTAAAAAGGATGAGAAGACTTTTATCCTTGATCTAACAAATACTGAAACAGGGATGTATTTTCTGAAAATGGGTAACAGCATTGCGAGAATAATTAAGAAATAAAAAAAAGAGCTATTTTCCCCTTGAAAAATTGCTCTTTTTTTATCCTAAATCCTAATTCTTATTTTGTTTTCCCTGGGGGCTTTGAGGATCCATAAGTTTATTCATAGCCATCATTTCCTGCATGGTACGCTGCATTCCATCGCTTGAGCCATCAAGGAAGATCACATTTCCTTTGCCATATTCTGCAAAATTTTTAATTGCTTCTGTCCACATCGAGAATAAGATCACTGAAGTATCAAGGTTGGCTTGCTGCATTTCTTTGGCTGCCTGACTCATACCCTTGGCGACTTCTTCACGGAACAAAGCAACTCCTTGTCCGCGCAGCTGAGCAGCTAAACGCTCTGCTTCAGCAGCAATCTTGATCGCATTTCCTTCAGCTTCTGCAGCTTTTGTCTTGGTAATAAGTAATGCCTGACCTTCGTTTTCTGCAGCTGCTTTTAAGTTGCTTGAAGCAACTACCTGCGCCATGGATTTGATAATGGCTTCATCAAAAGTAATGTCATTCAATTGCAGATCGAGGAGATGATATCCCCATGTTTCAAGGGTTTGATCTATCTGTTCCTTTACATCATTTACAATTTCTTTTCTTAAAGAAAGCACTTCTGATTGTCTTTTGGTAGCTACAAATCCTCTGATAGAGCCTTCAATTGTACGGACAAGAGCCTGCATCAAGCTGCGGTCATCAATAAATTTAAACGCAACATTCTTAATACTTTCTTCATCCGTGTTAACAACAGCATAAAGAAGCATGGCTTTAAAGTAAACATTTGCCTGATCTATTGTGATTGCCTGGAATTCAAGCTCCACCGAACGGTGCTGAATAGAAACCCGTTTATAAACACGTTCAATGAATGGGATCTTCATATTCAGCCCCGGCTGCATGATCCTTCTGTACTTACCGAATACGGTTACAACTCCAATTGTACCTTGCTGAACAGTTACAAATGACAGCAGCAATAATAATACTCCAAACACTATCAGAATAGTGGTAAATATTGATCCCATAGTTTTAAGTTTTTTGTTCCTTGCAAATGTATCATTATTTAAATGACTGATTTATCAAATAATACAGGGGATTTTTCAATTATTTTTCACAAATGCCCTTTGTGGTATTAATGTTTTCATTATCTTTGCAGAGCTTTTTTATAAGCGATCAGGTTTTGTAGCTCAACTGGATAGAGCATCTCACTACGGATGAGAAGGTTTGGGGTTCGACTCCCTACAAGACCACTGATCATAAAAACCCTTGATTCGTCAAGGGTTAAATTAGGTTGATTATCCAATTAACATACTAATTTTGTAAATCATAAAATTTGGATTTTTGAGACCATTCTATTTATATATTTTCTTTTTATTCTGTTTTTTTTTACCGGCAATTTCTCATGGCCAGGAAGAAGAAGAAACCATTGCGCCTCCTGCTGTTGAACAGGAAACTCCCCCTGCACCTAAAAGATATTATGTACTGAGTCCAAGAGTATCAGTTACTGTTCCGCACCCACTGGGTAATTCTTCGTTTAAACAGAGCTTTGTTGGCATTTATGAAGTGAGCGGAGGTTTAAATGTTTATTTATATAAGGGAATTTTTCTTGGAGGCACTTATAAAAATGGACTGTTAAAGATCACCGAAAATAAGATCCCTGATTATAATGCAAGTATGTATATAAACAATGCCGGTGGAAGAATAGGTGCTGATATGTACATTGGAGACAAGAACAGGGTGATATATTCTGCTTCTGTAGCGATCGGACAAAACTGGACCCATTATTCCGGTTTGGTTTCAAAAGATAAAAGCAGGGTACTTCCTACCACTTATACCTGCACTTATTATGAACCTGAAATGAGCATTTTCTTTCTTATAGAATCAAATTTCGGAATCGGGGCCACATTAAGCTACACCGTTTATAATAAGAATTTTGACCCTTATGAACTCGCACTGGATGATTGGACCCAATTCAGTAAAAACGTTGCAGGAAGCACCCAGTATTTTAGCTTTGGCTTTGGTTTTTATTACAGCCTTTGGAGAAAAAAAGGTAAAGAACGAGGAGGATATTAATGGATAATATTGATCTTTTAAAATGTAAGCTTTACGATCAATGTCTTGAATATGCCAAGAATAAATTGCAAGTGATCTCATCGGCAATGAAAGAAGCCAGGGATTCGGCTAATGAAGACAGTAAAAGCAGCGCAGGGGATAAGCATGAAACCGGAAGGTCAATGGCCCAGTTAGAACAGGAAAAACTATCCTTCCAAATGATGGAAGCTGAGAAGCTGGTTCAGACTATGAATCACCTGGAACGAGGAAGATCCTCCTCAATCGCCTCATCCGGAAGCCTTGTTTTTACTGATGAAGGTAATTACTATATTTCAATTAGTGCGGGCAAAATAGCTATTGACGGGGAAACTTATTTTGCAGTGTCTCTGCAATCCCCAATCGGCTTAATTCTTGCGGGATTAAAGGCTGGAGATACTTTTAAATTTAACGGCCGGACTCTTAGTATAAAAAAGATCAGCTAAACTAAAACTTTATATAATTATTTTATTTTTGTTTAATGAAATTGAAGTCTTATTCATATATAATTATTGTGGCCATTAGTATAATTGGCCTTGCATCCTGTGTGAGCAAAAAAAAATATGTAGAAACAAATAAGAAACTTATTCAGAAGGATTCTTTTTTAGTTTTAGAAACCAACAGGTTGAATATGTTAAATGATTCTCTTAAATGGGAATTAGCATCAAGAGATTCTATTATTGACAGCCTTAGTGTAAGGCTTAATGAAACCATATCGCGTAAAGCAAAGACTCGATCTAAAACAGGTAATTCTATTAAAAAAAGTACACTCTCCAGAGAGCAGGAATATGAAAAAAAGTCATTATTTATCTATAATTTCACTAAACTAATTGAATGGCCCATTGAGTACAATGGGACTGAGTTCAAAATAGGTGTTGTCGGAGATGAATTCTCTATGCTTCATCTCAGGACTTTCATGGCACAGAAAAAAGTGACAGGTAAAAAAATAATAGTGGAAAAATACAAGAAAGGCGCCCGTTACCAGGTTATTTATATTACTAACTCCGGAATGAATTCTTTTGAGAACGTTAAAAATTCGATTAAGCATAATAAGACATTACTTGTAACCGATCATGCTGCCGCAGGTACTCATATATCATTTATGATGGATGAAGACAAAGTAAGATATACAGTTGAAAAGGATCTTATCGAAAAATCAGGTCTGAAAGTGGGGCAGGAGCTTATGCGATATTCCGGATAATATGGAGATACCATCAAACATTCAGGTAACTGAAATAACAGCTTATTATACATGGATGGGCAATGATGGTATCGCGCGTACAAAAGTTAAACCGCGGGCAGAAGTTACTCTTGCTGAAGCGAAAGAGAACTCGGTAGTAGTCAACTCATTGTCACCTGGAAATCTTTATCCCTTATTAATTGATTCACGGGATATTAAATCAATATCTAAAGAAGCCCGGGATTTTTTTTCAATGAATAACAGGGACAGTAATGTATCTGCCTTTGCAATTATTATTCAATCCCCTTTAAGCAGAGTTATCGGTAATTTTTTTATGGGCCTGAATAAACCGCGTGTCCCTGCAAGGTTGTTTAAATCAGAAAAGGAAGCAGTTAAATGGTTAAAGGAGCTATAAATGCTAAAAAAAAACGCTGAAACCGAAAAACGCGCTTCTGAAATATTAGAGGTTATAATGTCTTATGCTAGATTGGATTTTTCTGTGAAGATCCAGATCAGCGATAACGGAGATGTGCTTGAAGCAATTGCTTCCGGTGTGAATATGCTTGGTGAAGAACTCAAAAATTCTTCTGTTACTGTCAAGGAAAAAGATCATCTCTTACGTGAGATCCATCATCGCGTAAAAAACAATATGCAGATTATTTCCAGTCTGCTCAACCTTCAATCTGAGCACATCAAAGACGAACGGTTTCTCAGTATGATTAAAGATAGCCGAAACCGGATCAATGCCATGGCTTTTATACATGAGATGCTTTATTCTACAGCGGATTTTAAGTTCACCAATTTTAATGCATACGTTCAGAAGCTGGCGCGAAGCCTTATTTCTTCTTACAGCGAAAGCGATACAAGCATTCAGTTCAATATCCAGATAGATAAATCACTTCGATTTGATGTAGATAAAATGATCCCGCTCGGGCTGATCTTAAATGAGGCTGTTACCAACTCTCTTAAATATGCCTTTAATGCAAAGAGTGTAACAAGGGTCATTAATATATCACTGGAGACAGATGAAAGTGGTAAATACCAGCTTTTCATTGGCGACAATGGAGTAGGTCTTCCCAAAAAATTTGAAATGAAGAAGGATGCAAATCTGGGTATGCAGCTCATTTTTTTATTGTCTGAGCAAATAGACGGCAAAATTAAGTTATTGAAATCCAAAGGAACTGTTTATCAGCTTACTTTCAGTTAAGGAAGCTTCCAGAATTCTTTTAATGGCCCAAACTTACCGAAAACAGGATCTTCTAATGGTAACTCAACCTTTCTAATCCTTGAATCGGCTGCCGGCCTTTCATATTCATGACCATATTGCATATCATAATTCTGGCCTTTAGGATATGCTCCCACACATTTAAAAGTATTATCAGGTTCAATGTTCTTATGCGCCACTCCTGCGGGAATGATCAGTACATCACCTACTTCAAAATCTACAATAACTCCTTTGTCGCCACCCAACAAAACTTTGGTTGCACCACGGTAGGCACATAAAACTTCATGGGATACACTATGATAATGGTGATATTCATATACCCCGTTTTTCCAGGAATTCTCCCATGAATGTCTTCTCAGTTCAGTTTTAATAAAAATCTACCATCATCTTTTATGAAAAAATGCTTAACGGTAATTCCTTTTGCAGTTGTTTCCATAAGAACCTCCTGCTAAAAAATGATACCAGTTTACTTTTTTTCAGGATTGATTACTGAATGATGGTAATTACTCAGTGATTTAACAGCGAACAAAATTCCTATAAACATTAGTATGGCACCTGCAATAAATGCAGCACCCGGGAAATAAAATGGTGTTCCTTCTCTTGTAAAATAGTAAAACATATTATTCATCATTAATGGTCCTAATACAGTGGTTACGCTCATCAGACTGGTGAGGGCACCCTGAAGCTCTCCCTGTTCATTCAGAGGAACCTGTCCCGACATAATTCCCTGAAGTGCCGGTCCGGCAATACCTCCTAAGCAATAAGGAACCAGAAAAGCAAACATCATCCAACCTTTTGTTGCAAAAGCAAATAAGATCAATGATCCAACATATAAAAAAAGTCCGGTAAAGACTGATCTCTTTTGTCCCAATTTGGGAATGATAACACGGATAAGTCCTCCCTGAACAACAGCAACCAGGATCCCTACTACACTTAGGGATATTCCAACCCATACGCTGTTCCAATTGAATTTGAGCATTGTGTAAAATGTCCATGTTGATTCAACCGATTTACCTGCCATAAATAATAATAAATAAGTGATCACTAATCCAGCGATCACCGGGTAACGTTTAAGATTCAACAATGAACCGATTGGATTGGCACGTTTCCAATCGAATTTTCTGCGGTGTCCTTCATCAAGTGATTCTGGCAGTACGAAATACCCATAGATAAAATTGAGAAGAGAGAATCCTGCAGCGACAAAAAATGGGATCCGTGGTCCCCATACACCGCATAAACCACCAATGGTTGGCCCGATAATAAAACCAACACCGAATGCAGCACCAATCAACCCAAAATTCTGAGCTCTCTTTTCAGGAGTACTTATGTCAGCAATATATGCAGATGCCGTGCTGAAGCTTGCTCCGCATATTCCTGCAATGATACGTCCTACAAAAAGCCAGGCTATACTTGGCGCAAGGGCCATAAATATATAATCCGCTCCAAGTCCGAACAAGGACAATAATAAGACAGGACGCCTCCCATATCTGTCACTTAATCCGCCTAAAATAGGGGAGAAGACAAATTGCATTATACCATAAGCAACTGCCAGCCATGCATTGTATCTGGAAGCTTCGCTCAGGCCAGCTCCGATAAGTTCTTCAATTAACTTTGGTAACACCGGAATGATAATTCCTAATCCTATCACATCGATAAGGACGGTTATGAAAATAAAACTGAGTGCTTTGTTATTGGTTTTATCTAACATGATATGCCTGAAAATTAATGTTGTTTTTTTATATCGTAGAAGTCCCGTTAGCATCTGTTGTTAATACTTCGCTCATTAGATCAAAGAAAGGACGCATTTTTTTGAATGTGCTGTTTAGTTCTTTCAGGAAATTCTCACTTAAAACTTCTTTATCATTAAACTTTTTAACAAGAAGAAATTGTTTGAATCTTAAAAGATCAATGTCTTTGTGATCAGATGTGAATCCTTGTGGTGCTGATTTTAATTGCTCTCCCTGTAATTCTCCAAAAGTGTCCTTAAATTCTTTACTCTTGATGATCTTTCTCAATGGCGCTGAATCATACGCTATTTCCTCGCGGATGCGCTTAAGATCAGCCGGATCAGGTCCCCAGAATCCTCCGGCAGCAAAGCTATTTCCTGGTTCAATATGAAAATAATAACCGCCTCTGAGTTTTTTAGTCGCTCTGCTGAAACTCCCGCTCCAATTGCTTTTATATGGTGTCTTATCTTTTGAGAATCTTGTGTCTTTATATATTCTGTGTAAGCTTTTTTTACCTGATGCTGTTTCTATTTCATCATGTTTATTCATTTCTGCTAATAGATCATCTGCAAAAGCAATGATAGCTTCGTGTTCTTTCATGTAGCGATCTTTATTTGCGTTGAACCAATCACGATTATTGTTTTTTTTTACAAGCTTGAGAAATTCAAAAGAGGAGGAAGGTATCTGTGCTTTCATAATTTAATTTAATGCCTCAAAAATACTTATAAATCAGAATAGTCCGGAATATAAAAACCGTCCTTCTTATTAAAGAAGAACGGTTCTTATATAAGGAATTTTACTAGTTAAACTGACAGATCACACCACCCATAAAAGCTAAAGTAATAATCCAGTATCCTGCATTAATTGCAATATACTTAAAGCCTTTCTTTTCAAACATTGCATTTATAGCCAATACAGGTAGTGCAATAAAAAACCCTGTGAATGTACCGTGGAATGCACCATGCTTGAATGTTCTGAAATTGCTGCCGTATTTAGCCATAAAATCCATAAAGTAATTGTTTACATCTGAACCCGGATCCATAAAACCCGGTTCGTTTGCAAGAGTCGAGAATAATCCGAACTGATGAATTACAATAAATGTAAGTGCCATTGCAACGAAAAAACTTAAAATATAGGTCAAAAGGAATGTACGCCACATATGAGCACTTTGCATTTTTTCTTCCGTTACTCCGGAAACTTTAAGCCAGGCAGTTCCGAATACTTTTTGGTGATACCATATTGATCCTATTACTAAAGGAATTAATGCAGACAGTGCAATTACTAAGAAGTTGATTGATAACATGAGTTTATAGTTTTGGTTCCTCCAAATGTAATTGAATTAAGAGCATTCCGTGATTCATTTACTTAAATGCTATCCACATTGATATGTGAATAAATGGTCTATATTTGATAAAACTCAAAAACATAACACATGAAAAAAATTGTAATCGCTTTTGCAGCAGTTGGCTTCTTACTGATCGGAGCTTCAAATGTAAATGCTCAGCAGCTTAGAAGTTCGAACGGAAGCAGTACCGGAAAAATTGATTCTGATGGAACTATCCGCAACGGATCAGGCAGCAGTGTTGGAAAAATTGATTCGGATGGAACTATCCGTAATAAATCAGGAAGCAGTATCGGTAAGATCGATTCTGACGGAACAATCAGAAATGGTTCGGGAAGCAGTATAGGTAAAGTTGATTCAGATGGAACCGTAAGAAATTCTTCAGGAAGCAGCATTGGTAAAGTTGAGAAAGATGGAACTGTAAGAAATAGTTCAGGTTCAAGTATCGGAAGTGCCAATGGTGTGACAAAAGAAAAAGCAGCAGTGGTGTTTTTCTTTTTTGAATTCTGATCTAAATCTATTTCATAAAAAAGCCGCTGTGACAATCACAGCGGCTTTTTTTATAGTGCCTGCAAGCGCACTTCATCGACTTCGCTCAGATGTGTAGACCAAGTTAGATTGCCTGACGATTGCTTACTTCACAATAAAACTCCTCACACCATTAAAACCCTCACCTTGAATCTTTGCAAAGTATAATCCCGGGGCCAATGGAAGAACTACCCGATACGAAGATTGTCCGGTCTGTTTTGACGAATGAACTTTTCTTCCCATAACATCAACGATTTCAAGATCAATAGGTGCATTCAGGTTCTTTTCTGAAAATCTGATAGTAAACTCACCGTTATTCGGTGAAGGGAACAATTCAATTCCCGGATCTGAAACAGCATTTTGTATTCCTACCATTGAGCTAAGGTTGCTTTCCCAGATTCCTCTTCCGAAAGTCGCAACATATACTTTATTAAGCGAAAGATTAAATTCTATATCAGAAACTATCACATTCGGTAAACCTAAATTCTGGCTTATCCATGTATTGCTGACAGAATTGAAAACATATACACCAAGATCTGTAGCAACCATTACTTCTCCGCTTCCAGGTACCGTTTTAACGCAGTTAACCGGAACATTTGGAAGGTTGTAAGAAATATTCTGCCATGTTGTTCCTCCATTTGTAGTGCGGTAAAGTTTTTCTCCCGCAACAAGTCCGGCTAAAGCAATATAAGCTGTATTGGCATTTGTCTGGCTTACATCCATACTTGTATAATAAAGTGAATCAGGAAGATTAGAGGTTATATCTGTCCAGGATGATCCACCATCAGTTGTGCGGTATGCACTTGAAGGAGAATTGTATTCGAACCGAATTCTTCTTGCTGCGTAAATAACATTTGAATTAGAATTAGCAACCGCGAGTGCAGAAAGCTCATTGTCATAAATTCCGTTTGTCGGTAAAGGATTCAATGAGTACCAGCTATTACCGCCATCACTAGATGCATTTACATTTTGTAAACCTGCATACAATCTTCCGGAGATATTATAATCAGCAATGATAGGGGAGACCCATTCTCCGTTCTCAAAATTAACGTTAGTTCCCGGGTCATAAGCATTCACTCCACCATCAGGGGAGTAGTAGAAGTTTCCATACTGGCTTGATCCTATGATCACATTGTCATCAACCGGGTCCAAATAATTATCCATACCATCTCCGCCAAAAATTGTACTCCATGAACTTCCGTCAAAATAAAAAGTTGCATTATCCTGAGCACCTGCGGCTAATCTTCCTGTGCTGTTCTTTGAACTCGATAAACGATAAAAAGCTGTTATCGCTAATCCATCGCTGATGTCGGTCCAAACGGTCGGCCAGGGGTTTCCTGATTGTGCATCCGTCCACGTTTGTGAAATTACAGAAGGAGTCCGGTAAACCCCTCCATCACTGCAAACAAAGATAGCACCTGTAAGTGGATGTGTTTCAATAAAATGTATATCGCCATGTAAGGTTGGTCCGTAACCAAGGGTCCAGTGACTTACAGGATCAAAGGTTTGAGCGCCATCACTTGATGCCCATATATTAACTCCTCCAACATAAACAATATTCTTATTGGTTGCATTCACTGTAAAACCAAGATCATAGGTTCCTTGTCCGCCCGGACCAGAACCATCATCATACTGCAGAACGTTAACTCCTGGATTTATATATGTCCAGGTTGATCCTGCATTAATGGATTTGTAAATACCATACATGCCATCCTGAGCATCCACAGCAAAAGCATAAATGTAATTATTGTCTGATGGAGCTATTGCAAGCTTAATTCTCTGAACTGATCCGGATGTTGGAATGCCCGTAGTTAAGGCAGTCCAGGTTGCACCGAAGTTCGTTGATTTATAAATTGCAGCATGGCCATAATTTGAGGAAGCAAGCCAGCCTGAAGCAGCATATAACACACTTGGATTCACTTTATCCTGAACCAGATCCCAGAATAAAGTATCAAGAGTATGTGTCCATGATGTACCGCCATTAGCTGATGTGTACATTCCGCTTGCACCGCAAGCTACTAATTGATTGCTGTTAGCAGGGTTAATAAGGATTTTTCTTATAAGAGATGCATCACCATCTGTTAATTGAAAACTAAGTCCGGTAGGCGACCAATTGATACCGCCATCTGTGGTTTTATAAACTCCAAGGCCATAATGTGTGTTTCTTTTTCTCCCGTCAATATTCAATGCAACATCAATATATTCGAAATCGCATACCGAGATGTACATTACATCCGTATTATTAGGATCAATAGTAATATCACTAATACGTGTTATCGGAAGATTATCAGTTATGGGAGTCCAGGTTGATCCGTTATTTGTGGTTTTCCAAACCCCTCCCTGCGCAACACCCACAAAATAAGTATTTGCATTAGTAGGATGGAAAGCTATACAATTGATCCTGCCCATTCCGTTCTGCATATAACCGGTTAAGTTATTTGGTAAAGTATAAGGACCAACAGGTGACCAGGCAGCGGATGAAAAGCGTGAGTTTGATGAACTTTCTTTTTCTGATGCTGCTTTGATTGCTTCATCAATATATAAAGATGGATCAGCCAATTCTCCGCGTCCATCTGTTTTGGTCCTCATATCAGATTCCCATCGTTTATAATATTTCCAGTTTCTTTCTGTTTTGAGATCTGTTGTTTTTGCCCAATCATCAAACTTCTTCTGCATTTCAACAAAGCCAAGCTTTTTGCCGCTGGTTTCTCTTTTAAGGAACTGTTGAGCCTGGGTTGCGAATGAGAAATAAGATAGTAATATGACTACCAGATAGGTTTTGGTGAATTTCATAAGATATAGCGGGATTCTGATTTATTGTAAATATACAAAATAAGAACAAAGGTAAATATGGATTGTTCTTAATAATCATGGCAATATTCAAGTATCTTTACGGTCCATTAAAAACCAGAGAACTTGTCTACATTTTCACAATTAGGTGTTTCAGATGCTTTAATAAAGGGCCTTGCTGAAAATAATATTTTTGATCCCACAGAAATTCAAAAAAAATCTATTCCGTTTTTAATTAAGGAAGGGTTTGATTTTATAGGTCAGGCTCAGACAGGTACCGGTAAAACCATGGCTTTTGGTTTACCGTTATTGCAAAAGATCGATACCGATAATAGAAATGTTCAGGCTTTGATACTTTGTCCTACAAGAGAATTAGGACAACAGATCGCAAAACAATTATTCAGAGTTGCCAGATATAATCCGGGAAGGATCTTTGTTGAAGCCGTTTATGGAGGTGAGCCGATTGAGATCCAAATCAAAAATTTAAGTCGTCCTACACATATTATAGTTGCAACTCCCGGAAGATTAATGGATCTTTTGGAACGTAAAGCTATCAGTTTAACTGAAATAAAAACCATTGTACTTGATGAAGCAGATGAAATGCTGAGCATGGGCTTTAAGGACAGCATTGATACTATTCTTGAACAAACAAACGGTCAGCGCCAGATCTGGTTGTTTTCCGCAACTATTCCTGAATCTTTGAATAAGATCATACATTCTTATATGGAAGAAGATGCTTTTAAAGTTGAAGTGGATGTAAAGAATGTTGTTAATCGTGATATCGAACATCAGTATGTTCAATGTATCGATACGAAAGATAAGCTTAATACTCTTTTAGAGTTTCTGAGAACACAGGGAAAAGGGCGTGGAATAGTATTTTGCAAAACAAAGGATGGAACACAATCATTAGCCAAACAGCTTATTGCGAGAAATTATTCAGCTGAAGCAATTCATGGCGATCTTCAGCAGCGCGATCGTGAAAAGGTTATGAGAGCATTTAAGAACGAGAAAGTGCAGATACTCGTAGCAACCGATATGGCAGCCAGAGGCATCGATGTAGATAATCTTCAGTACGTTATTCACTACCAGCTGCCTGAACAATTAGAATATTACACTCACAGAAGTGGGCGTACGGGTAGAGCCGGAAAAAAAGGATTATCGATAAGTCTGGTCACCTCCACGGAAATGAGCAGATTAAAAACCATTGAAAATCAGTTAAAAATAACAATCCAAAAGATCAGAAGAGGTTAAGTATTGACTATCTTTGCGAAATTTTCATCGACAAAAAGACCGTGGAGTCAATAGATATAGAGGAAAAGAAAATAGGGAAAGAGCTTTATGACTACCAACAGGACGCCATAGACCAGATCTTTGAGCGCCTTAATAATCACACCGAGAGATATAATTTACTTTATCAGCTCCCTACTGGCGGAGGAAAAACAGTTATTTTTTCTGAGATAGCCAAGCGGTATATAAAAGAAACCGGTAAAAAGGT
>JAJTCJ010000019.1 GCA_021323165.1 Bacteroidota bacterium | reverse complement strand
AATGAGTATGCGTCAAAAAGTTGATCTGGTTGCGGTAGATTATTATGAACAGGAACTTAAATTCCAGGAAAAGATCAATCATTCCCTTCAAAGCAATGAGTTGAAAGAGCCTTTAACATGGAATGTGTCGCAGGAGCAATTTGTATTAGATTTTCCTTCTCAGTTCGATGGCAAGCAAATTAAAGGTGAAGTGTTTTTTTTAAGACAATCTGATAAATCACTTGATAAAAAGATTGGTATTCCAATAAATAACTCCTTGAGTAAAGTTATTTCTACAAAAGAACTGGAAAAAGGAGTTTACAAGATTGAGATCACTTGGGAGGTGATGGAAGTGGAATATTATAACGAAGGAATTATCCGTATCAATTAATGTTTATTTTTTCTGCAATGGAAGCTTTCACTGTGTTGGGATGTGCGGTCCTATTGCTCTGGCTATTCCTGTTGACAGGTCGAGCGTACATCGTATTTTGTTGGGTAGTCTTATTTACAATGCCGGAAGGATCCTTACATATTCCATAATGGGATTGGTGTTTGGATTGATCGGACAAGGTTTTGCAATCGCAGGATTACAAAATATTTTGTCAGTAGTGTTAGGAGTTTTAATTCTGCTCTTCATGTTTCTTCCTCAACAGCCTTTCATTGTTGCTAAAAAAGGTGTTGTGTTCCGTTTGCTGGAAAAGTTAAAATCAAGACTTCGTAATCAGTTTAATATCCATTCTAAAAGGTCATTATTCCTGATCGGAACATTAAACGGACTACTTCCATGCGGTTTGGTTTATCTTGGTATTGCCGGTTCAATTTCAGCGGGAAGTTCTTTAAATGGTGCCCTTTTTATGGCCGGATTTGGTTTAGGCACTTTCCCGGCAATGATGACCATAACCGTTATCAGAGATGTGATAACAGTTTCTTTCAGAGAAAAAATAAGAAGAGCGATGCCTGTGTTTATCGCTTTTATGGCTGTTCTTTTAATCCTTCGCGGTTTGAACCTTGGGATTCCATATATAAGTCCGTCAATTGAAACGATGGGAAATACAACTCAGCATACCTGCTGTCATAAATAATTAAAAGATGAACTGGCCGAAACTTACTTCTGATAGTATCAATAAAAAGATAACCGAAGCTCTTAACAGAAATGTAAACTATCGGAAAGCTCCGATTTTAGGAATTCCCGCAACTTATCTTGATTCTGAAGTGTTTTATGAAGATGCCCCCTTTCTTGAAGATGCCCCATTTCTAAAAACACTTATCGCAAACCCAAATCATATTGGCTGCCATACACTGAGTGGATCTGAGAAAATATTTAAAGGGACTCAGGAAATTGAGATTGAGCTTATCAGATTATGCGCAGAGCAGATATTTGAGGGTGCTCCGGAGGAACAGGACGGATATGTTGCATCCGGTGGAACAGAAGCTAATATTCAGGCATTATGGATGTATCGTAATTATTTTATCGAGGAATTTAATGCAGGGATTAATGAAATTGCTGTTGTGTACAGCACCGACAGTCATTATTCACTTCATAAAGGGACGGACCTGCTTAACCTGACTCCAATAGTTTTAAAGGTAGATGAGCAAACGAGAGAAATTATTCTGTCGGATCTTTCTTCTCAGATAGATGAATCATTAAAAAATGGCATCCGTTATTTTATCATTAATATGAATTGTTCAACTACCATGTTTGGTTCGGTGGATGACATCGTAAAAGTAACTGAGCTACTTAATGAGAAGAATATTGTTTATAAATTGCATGTTGATGCTGCATTCGGTGGTTTTATTTATTCATTCTCCAAGGTGAATAGTGTATATACTTTTAAAAACCTCAACATTACTTCCATTACAATTGACGGTCATAAGATGCTTCAGACACCTTATGGAACAGGTATCTTTCTGGTTCGTAAAGGATTTATGAAATATGTGAAAAATACAAAAGCTCAATATGTTCCCGGAGCTGATCATACATTATGCGGCAGCCGTTCGGGTGCGAATGCAGTTGCTGTATGGATGATTCTGCATACTCATGGATCTGATGGCTGGCGGTCAAAAATCAGATCACTTATAGATCTCACAACAGATGTTTGTTGTAAGCTGAATGCTTTAGGCATTCGTTTTTTTCGTAATCCTGACATTAATATCATCGCTATTAATGCCGAAGATATTTCAAAGGAAGTTGCAGAGAAATATTTCCTTGTTCCGGATAGCTATGAACATAAACCAAAATGGTGGAAGATCGTTGTAATGCCGCATATCTCCCGTGGTGTTATTGATGAATTTATCAATGAACTGAAATCAATGAACAAAAAAGCATGCAATGTTAATTTATAAGCTTGAATGTATTCGAATGAAAGTACGTATCACGAAGGAATTTTATTTTGAAATGGCTCATGCATTGTTTGAACATGATGGGCCCTGTAGAAATATTCATGGCCATTCGTACAAGCTTGAGATTACCATAAAAGGTGAGGCTGATAATTTGAATAATGGTCCTAAAGCAGGAATGGTTATGGACTTTTCTGATCTGAAAAAAATTGTGAATGAAGAGATCATTAAGGAGTTTGATCATGCCCTGGTTCTTAGTAAAAATGTTCCGGATGTTCTTCTTAACTCTTTGAAAGATAATAAACTTATAATATGTGATTTTCAACCGACTTGTGAAAATCTCGTAAGTTTTTTTGCTGAGAAACTAAAAAAGCGGATGCCCTCAGGAGTAGAATTGTGCAATCTGTTATTACATGAAACAAATACTTCCTATGCCGGTTGGTATGCGGAGGATAATCTTTTTAAAAATGAATAAGCTGATAGAGAAGTATAATATTGCAGCACCAAGATATACAAGCTATCCCACTGTTCCTTACTGGGATGAAATTAAACTCGGGCAGGAGCAATGGAAAAGCATCGTAAAGCAAACTTTTATGGCTACCAATAGTGAGGAGGGAATAAGCCTTTACATTCATCTTCCTTTCTGCGAAAGCCTTTGCACTTACTGTGGTTGCAATACAAGAATCACTGTTAATCATGCTGTAGAAACACCATATTTAATGGCTGTTTTAAAGGAATGGTCATTATACCTGGAATTATTTGAAGCAACTCCCCGCATAAAAGAATTGCATCTTGGTGGAGGCACTCCTACTTTTTTTAAACCTGAAAATCTTAAGCATCTTCTCGAAGGTATTCTGTCTTCCGCTGTTCTTTGTAAAGATGCTGATCTAAGTTTTGAAGCACATCCGGCCAATACTACAAAGGAACATTTAACTGTACTATATGATTTGGGATTCAGGAGACTGAGCCTGGGAATCCAGGATTTTGATGAAAAGGTGCAGCATGTTATAAACAGAAAGCAAAGTTTCGAAGAGGTAAAAACAATAACAGAGAATGCAAGATCTATTGGTTACACTTCTGTTAATTATGATCTGATATATGGACTGCCACTGCAAACTCCTCATAGTGTCCTTAAGACAATTGAAATGGTTATTCAACTTAAACCTGACAGAATCGCGTATTATAGTTATGCCCATGTTCCATGGATTAAGCCGGGCCAAAGAAAATATACTGAAGCTGATCTGCCGCAAGGAACCGTTAAGAGAATGCTGTACGAGCTGGGAAGGGATGCTTTTGAAAATGCAGGTTATGTTGAAATAGGTATGGATCATTTTGCTTTAAATTCCGATCCTTTGTGCACTGCGATGCGAGGGAAAAAGTTACACAGGAATTTCATGGGTTATACAACTCAAAGCACTAAATTACTTATAGGTTTAGGAACTTCTTCCATAAGTGATGCCTGGAACGGGTTTGCGCAAAATGAAAAAAAAGTGGAAGATTATTATGAACGTCTTGCAAAAGGAGAGTTGCCTGTTTTTAAAGGACATGAATTAACACGCGAAGATCTGATCCTGAGAAAACATATTCTTAATCTGATGTGTAAACAGGAAACCAGCTGGGAAAATCCTAATGAACAATGTGAAGGTTTATATCAAGGGTTGGAACGTTTGCAGGAACCAGAATCTGACGGATTAATAAATATATATCCTTATCATCTTTTGATAAAACAGGAAGGACATCCATTTATAAGAAATATATGCATGGCTTTTGATGCACGATACTGGTCAAAAAAGGCTCCTGCAGAAACATTCAGTAAAACAATTTAGTTTCTTTGTACAATGAAAACAAGATATATTGACAGTTTCGTATTGATTTGTTTGATATGGGCCGGAATGGTAATAGGAATTTCATTTCTTGAGGCTCCGGTAAAATTTACTGCTCCTAGTCTAACTTTACAGGTTGGGTTGGATGTAGGCCGGCATGTGTTCGGAGCCTTTAATAAAGTGGAGATCGTTTTCTCGGTTTTATGTTTCGTTATTTTAATTGCCGGAAAATTACCTCTTAAACTTATCATAGCAGGAGGTGCTGCCGTTTGTATGTTATTGCTTGAAACTTTCTGGCTCCTGCCGGTTTTAGATGAACGGGCATTGAAGATCATTGCCGGAGAAACTCCGGAAGGTACATCTCCTCACATGTGGTATATTGTTTTTGATCTTGTGAAGCTCGTTTCTTTAATAGCTGCAGGATACATGGGCATGCGACTAGGCCGCGGAATAAGAGAACGATCTTAATGTTATAAGTAATTCACTATTTTTGAATCACAGAACAAATTAGCTTACTAATATCAATTGCATTGCTTTGATGTACAATTGTGTTGCACGTTATTACCTTGCTCACTCCTGAATTTTTAAGCTCTTCATAAGAATTCCCGGCAAACACTGCATGAACGCCAATACATACAGGATCTTTGGCACCTGCTTTTTTTAGATGCGTTACTGTTTCGATCATGGTGCGGGCGGTGGAAATAATATCATCTACTAATACCGGGATATGGTTTTTATATTTTTCAATTCCGGGTACAGACACTTCAACATCCCTGTCGCCATGCCTGATTTTTTGTAAAACAATAAATGGTGCTCCGGCATTCTTTGCCACTTCTGATACCCATTGTTCACTTTCACTATCAGGCCCGATTAATAAAGCATAAGGGATGTTTGTCTTAATCCACTCAGAAATTAACATTGCTGCATGTAAGACCTCTGTTGGAATAGAATAGATCTCCTTCATTGAAACTCTTCGGTGTAAGTGCGGATCAATGGTTATAAGTCGATCTGCTATTGATGATAGAAGCTTTGCGAAATATTCAGAGGTAATTGCTTCGCCCGAGTTAAATTGTTTGTCCTGTCTCATATATGCGAGATAGGGTGCTACAAGACAAATTGAATTTACATTCTGATCTCTTAATAAATTACATAGGAAAAATAGTGGTAACAGTTTTGCATCCGGTTGATGGAGCGTACAAACGATGATTACATCTCGTTTATTAACGTCACATAATAGTCTGACATAAGTTTCCTGATCAGGGAACTGACGTATTTCAAAATTTCCTTTTTCTCCTTTTGTGCCTGCAATAATATCTGCAGATAGGTATTCATTACCAGGCAAAGCAAAAATAATTGGCTTCATTAGTTTATCTCAATTAATCCCGTTAAACTGTTTAAATATTCTTTCGCATACTCAAGCTCTCCAGTCGATTCGGCATAAATGCTAAAGATCAGATCGCCTTTTTTTATCTGTTTTCCAAGAGGAGCATTAAATAATACACCTGCAGAGGGAACTTTAGGTGCCCCCGCGAGTTTGGCGATGCGGGCCAGTTTTCTGTTATCTATCGATTTTACGGTTCCTTCTCTGTCTGCTAATACATCAAAGCGGTGTTTAGCCGGTATTGGTTCTTTGAACCCATTTTGAGCTGAACAAATTGCCATGAATTTCTTGTATGCAGCTCCGCTTTCCAGAATTTTTTCTGCCGCATTTACTTCAGTTCCAGCTGCATATTTTCCTGAAAGTCGAAGCAGGCTTGCTGCAATAATTATTGCACGGTCCTTTAAATCCTGTGGAGCTTCAGGTTTGTTTTGCAGAACGGCCAAAACATCAAGCGCTTCCAGTACAGGGCCAATTCCTTTTCCAACTGGTTGCGTTCCATCTGTTATAATAATTTCGGTATGAATGCCGATAGCTTCACCAACAGCAATAAAATAATATTGAAGTTTAAGTGCTTCTTCATGTGAACGAACTTTTGCGGTAGGTCCAACCGGAATGTCTATTACAACATGTGTTGATCCTGCAGCTACTTTCTTTGAAAGAACCGAAGCGATCATTTGTCCTTCACTGTCAATTTCAAGTGCTTTTTCAACTGCTATCAGCAAGTCATCTGCAGGACTTAATTTTACAGCTCCTCCCCAGGCAAAGCATCCACCTTCTTTATCGACTACACGTTTTATTTCTTCGATCGACAGATCAATGTTGGTCATTGTTTCCATTGTATCCGCTGTTCCTGCTGGGGAAGTGATGGCTCTTGATGATGTTTTGGGAATAGTTAGTCCGGCTGCAGCAATTATGCTCACTACAATAGGAGTAGTGCGGTTACCGGGAATGCCTCCTACACAATGTTTATCCAGAATAATAGACTTATTCCATTGTATTGTTTTACCGGTTTCGATCATGGCTTTTGTAAGCGAGATCATTTCACTCACTGTCAGATTATCTCCGGCACAAGCGGTAACAAATGCAGCAATTTCAATATTGGAATAATGCCCCGCTACTACATCTTTGATTATTTCATTATAAGCACCGGTATTTAGTTCCTTCCCGAATATTTTAGCTCTTACTGAACTTAATGATTCTATTGGGTGTAAATGTGAAACATATATGATATCTCCTTCTCTTACTTTTAAGCTCTTTATTGCTTCTATTGATAATCCAACTTCTCCTTCAGTAAGTATATTGGATTTAACTACATTAAGTGTGGCAATAATCCTGTTTTCTGCGGTATTTACAATTACTCTTGTAAGAGCTTTAAAACCTTCTGAAATGCAAACAAAAGAATCTGCCCTAATGAAAATAATATTCTCATGATAGGTATCTATTCCCAGGTCTTTAACTCTTAAAGTATGTTGTTTTGTATTATCCATTCGAATAATGAAATTAAGATCAATGGATTTCTATTGTTTCATTTAACACAGGAACTTTAGAATCCCAACCATACACCTCTTTTATTTTTGTACTTAAAGTATTGGCTGCAGTTGTTTCACCATGAGTAATAAATATATATTCAGGTTGCTGTTTAATCCCACTCATCCAATCTATTAATCCCTTTTGATCGGTATGTGCTGAAAGGCCTTCTAAATTCTTAATTTCTGCTTTAACGGGAAAAAATTTTCCAAACAGTTTAACTTCTTTTGCTCCATCAAGCAATGCTCTTCCTCTTGTTCCTTCTGCCTGAAATCCTACAAGTAATACAGTGGCACTTGGTTGCCCGAGATATTGTAAAAAATAAGTAAGAACTCTTCCGCCTGATGCCATTCCACTTGCGGCAATGATGATTTTAGGAACTCCGGATGCTGCAAGTGCGTATGTTTCCTGTATACTTCTGATCTGTTTGATCTCCTTAAGCATTTCCCTGCATTCATCCATTGGAAGCTTATGCCATTCAGGGAACTGTTCAAATATATTCAATACACTTGTCCCCATTGGGCTATCCATATAGATCGGTAAATTGGGTATATCACCTTTTTTTCTCAGCTTCCATAACAGATACATCAGCATTTGGATACGTTCAACTGCAAATCCGGGAATAATAATGGTCCCGTTTTTATCAGCGGCTTTATTAATGATCTTTATAAGATTCTCTTCGGAATTTTCAGGATGCAGGCGATCTCCATAAGTTGATTCAATGAATAATACGTCAGCAGCTTCTGGTTTCTGTGGAGGATACATCAGCAGGTCGTTGCTTCTTCCGATATCTCCGGAAAAGACAATGAGTTTGTTATTTATTTTCAATTCAATGAAAGTTGCTCCGATAATATGACTGTTATATTTAAAGCGGCAATAGATCTCTGTATCTATTTCAATCCATTTATCAGCAGGTTGTGCACGAAATCTGGGCAAGGTTTTTTTTACATCCTTGGTGTCGTATAAGGGCTTAGCCGGATTATGTTTTGAATATCCCTCAGCATTGGCTCTTTCAGCATCTTCTTCCTGAATTTGTGCACTGTCCTCTAAAATGATTCTCGCTATTTCCAGAGTTGGATCAGTACCCCAGATCTCACCTGTAAAGCCTTCACTTACTAATCTTGGCAAATAACCAACATGATCAAGATGTCCATGAGTAAGCAGAACTTTATCAATTTTGGATACCGGAAAAGAAATGCTTGTCCAGTTCAATAAACGTAATTCCTTTAAACCCTGGAATAACCCGCAATCAACTAAAATGTTTTTGTTACCGGTTTCAATAAGGTATTTGGATCCGGTTACTGTGCCCGCTGCACCTAAAAAATGTATTTTCATAATCACTTAATTATTCATTGTTCATTAAATTATTACACAAATTATTTACCTCAGTCAAAATGTTTTTAATTCTAGCGGGATTTACACCTGCCTGCTCTAAGCACTTTTCATTATTGATTAATTCTTTACAGAGGACGATCTTCCTGTTGAGTAAGTTTTCTTTTTCAAGTTTTGTAAGTGTGGTTAAACAAGTAAGAGGAAATAGTCCGAGCGTGTCAATCAGTTCCTTCAGGCTTCCATTCTCAGGATAATCCCATCCCAACAACTTTAAACCTGCACAATTTCCATATTGTATGGCGTCTGCTGAAAATCGAGTGTTCGTTACAACCCAACCCTGGTGAAATTTAGTCCCGTGTCCGGGCAGCTTCAGCCATTGAGCTTCCACATCTTTGAAGCTGGCTTGTATGTATAAGGGAATCTTTACTCCGCTGAATATTCCCGGTTGATTGTGATATTTGCACTCGATCATAAAATGCTGATGTCCCAACTCGGCAATCACATCAATTTCATGACTTACACATTGTCCCTGAACAATTACTCCAACTGATGTTTTATATCCCTGTGCGTGAAGAATCTGACCAATGTATTTTTCGAATGAATATCCTGAAGGACCCAATTCCATTATAGCTTGTTTCAGGTGATATTTCGCAGCTAAGTGACGTGATTTTTCTTTTAGAAGGCTAAATGCGATTTTATAGATTTTCTTTGTGCTAATTCCATCATAGAGATTAGAGCTTACTTGTTCTATAATGTTTTTTATTTTCTCATCCGTTGCTCCCGCCTTTTGTAATGAACGTTTCAACTTGTCAGGGGAAAATGGTTCTGATTTACCGGAAGCTTTTGTAATTATTGTGCTTTTTACTTTTTGCATATATGTATTATATGCATCTAATATACAATCTATAAGGGAAGCATCACCTGATAAAAATCATTCATTCTAAGAATAGAAATCATATATTAAGTTTCAAACGTATTGGGCTGAAGACATGGGTTTCTTTTGCTAATCAATTATAATAAATTCCACCCTGCGGTTTTTTTGTTTTCCTTCTTCCGTATTATTAGGTGCGATAGGCTTTGAGCTTCCAAGGCCAAGATAATTTATATGTGAAGCGTCAATGCCCTTCGAAATAAGATAATCAGCTACGGCTTTTGCTCTGGCTTCCGACAATGTTTTATTTGCATCTTCATTACCACTGTTATCTGTGTGTCCGCTTATCTCAATAAAATGATTGGTTTCTTTTAAATACTTCAGCAGATCATCTAATTCGGAAAAGGAGGCGGGTAGTAATACACTTTTATTGGTGTCGAAGAAGATATTCTTTAATGTCATTCTTTCACCTGTTTTAGGGATAAACGAAGCAGGAACAAGATCCTGTGTTATTACGATCGCAGCAGTCTCCGGTTTTATCGTGTCTAACGGCTGTGGTTCTACAGGTGTTACGGATACATCATCAATATAGTAATGCGCTAAGATCCTGTGACCTTCCGGATGCTCATAATTGAAGTATCCCAGTACAATCACGTTTTCATCTCCCTTTGCCTTGTAAATCCCCGACATTTTTATCCATTTCTTTTTATTGCGATAACCTTTTGAGCTGGTGAAATCGATTGCGGGTTTTGTAGGAATTCCTCGATCGCTGCCACCAAGTATAAGTTTTTTAGTAAAAATTACCCCGAATTCTTTTACAGAGCCAATTGACCTTTCAGCCCGACTGATATAAAATTCAATAAGGTATTCTTTGTCTTTAATTAAGGTAGCACTTAGTTTGGTTTCGAGGTATTCAATAAAATGCCTGCGAATGCAGATACCACCATAAGAATTACCTCCATGAGGTTTTTGTCTGCCGAATATATTGCGTGGAACGCCTGCATGCCTGTCTGCCGACTTATGATAATAATCTCCGGCTCCATTGGTACTCGACCAGTGTTTAGTGCAGTAAATACTGTTGTCGTTCTTCGTAGGTATCCTGCGGGGAATTTCAAAGCCAGGATCGATGACAAGATTATTCATCTGTGCAAGAGTTTTAATAGATGGGAATATAAAAAGCAATAATAAGAAGATCTTATCCATATATACATTATTATACGTTTCAGAGGTATAACGCAGGATAATAAATAAGATACAGGTCTTTTTCTTTTTTCTTTTTAGAATGAAAACTTATGATTTCAATATTATTGTTTAATGCAGAGTGCTTCCCTTCTGGAGAGGCGGCCTTGTCGGCATCTCGTTCAGTCATTCCTCACGCGCGACTTAGGATTTATAATTCTTTAAATCATTAATGATATTAATTTTTCTAATGGAGGTTCTGCTCATAAGGTTAAGTTTTGAGCCTGTTAAGCGATAGCGGTAATGATCGCTATTTTTTATAGACTTTCGAAGTGTAATGATTCACAGCGAGAAATTATCCGCGGTTGTTGTGAGGGAAGGATAAAAGGAAAGCAAACAAATCGCCTTACAGGGTCAAAGAGTTTTTGTAACTTTTTTCGGCAAAAAAGTTATAGAAAGCTTTTTTTAAGAATTTTTCTCAAAAAATGTTAAAATATTAATTGATATATCAAATATTGATAAATCATTCTTATGTTTGTGCAAAATGCTACAATGGAACAATTAAACAATGTCATCTTTTATACGATAGACAAATCAATCAGAACCTACAGGCAATATGCCCAGAGACAACTTAAGGATGCCGGATATTCAATTACAATTGATCAATGGCTGGTAATAAAAACACTGCTTGAGAATCCGGATATAACACAACAGGAGATTGGTGAGATGGTATTTAAAGACAATGCTTCAGTTACCAGGATCATTGAATTACTGGTAAATGCAAAATACCTGAAACGAAAAAGTAATTCGGAAGACAGAAGACGAACTAACCTGGAAGTGACAGAAAAAGGAAAAGAAACAATTGCTGATGTTCATACGATAGTACTGAAGAACCGTTCGGTTGCACTGGATGGTATCAGTAAAAGCGAACTTGAAACTGTAAAAAAAGTACTTATGAGAATCACTAAAAACTGTCAGGAAGACGAATGATATAAATCTATTATATATAACAGCATTGAATGGCAAATGGACCAGCTACAGAAATTTGTCAGACAATAAAAGGGAATGGTTCGTAGCATTCCATTCCCTTTCTTTTTCACCTTTAAAAAATAAGACCATGAAAAAATCTTTATTTATTGTAGCAGCTCTTTTCCTTCACTCCTTTTTGTGCTCAGCCATTGAAGGAGTAACTCTTAAAGGTCACATCGTTGACCCTGAAAACAACCCACAACCATTTGCAACAGTACTGTTAAAGTCAAGTATCGACTCTTCCCTTTACAAAGGTGAGATCACTAATGATAAAGGTCAGTTCCTGTTTGAAAATGTTAAGGAAGGTGATTACTATCTTCTGATCAACATCGTTGGATTTGAAAGGAAGATTGTAAATTCAGTTCATATCTCATTCAGTAATCCTATTGTTGATCTTGGAACCATCAAGATGAAAGCTGGAGCAAAGGAACTGGCAACTGTTAATATCCAGGCAGACAAACCTTTCATTGAACAGCAAACTGATAAAACTGTTGTAAATATTGAAAACAGTATTATTCAAAATGGTTCTTCTATTATGGAGGTCATGGAAAAACTTCCGGGTGTTATGGTTGATCAAAACGATAAGATCAGCCTGAGAGGGAAACAGGGTGTTATTATTATGATCGATGGACGGCCAACAGGAATGGCGGGGCAGGATCTGGCAACCATGCTCAAAGGAATTCCTTCTTCCAATATTCAAAAGATTGAGATCATTACTAATCCTTCAGCAAAATATGATGCTGCAGGAAACGCAGGGATCATCAATATCATCATGAAAAAGAATAAACGTGAAGGATACAACGGAAGTGTAAGTGCCGGTTTTGGACAAGGACGTTATTCAAAGTACAACGGGAGCCTTAGCCTTAATTACAAGAACAAGAATTATAATTTCTTTTTAAACTACAGTTATTCTAAGCGTTTAGGTTTTAACAACCTGACAATTGACAGGAAATTCTACAATAATGATACAATCAATACTATTTACAGAACAGAGAACTACATTCTGTATCCCACTGAAAGTCATAGTCCGCGGGTAGGAATTGATTTTTATCTTTCTCCAAAAACTACGTTATCATTATTGGGCAGCGGGGGCACAATGAAGTTCCGGCCGGAGGGTACTGATCATACTAATATCCTTGATGGTAATGAGCAACTGATATACAGCTATGATTTTGAAAGCGTTTCAAAAGATAACTGGTACAACTATTCAGGGAATGCTGAGCTCAAGCATCAGTTCGACAGTACCGGACAGGAAGTAATTGTGAATCTCGATTACGCCAACTACTGGAGTAATAACAGTCAATCCTTCCTGACAACCTACCACAATGCTGATGGTAGCTTCATGAGCCAGGATGATCTGCTTAATGAACAGAAGAGTGATCTCAGTCTTTATTCATTGAAAGCGGATTATTCCAAGCCGCTAAAGAAAGATTACAGCTTCGATGCAGGGCTTAAATCCAGCTATGTTACTTCTGATAATAATATCCGTTTTTATTCCCGCTTTAATAATGAGGAAACATTCGACAGCGCAAGAAGCAGTCATTTCTTATACTCTGAAAATATAAATGCTGCTTATGTTAATCTGAAAAAGAATTATAAAAAATTTTCTTACCAGTTAGGTCTTCGTTCCGAGCAAACTATTGCAAGAGGTAAACAGGTGATGAATTCAAGAACATTCAACAGGAGTTATATCCAGCTTTTTCCTACTGCTTACATTGATTATAAAATTTCAGAGAAGCATAACATCAATGTCAGCTTAGGAAGAAGAATAGACAGGCCCGCCTACGAACAAATGAATCCTTATAGAAGCCTGATCAACGCAACTACGTTCAGTGAGGGAAATCCTTACTTACTGCCACAGCTGACTTATAACACCGAATTATCCTATTCATATAACAATATGTTTTTCGCTAACTTCACATACAGCTTGACTTCAGACAATATCACTGATGTGTTGATCCAGGATTCGGAAACACAAACCACTACACAGACAGTAGTTAATCTTAACAAGCTGAATTTCTATAGCCTGAACTTAACGTTTTCGAAGAAGCTTACAAAATGGTGGAACACTAATACCAGCTTATTAACTTACTATGGCGAATATTCCGGTGTGATCAAAAATAATTACATCAACCAGGGAACACCATCTATCTATCTGAATACAAACAACAGCTTTTTTATAATTGATGGATTGTCTGCCGAGCTTGGTTTCCGCTACAGCCATAAAGCCCTGAACGGAATCACCACAGAGCTCACAACTTATAATCTGTCAGCCGGAATTCAAAAAACGGTGTTAAAGAAAAAAGGAACGATCACTGTAAACATGACGGATATTCTTTGGTCAGCATATCCAAGAGGTGTTACCGAATTTGATAATGTTCGTGAAGACTGGGTTGCTAAGCGTGACACACGTGTACTCAACGTAAGCTTCTCTTATAAATTCGGAAAAGGAAAATCTGCTAAAATGAGGAAGAATACCGGTGCTGATGATGAGAAGGGGAGGATTAAGGGGTAGGGTAGTTTGGTAGTTAGGTGTGGGTAGTTCGTAGACGGTTAACAATTATACATTGTCCGCTGTAAATGTAGTACGTCTTTGCGATGAGCTTTTCGCGAAGAAGCAATCTCGTTGGATTTCTGAAAATAATGACATATACTTCATATCATAATTCAATACAGAATGCATTCCCCTCTAGAGAAGGGTTAGGGATGTGTTTTTGTTTTGATTGTGGGTTGGTCATCCTGTCCCGCAAGTGCGGGATAAGGATCTGCTGGCTGACCATTTATGTTTCTACTTCAATTATAATTCAACGCAGGAAGCATTCCCTTCTGGAGAAGGGTTAGGGTGTGTTCATTATCAATCAGGCCGGTTTTTTAAAAATTGAACAATCTCTGTTTTCTTTCTCCTGGACACTTCAATTGCATCATCGCAGTTTTTTATGTTAACAAAACAAACTGTCCCTTTAGAATAGTCTTTAATATGATTAATGTTGAGAAGTACACTTTTATTGACCCGTAAAAAATTTTCCATTGGTGCCAGGAGTTCTTCATAGTCAGACAAGGTTTTGGCGGAAATAAATTTCTGGTTAGATAGTGTTGTAATCTCACTGTAACCTCTTAACGCGAGTATATAACAAATCTCACTCAAATCAACAATGTGCACCTTATCATTCGCATGTAAGGAAATGTTTTTTATAAATTGGCTCTTTTCATCAATAGAACGAACAAAATGAATAATATTCTGATTATTTTTTTGAAGAACTCTTTCTGTTGCTTTATTAACGGCTGTTATTAATTTACTGTAGTCGATCGGTTTCAAAATATAATCTACCGCGTTGAATTCAAATGCCTGAATGGCATATTGGTCAAAACCTGAAACAAAGATCACATGAAAATCAATTGAATCAAATGCTTTTAAAAGATCAAAACCTGATTTTAAAGGCATTTTAATATCAAGAAAAACAAGTTCCGGACAAACCTGATCAATCAGTATTTTGCCTTCATCAGCTGATGCCGCAGAGCCCATAAGCTCAATATTCGGGCAATGTTTATTTAAGAGGTTCGCCAATAAGTTTCTATTGGCTGATTCATCATCAATTATAATGCTCTTTATTTTTGTCATCATATAAACTTTCTAATATGCTTATTGGAAATATAATATCAACCCGTGTTCCGATTGATTCGTTTTTTTCATCAAAAAGGTCTATTGTATTTATAGATGCATCAGATGATGAGTACAAACTGTTTAAAGTTTCCATTCTGTTTTTGATGATCCATACTCCTCTCGACTCTCTTTCTGTGGTACTTGCTTCAGCGTAATTGTTTTGAATGTTTTTTCGGCCTACGCCATTATCTATTATAGACAAAACAAGTTTGTCCGAAACTATATTAGCATTCAAAAGGATTTTTGGTGTGCGGGAGTTTTTAAGCGGTAACAATCCATGCCAGATTGCATTTTCTATAAATGGTTGAGTGATCAAAGGAGGGATGTACAAATCTGCAGAAACAATATCGGGATGAATATTTTTTTCGAAGATAAAGTTATTGCCAAAACGCAATTGTTCCAGGTCAATATTCAGGTCGATAATGTCAATCTCATGTTTGAGCCTAACTGCAGATTTATCCGAATATTTCAATACATAACGAATCAATAAGCTGAATTTGGCGAGATATTGATTTGCGCGATCGATCTCGTTATTAATAATAAGCTGTTGTATTGCTGCTAAGGAGTTGGAAATAAAATGCGGATTGATCTGTGCTTTGAGAGCTGTGAGGCGATATTCTGCAAGAAGCGTAGTGATTTTTGCTTTACGTTCTTTTTTCTTTCTTAACCTGTAAAAGATAAATGTATTGAGGACCAGTATCAATAATAATATTGAAATGGTCATTGTTACATAAAAAGTTGTTGTTTGCCATAAGGCCGGTTTAATAATAAAGGGAATTGTGAATACACTCTGGCTTGAAAGATTAATCAAGGGCTGAACAGTTAATTTATAATAGCCAGGACTTAAATTCTGCAAGTGTATTTGTGTGCCTTTTACAAAACCTTTGCTGGGTGAATTTCCTGCAAGCTGATAACCCAGTTTTTGGTCCTGAAACTGATACGCAAGAAAATCAAAATTAAAATAGATATCATTTTGTTTATATGTCAAATTAAGGCTGTCAGCTGGAATTTTTTTACCATTCACAACTATCGATTCAAGATAAAACCTGGTCTTGTCATTTTTTAGAATGGATTTGCTGTTAAATGAAATTAAGCCTTGTTTGGTTGCTATATAAATAGCGTCATTATATTCCTCAGCACTGATGGTTTCATTGTCGAATATTAGAATCCAGGCCGACTTCGTATTTAACTCATTGCTATAATTGATAAATAGTCCTTTGTTTGTTGAAAGCAGGGCAAATCCTTCAGCCGAAAAACTAATGTCATTAATTACTTCTGAAGGAATATTGTCATATTTAACTAATATATTTTGAGGTGTTAATTTATATAACCCATATCCCCGGGTGCAGATCCATACATTATGATTTTCATCATTTTTTAGTTTGGTGATCCTCACATTTTGAAGTTTATGAAGATAATCAGGTGAATAAAATGCTGAATCGTAAAGAAACAATCCCCGGAATGTGCCAATCAAAAGTTCATTTGGTTTTCTACGGGTTATTGAACGCAGTATATTACCTGAGAAGTTGTTGAGAATAACTTGTCCATTATAATATTTGGTTAATGCGGAAGCAGAAATAAAAGTAATGGTATCTGTCAGGTCATTTACAAAGCCATAACAGTTTAAGTTAGCGCCATCCTTAACAAGACTTGTATTTAATTCCTTAATGAAATTAAAATTTTTGTCGAGGGAATAAATTGAGTTTTTTGTTCCAACCAGGTATTGATCGCCATAACAGATGATATCGTTAATGTGTGACTGATAAATTTTTAGATCAATCTTTTGAAGATCATTTTTATTTTTTACAAATAAATTTCCAACTCCGGTTCCGATGAAAAGTTCGCCTTTGATCTTTTTTAATACACTTATATTATCAGTTAACTCAGGAATGTTTACATAATAAACATCATATATGTTTTTACAATAATAAACTCCATTTTCAAGAGTGGAGATCCACATTCCTGATTGGTTGTCAAATAGAATATCAGAAACTGTCACACCATCCAGGTAATGATTAACCAAATTCAGTTCTGAATCAAACTCATACAATCCACCTGCCGCTACACCTACCCATACTCTTCCGTCAGTAGAAAGCTCTATGTTAATAGTTCTTTCTTTTATAGACTGCTTCTTTATTTCACCCTTGTTGTTTATTAAGATCACTCCATTGTAAGTAAGAAAATAATAACCATTTCGGTTTTTCCGCATGAAGCATCGTTCTCCCGCTTGCATTTTATAAGGTAAGTTAATCACAACCTGATCATCCTTATTTATAACTCTTATGTTCCCGTTTAAATAATCCTGTTTTAATGGAATAAAGAAATAATGATTGCCTATTTGTTTGTAGCATTCACCATTTAAAAAACGGCTATACTGATCCGTTAAATTAATTGTTACACCATTTTTATTGTTGAGTTTGAAAGAATTTCTGAAGGATGAGAAATAGATGTTGGAGGAATCATCTATAACCATATCAAACATAATATCATTGTCAGATTGAATTGCTTTTTTTGCTTTTTCAATACCTCTGATTAAGAATGCGCTATCATTCCTGATTTTATAAATATTTGCGGTAGAATTACCAAAATACATTTCACCTTTATTGTTCTCTGTTACAACATAAACTGCTGATTCGATTAAAGGAATGTTTTTGCAGGCCGGAATAAATTCAGTGCCATTGTTTTTAACAATGCCATATTCAGTAAAGGCCCATACGTAACCTTTTTTATCCTGATATAAATTATATACTTCCGTTGCTGGTAATCCGCGATGGATTCCCAGGGATTCAAACTTTAATTTTTGGGCATGCAATTCAGGTAAGCATATATATATGCATGTGATCAGATAAAAAACGAAGGCCCTTAAAATTAACATCGCGGCAAAAATAGCTTTTTTTTAATAAGGTGTTTTTTTATGGAGAGTGTGCAAAAAAGCTATCCAACGGTAATACATTTTAAAATGGATTGTACACTTTTGCACCCGATTGATATAATATTATTCGCGATACATATTATATCAGTTTTAAAATAGATTCTTGATTAATCCCCACAGATGCAGAGCAGAGTCTTGCTCCGGTTTGTTAATCAAAAAATATTTACGGAATTAATCAAGCGGATACCGAAAAGCTTTAAGAGAGTAGGTAATAAAACATAATAAAATTATGAAAAAGATATTATCAATAATTACGATGCTTATTATAGCATCTGTCACATCCGCGCAAACAAATGCGAACTTCCAGTTTAAATTCTTTAATGCAGCTGGTGGCCTGCTTCAGACGACTATTCCTACCGCAGCTTCTCATGCAACAGTTACAAGGATTGATGTGGATCTTTCTGCTAGTGTTTGCCAGGGCGA
Source organism: Bacteroidota bacterium (assembly GCA_021323165.1). GTDB lineage: Bacteria > Bacteroidota > Bacteroidia > 2-12-FULL-35-15 > 2-12-FULL-35-15 > 2-12-FULL-35-15. The sequence goes on along the minus strand of JAJTCJ010000019.1, from coordinate 12,196 downwards.
CTTTATTAAAATTGGAAATCTAACCACCGGAACGTATGTTAATGCTGGAGTTACGAAACCGATTGACCACAGCATTCTTTGGGATGGAGCCTGGGGTTGGTGGGGTGCACCCACTCAAAGTAATTCAACAGTTTCCTGGGGCGGCAATAGCTACAGTTTTTATAGCCAGCAATGGGATAAGCCTTCTTTTCCGGGTTCAACAACTTATCTGCCATTAGATATTCAAATACCAACCAGCGGTGAATATGTGGGAAGTACAATTTCATACACAATTGCTCCAAACACGTATCAGGTTAATCTTCTTGGAACCATAGGTGGAAATTACGATCCTAATTATGTTAAGTATGTTTTATTGGTTTCTCCGAATCTTCAAAATTCATATGGACACATTGATTTAGCACAAGCACCGGTGCCTCACCAGAACATTGGTTGCGGTGCATCTGTTATTGCTATCGTGATCAAGGTTAAAAGAGCTCCAAAACCTCTTGCAGATAAATATATTTGTCAGGGCGATCCGGTTAGCGTAACAATTCCAGCAGGTGTAACAGCATCTAACTGGCAGCCGGCAAATCCGACTGTAACTCCTCCTACAACAACCACAACTTATACTGTTTCTTTAACAAATACAATTAATGGTGGTCCGGGTTGTACAATTCAAGCTCCTTTTACAGTTCACGTATACGGCCATCAATCACTTCCGGTAATTCAGGGAAATTCAACTTTCTGCAGCGGACAGCCAATAACTTTCCTTGGAAAAGATAACTCACTGGATCCTAATAATCCTCCTTACGGTTATGCGCATGAAGGTCAATGGGAGATCACAGAGTGTTCTTCAACAGGCACTCCGATTGGTAGCAGTCTTTATAACAGCGGTTTTGACGGTGCCTACTTAAACACCAATTTTTCATTCCCTATTCCAGCTGTTTGCGGAAAATATTATAAGTTAAAATATTCTTTAAGGGAATATACTGAACAAGAGTGCTTTAGAATTCATTTTGTTGAAAAAGTGATTTATATAGCATGTACTCCTTTGGTTAGTTATGATGGTAATACAACCGTTTGTTTGGGAAGCTCAACAACCTTATGTGCTAGTTATGGAAAAAATTGTTCGGTGCAGTGGAAAATGGGGAGACAAACCTATAATACGCCTTGCATGACAATAACACCGACAGCTAATACAACAGTTACATTAACAGTGACTAACGCAGCGGGATGCTCAACCATTATTTCAATACCAATTACTGTAATTCCAAATGATCCGTCATTCACTTTTATCGATCTGATAACAACAAATCCTGCTTACTTTACCATAACAGCAGTTCCAAATGACCTTTCCGCAATTTTTCAACCGGGAATGGGATATGTGTGGAAACTTGAAGATCTTGATGCAGGCGGAAATTCTATTTTCCTGATTGATAATTCGTACTGCTGGTGGGGATGGTCAACAAGCAATCCTACCAATTATAAAAACCCCTTTAATGGTTTTGATCATGTAGCAAACAATTATACAGGATTAACTACATTATCTAATGGTGCTTCTCCTGCTAATGGAAAGTTCTTATATAATCATCAATACAGAGTGACAAGAGGAACCTGGAATGATGCATGTCCATGGGATCAGGATGCTTATATTATGAATTACATTAAAGCTATGGATGGCACTTCGCAAGTTGTTTTTATCCGTGATGAAAATGCTCCGGATATCAGTTACCTGAAAAATAATTCAGGAAATAAAAATGACATTGCTGAGAATGTTGATATGTCAATTTATCCAAACCCAAGCAATGGAGTATATACCATTGAAATGGATTTCGGAAGCAAGGCAACAATTGAGGTGTATGATGTTCAGGGGAAAAAAGTGAGATCGTTTGAACAAACAGGACCTAAATCAGTACTTGACCTTAAGGGAGCACCTAAAGGAATGTACATGGTAAGAGTAATTTCTGAGGGAAAAATGATCAGTAAGAAAATAATTCTTGAATAAATTATCAATTTAATGAATGAAAAAGGCTGCAATTTTTGCAGCCTTTTTTATGATCCTACGCGTCTTCGTTTGTTTTGATTTTGAAAATTATGATTTTATTTCCTCTCATTATTCAAAGCAGGATGCACTCCCCTCTAGAGAGGGGTTAGGGGTGTGTTCTTTTTCTTTCTTCTTTTTAGAGTTACACAGTACGTCATTGCAAGGGCTTTTCGCCCTAAGCAATCTCACTGAGGAATTAACCTTAACTTTTTACCTTGATGAAAAGAGTTACGAAAAAATCAAGGCCAGAAAATCGCTTCCTGCCTCTGCAAATCAGTATTAGCAGCATAATACAAAAAAATCCCTGACATCTCTATCAGGGCGCAAGGAGTATTTTCTTTAAGCTTAGCTTTTAGCTGTGGTCAATTTTTTCAAATCAATTAATCAAAACCTTCTTAAGTATAATTTGATTGGAGGTATGTATTTCTAAAAAGTACATACCTGCTTTCATATCTTCTGTTGTAATCGTTAATTGACTCCCTGTAAAATTTATTGTTTTCATTTCTCTGCCGAGTACATCTGTAAATTTTATTTCTGTGTCTTTTTGTTCTTCAGAGAAGTTGATGGTTGTTTGGTTATCGCAAGGATTTGGATAAATCATTATTTCCAGTGAATTCATTTCGTCTTTTACACTTGTAATATATACATTGTAGCAATCGGAAGTATCAACGCAACCTGTTTGAGTTATCTGAACAGCAAAGCTGCCATCCGCAAGTGTAGTATACGTTTGACCACTTTCTCCTGAGAGCGCCAGGTTGCTATTACAATCGATCCATTGATAAGATGAAGACGAGTTATTAGCAGTTAGGTCGGACCCGCTCACAGTAACAGTAGTATCAACTGTGATCAATGTAAGTTGTGTAATTACAATACTATCGCAACCTGAAGCTGTGGCAATAGTATCTGAATAAGATCCCGTTGCGGTATATACGTTACCATTAATGCTATAAGAATCACCATTACATATAGTTTGGGTATTGTTGACTAAATACGAGGGATTAACATTCAACGTTAATATAATTGTGCTGTCACATCCATTGGCGGCTGTATAACTATTGTTATAGACTCCTGCTGATGTTAAGATTTGTGTATCAAAGTTATAAGCAGAGCCATTGCAAATGGTCGCGCTGATGTTCGTAACATTATTAGGTTTTACGGTTATTAATTGTGAAGCAGAATCAGTACAGCCAGATAAAGTACTACCTGTAACATAGTATGTGGTATCATAAAGTGGAGAAACTGTAATTGTTGAAAAATTAGATCCATTTGACCAAATGACTGAATCGATCCCTGTAGCTGTAAGGGTCGTTGAGGAGCCCTGACAAATGCTAACTATTCCTGAAATAATTATAGAAGGAATTGTAATACTCACAGAGGCCGTATCGGAACAACCATTTAATGTTCCGGTAACAGTATAAGTAATTGATGAGCCAGGTGTTGATATAGGGTTGGCAATAGTTGTATTGTTTAAAAAGGTGGCCGGTAACCAGTTATAGGTATTTGCACCGTTGGCTGATAAATTAGCAGAAGTTCCCCGGCAAATTGTAGTATCAGAATAAGATAAATTTATTGTGGGTTTTGGAATAACGGTCAATGAGAATGATGAAGATGCACCGCTGCCAACTGAGTTTGTTCCCTGTACTGTAATTGTTCCGCTTGTTGCAGAATCACTAAAGCTTACTGTAATTGTTCTGGTATTCGATCCGTTTGTTATCATAGCTCCTGCAGGCAGAGACCAGGAATATCCGGTTGCAGTTGGAATTGCAGGAACGGAAAAAACAGCACCTGTCTGGCCGGCACAAACGGAAGCTGGTCCTGTTATTGCGCCCGCAGCTGGAGGTGTAGTTTGCTTATATTTTACAAGATATCCATCAGGTGAGTTATTGTAACTCGTCAATTGAACAGGAATTCCAAAGCTTACTGTCCCTGCGAATTCTCCTGTTATATAAATATTGCCGGAAGGATCTAAAGACATACAATGGCTGTATTCATCATGTAGGTTTCCATAGCTTTGTGCCCAGATATAATTTCCTGAAGAATCATACTTTGCGAAATACATTTGATACCTCAAGCCTGAAAGCGTTTGAGTTCCCGCTCCGGGATCAAAATCAACCGGGCCATAATAGTATGTGCCGCTTAAGTAAATGTAACCTGAAGGATCTAACAAGATAGAAGTGCCGTTCGAGCTAGAATTAGAAGTTAAAGCCTTCGCCCAGATATATTCACCATTTGAATTGTACTTCGCGAAATAAGTGTTAGCCTCTGTAGTTATAGTGGAGGCTAAAAAACTGGAAGCAGTCGGGTTTGGATCAAAGTCTATCGTTTCTGTAAAGCTTCCTGTAATGTAAACATTGCCGGAAGAATCGGTTTTAATATCATTCCCCGAATCCATATTCGAACTACCAAGACTATGTGCCCACAAATAATTACCGTTAGGATCATATTTAGCAAAGAAAATATCCCAGTAATAAGATTGTGATCCGGGAACTGAAGATAGATTACTAATCCCGGCATTAGGATCAAAATCTACTGTGTTATAAAAGCTCCCGGTAATAAAAACATTGTGCGAATGGTCAAACGTTATACTTAAAGCCGATGACCTTCCTTCAATGGTTTTGGCCCAGAGATAATTTCCGGCACTGTCGTATTTTGCAAAGAAAGTTTCGGAAGCAAGATTATTTGCTGTGCTGGCGGTAAGGAAAGCTGTTCCGGGACCGGGATCAAAATCCTTTGTATCCCTAAAGGTGCCTGTTATATAAATACTGCCGTCTTCATCCGTTGAAAACCTTGTTGGTATGCCACCTGTGGAATATGTACTGTAAATATTCTTGGCCCATATATAATTACCATTCGGATCGTACTTTGCAATGAACCCTCCATCGGTTAGGTCGGAAACAGAAAGATTTGCTACTCCGGGACCAAGATCAAAATCCACTGTACCCTCAAATCTGCCATATAAAAGAATGTTTCCTGATATATCAAGCTTAAGATCTATTCCAGCACCATTCGTCCCAATTTTTTTTGCCCAGATATAATTACCCAAAGAATCATATTTAGCAAGGAAAAGTGAGCTGTAAGCTCCGGTTGATCCCACAAGATTGGCAATGCCGGGACCCGGGTCAAAATCAGTGGTAGAGGTGAAGCGGCCTGTTACATAAACATAACCGTTTGAATCTGCAGCTATAGCATATCCATCATCAAAACTTGCTTGTCCACTTATTTTATTTGCCCATTTGCATGATACCTGTGCTTTTATGGTGATTGCAGAAAATAAGCTGAATATTAAAAGAAGTGTTCTATGAGAAATTGTCATATACAAAATGTCTTAGTTATAGTAAATATAAATAATTAAAAGAATTGTAAGCAAGTTAGATTTTGTTGATTGGCAGTAGAGTGTTATTACCCGCTTTACCGCATGAATCGACATCGCGTTCAGCCAAGGTTCACCCGCGGCTTCGAAAGTGTGCTCTGATTATGGGGGAGGGGGTAGGGGGGTGTTCTTTTTCTTTCTTCTTTTTAGAAGAACGTCATTGCGATCCCGTACGTATGGGATAAGTAATCTTATTTTAGTTCATATTTTTTATTTTTGTCTTGAACAAAAAAAAGCCCGCTGGAGACAATCTTCAGCGGGCTCACAAACAAATATTAAATTCTATTCAATTACAATTCTTGATGTATGCGTTGATGTTTCAGACTTCACACTGATCAAGTATACTCCTGGAGACAAAGAGCTAATATCTATTTTAGCAATGCTTCCATTCGTTTTTACTTCAACAAGGTTTTGTCCTAAAAGGTTCGAAACGTTTACTAGTGCATCTGCTTTGCAATTAATATTGATAAAATCGTTTGCTGGGTTCGGATATATGCTGATCTCATTGTTTTCAGCTAATGCATTGATTCCAACGGATGTAATGATAACACATGCAGATGTATCAACACAGCCGTTTGAAGTAACTTCTACTGCATAGCTTCCATTTGCGGCAGCTGTAAAATCCTGACTGCTTTCACCTGAGATAATAGCATTTGAATTGTTGCAATCTAGCCATTGATACGTTGCACCGGTTTCGGTAGCTGTGATGGTGATCCCGCTCGTGGTTGTCGCTACAGAAGGAAGCTGATTAACAGTAATGTCAACTGTTTCAGTGTCCTCGCATCCGTTAGCATCCGTGCCCGTTACTGTGTAAGTATGAGTTGAAGCTGGTGCAAAACTCACATTATCATTTACTCCATCTGTCCAGGTGTATGAAACAGCACCCGTTCCATTTAAGGTAATGTCGGTTCCCTGACAAACGGTGGTTGAACTTGCATTGATTCCAACAACCGGTAATGGATTAACATTGATAAGTATGTTATTGCTGTTGACGCTGCAGTTAAACTGATTTGTAACTGTTGCATAAACATAATAATCATCCCAGCCGTTTGTGAGCAACATAGGTATTGTCATTGTATCATTGTTGAATCCAGTTTCTCCATTGATGCCGGTGATCATTGCCGAATCAAAAGGGGTAACAGAATTTTCATAATACCATTGGTAGTTATTTGTTCCTGCGCTGGTAACGGTAAATGTTTCAGTAGCGTTGCCGCATACCGTTACATTTCCGGAAGTTGCTGTTACAGAAGGTAGTGGATTAACGGTTACGTTAACGAGTGTGCGTTCTGTTGTGTAGCAGCCATTGGCGTTAACAGCATCTACATAATAAGTATAGTTACCTACAGGAAGTGATAAAGTATAATTAGGTCCTGTTGCCAGTGAGCTTCCGCCAGTGATCGCTGAATACCACTCAATTGTTTCAGGGCCTGATGCAGTTGCGCTAAGTACAGCGCTAGCCCCCTGGCATACAGTTACTGCCGGAGCAGAAGTAATGTCAGGAAGTGCAGGTGTTGTTGCAGGTGCAAGGTAATTTAAATAGACAGTTGAAAAGTGATTTCTTGCAGCATTGAAGATGTCCATTTTGCCATCGTTATTGAAATCAGCAACAAGATTTCCATTATCTGAAAATCCTAAATTGTATTCGCAGGAAGTTTGAAATACCAGCGCACAGCCGGTATTCAAATATATCTTTCCTTTTCCTCCCCAGTTGTCAAGTACCGCATCGAGGAAGCCATCTCCATTGAGATCTTTTAATACTATACGGTTAGATGAAGAGGATTGAATTATTGGGGCTGAAAGTGCCGCGAAGTTTCCAGTACCATCATTCTTAGAAATTCTTAATCCGGCATTGTTGTAAACATCATAGATCATCGCGTCCAGGTCACCATCAAGATCCCAATCTGCAAAATTAACATGTGCGCTGTATCCTCCCGGCATAGTTAACTGAGTGAATGTTCCATCGTTGTTATTCCTGAAAAGACTGGAAGCCCAGCTGGGTCCTCCGGTAAGGATATCATTATCTCCATCATTATCAATATCACCAACAGCTATTGATGATCTTGGCCCGACTGAAGTATTCGTTAAATTGGCAGTAAAGGTGAAAACCGCGTTTCCGGCTGTACCGGTATTCATGAAGACTTCATTATTATCGGTAGCTCCAAAATTGTTGTTGCCGATGATAAGATCAAGAAAACCATCATTGTTTAGATCTGCCAGCTTACTTGTAGTTGCTGCACCTGACCCATTCATTGTAACTGTTATAGGTGTGAAAGTAGTTCCTGAGTTCGAATTAATAAAAACTGTCACGTTTGGCTGACCGTACGATACAGAAAAATCAACATCTCCGTCACCGTCTACGTCTCCTGCCGATATCTGACCTCCAAAACCAGTAGTGATTTGCGAATAGCTTGAAAAATTTCCTTTGCCATCATTCAGATAAAGTCGGATGTTAAAATTCTCATCAGTCACTAAAATGTCGTTGTAACCGTCTCCATTGAAATCTGCTGCCGCTGCTGCAGCTAGACGATCAGCATTTGAAGTACCTCCAATTGATGACTGCAATGCCATATAATTGCTTCTTGCATCAGGAACAAAGTTTGAAACCGTACCACTCAATGCAAATCCCGTCATTGCTCCGTTGTAGCCGTGACCGGTTACATCTGTGATCGTTGAAGTAGAATTGGTACCATTGGCTGTACCATTGTTAAACGTATAATAAGCAAGAAGGCCTGCGCTTTCCTGATCAACAGTGCAGTTCATTGCTGACTGAATCTCAGACATGCTTCTGGCTACTGTCCAAATTCTCAATTCATCGATAGCACCCATAAAATTTTCATTTATAGAATTGTAACCAATCTTCACTGAATTAGTAGTGTTGCTAAAACTTAAACCTGTTACACCGGTGGTGGTACCCATTAGTGTACCGTTTACGTAAATTTTTATTTCAGAACCATCCCAGGTACCTGCCACGTGTTGCCATGTATTGAGAACACCTGCACCAAATCCCGTGTAAACGGATTTCCAGCCAGTCCCATCATCTACCCAAAAGGAATACTGATCTAGTTCTCTGCGTAATAAAAACTGCATCTGGCTGTTATTAAAATCAGAATTATAGTTTCCGACAATTACACCAGAACCGGTAAATGAACTGGTGTTGACCCAGGCTTCAACAGTAATTGTATTTAACGGATCAAGAATGGAATTGATACTGTTACCAAGATTTACCGCATCGTCCCCTCCGTCAAAGTAAAGTGACGCGTTTTGTGCATTTAAATTATTCACGCTTCCGCACAGTAAAGCAAATGAAATAATTGAGAGTAATTTCTTTTTCATAAAGGAATAGTTTTGTGTGTCAGCAAAGTTATTTAAATTCGAAAATTGGTGGTAGCCCGATAGGACGGGAATTGATCTGAATACATTTTATGATATTCTTTTATGAATAAATACGAAGCAGATAAAGAACAAAAAGAACACGAAATGAATCCGTTCAGCTACAAGGAAGGATTTTATGAAATGCCTTACCTGGTTAACTCTCCGAAGCGAATGCTGGAGGCTTATAAAAAAATGCCTGGAATAAAATATGATGAGGAAAAGCAATGTTTGAGCGCTAAAACTCCCGCATTAAATATTACGGTTCATTTCCGTGAGATAGAAGAGGAGCTCTTTTTAATTTATTCTGAAGTATTGTTCAAGGCAAATGTCTGCTTCCGGAATTTTCAGGATAAATCAAGTCCTTCCACGTATTATTGTTTATCGTTACGAATAGATAATTATTCCAAGATCAATAATTCGCTGGCCAATGGCATTAGTTATACTGATAATTCCTGGTTGATCTTTAAGCCTGGAGCAAAGGTGGATCATTATCATTTCAAAGGCACAAAGGGAAATTACTTTTCTCTGTATTTTACAAAAAGATGGATCAGCAGATATTTCAAACAAATCCCGATGAAGGATAAGAAAATGCTGAATCTGTTTTTCAAATCCGACAGTGATCACCTGATTTGTCCTAACGTTAAGGGACAGTCATTATACAATACAGCAGCTCTTCGTGCGATGCTACCACTGGGAAAGAGCAAAAGCAAAAAATCATATCTAAAGAAGCTGGGGAAAGAGGCAGAAAATTTTTTGTCTTTTTTCATTTATAAAATGCATTCTGAAAAAATAACTGAGCGGCATTTTTATGTGAGCAATCTCGAGCGCATTAAATTGTTAAAGGCTGAAAAGATCATTGAACAACAGGTATTCAAAAAGTTTCCGGGGATTGAATTCATCTCAAAAGAAGTGGGACTTTCCGGAACCAAGCTTAAGGAATGTTTCAGGCTGGTTTATGATCAAACACCTTTTCAGTATTTCCGTGGACTGCAAATGGAAGCAGCACATCAGTTGATTGTGGAAACAGATCTTCCCCTTGGACAAATAGCACGTAAGTTTGGTTATGAGAATGCAAGTAAGTTTACGGTTGCTTTTAAAGGACATTATGGTGTGCTGCCTTCTATGATAAAGTCAGGTAACAGAGTTTAAGAGGTTCTCCATTTTCTGTTTTTAAAAATGAAACTAAATTAGGATTTTTTATTCTGATCTTTATTCAAAGCAGAATGCATTCCCCTCTGGAGAGGGCTTGATAAAAAAAGTTACAAAAAAATCAAGATCAGGCGATCGCTTCCCGCCTCTCCACATTTTACCGAAAATCTAAAACAAGAGAACTAAAGCTCTTGTAAAGATTTTCTGGTAAAATGTCGTTCACCGCTACACGGCATCGCGCCTGATCATTCCGCACGCGCGGCTTCGTATGTTTATTAGATTTTAAAATTTTTATTCTTATATTAAAGGGTAATTCATAGCAGGATGCATTCCCCTCTAGAGAGGGGTTAGGGGTGTGTTCTTCAGTACGTCATTGTGAGGGCTTTTCGCCCGCAGCAATCTCACCTCAAGACTTGATAAAAAAAGTTACAAAAAAATCAAGATCAGGCGATCGCTTCCCGCCTCTCCACATTTTACCGAAAATCTAAAACAAGAGAACTAAAGCTCTTGTTAAGATTTTCTGGTAAAATGTCGTTCACCGCTACACGGCATCGCGCCTGATCATTCCGCACGCGCGGCTTCGTATGTTTATTAGATTTAAAATTTTTATTCTTATATTAAAGGGTAATTCAAAGCAGGATGCATTCCCCTCTAGAGAGGGGTTAGGGGTGTGTTCTTTTTTTGAGTTCCACCAAAAGTAGATTCTCTTTAACTTTTTTCGGCAAAAAAGTTAGAAGAAGATAAAAAAAACGCCCTGATATTACATCATGGCGTTTCGGAGTATTATTTACATTTGCTGAAACATAAATTGATCATAAATTTTTCTTTTTAATCTTAATATTATTATAACATGGAAGAAGCACATCATTTACCTGTTCTTGATGCAGTTGAAATAAGAGTATTAGGATCACTGATCGAAAAAAGTAAGACCACTCCGGATAATTATCCAATGACCTTAAATTCTGTTACCCTGGCCTGCAATCAAAAATCATCACGCAAGCCTATCGTGCAATATGATGAAGAAACAGTGGTGCTTGCTTTAAATAGTTTAAAGAAAAAAGGATTTATTGGAAACGCGACAGGTGGTTACAACCGTGTTGCAAAATACACGCATACTTTTGATACTGTTTATACTCTTGATTCAGCAGAGTTGGCCATTCTGTGTCTATTGTTTCTCAGAGGTCCACTTACTCCCGGTGAAATTAATTCCAATTCTGGCCGACTTTATGAATTTGAATCTATTGAAAGTGTTTTTAAGTCATTGGAAAAGCTTTCACTAAATGAACCACCATTCGTGAAACAACTGCCAAGGCGTGCCGGACAAAAAGAACAACGCTTCATTCATCTGTTTTCCGCTTATGAGGAAACTGAAGAAATAGAACAGCCAGAGGAACCAGCCAGAAAATCGGTACATGAACTTGAAAGCAGATTGGAGGTAGTTGAAAAAGAATTAGCTGAATTAAAGATCGCTTTTGAAAAATTGTATAAAGAACTGATGGGGTAAGAAAGGTTTAACAAAAGGTTATGAGAGTTGGTGAGAAGTTTAAAATTTAATTATAACTTTAAGATATAAATTTAATTCTAAGAATATGATACAGTTCAATTACAATTCAACTTTTATTAAAAAGCTTATTAATAAAGCTACTGCAATAGTCTTTCTTGGATTTTTAGTTGTTCCGGGCTTAAGCAGCTATGCGCAGGTAAAATCAAAAGATAAATTATTAGATGGAAAAACCTATCAGGTGACCTTTACAGAACAAGGTAAAAAGAAAGCAGAGCCGGCCGCAGATGAAATTGTGTTCAGGACAGATAAAATAAATTCCAATTATATGTTGAAGGAAAATAATTTTACTGCCAGTGCTTACACGACAACTGCTGATTCAACATCAGGTAGTTTAGTTATTACCTTTAATTCCGATTCGAAAAATGCTGACAATGATCAACTAAAGTGGTCAGGAACCGTTATGGGAGAGAATATAGAAGGGAAGGCTGTTATGTCTGATAAAAAAGGGAAGGTTAAAAAGGAATATACTTTTACCGGTAAATTAAAGATATACAAGAAAAAGTAGGTTTAGTTTTTTGTTGGGTCTCCCGCACGTGCGGGATTGTAACTTTTTTCGGCAAAAAAGTTAGAGAAGTAAATTTCCTTTTCTTTTTGTCTTGAAACAAAAAGAAACAAAAAATTCAAGATCAGGCGATCGCTTCCCACCTCTCCACATTTTAAAGAAAATCTAAGGAAGGAGAACTGAAGCTCCTTCCAGGATTTTCATTTAAAATGTCGT
>JAJTCJ010000122.1 GCA_021323165.1 Bacteroidota bacterium | reverse complement strand
AAAGCAAGTGTGGGTTTATCAAAGCTGGCAAAGGAATTATTAAAGGATACTGAACCTGATCCTGCTAAAAAAGCTTAGTGTGAAGTAACGATCAGTTTCTTTGCAGAAAACACTCTTCCATTCATCTCAATTCCATATAAATAAATTCCCGGGATCCATCCGGAAACATCCGCTGTAACTGTTCCATCTTGGTTCGAAAGGTCTTTGATCCAGATACTTTCACCCAGAATATTATAAACAACAATCTTTGCATTCGCATTGTAGTTTAAGTGATATTCAATTGAAAAAATATCATTACAAGGATTCGGAGAACCTTCCGATATAACGGCATCATTTGTCAATGTCGGCACTCCAATGATCCCATCAGGATTCACTTTCAACAAATAATACTCATTCGTGACATTAAATGTTTGTCCGGTGATTATAAAACCGCTGTTATCTTCGGCTTTAATGATTTCATAACCTATATCAATACCGGCTCCGCCATAGGTTTGCTGCCACTGAAAAATTCCGTTTTGATCCACTTTCATGATCACCAGATCCAATGGTCCCGAACCTGTTTCACTGTTGCTGTATCCTGTACAAACAAAACCTCCGTCAGAATCCTCTTTCACTGAAAACAATGCATCTGTGCCTATTCCACCATATGTATATTGCCAAATGCTATCTCCGTTTGGATCAATTTTTTCAAGAAAAAAATCATACGGAGAATTCGTATAAATTTCTGTTTCACCATACGACAAATAATTCCCATCCGAGACCATGAGTAAACCCTGGCAGCCATTCTGAAGTGAATCTCCGTAAGTCTGAGACCAAATTTCATTTCCTAAAGAATCCAGCTTATACAGAATAACATCATAACCGCCTTCACCATAACTTTTGGTATCTGCGGTCAGTATGTAATCTGTTCCAGTCTGATGGATCATGTCAGAATACTCATTATCATTCCGGCCGTAGGTCCTGTCCCAAACATGATCCCCGTTCGCATCCAGCTTAATAACAAGGATATCATTATACCCAACAAGATCATTTTGAGTGCCGCAGATTATAAATCCAAGATCGCTTGTCTGCTCAATGTAGCGGGGTGTTTCATTCACCGGAGTGCTGAAAGATTTATTCCAGACAACACCGCCTGCAGTATCAATTTTAGAGATCAGGATATCCAGATTGTTGGGACCGGCTTCGGATTCTGCAATAAAAACAAAATTCCCATCTGAGGTGGTATTCAGAAAAAAACCATTGTCGATGCCCCCTGTTCCATAGTAGTTCGTCCAAATTTCGTTGCCTGAATTATCCAGCTTGGTGATTGAAACATCCCCATTCCCAAAAATACCTGCAGTTGAATTACCCAGAACATAAATACTTCCGCTGGAAAGCTGTTTTACGGAACGTGAATAATCATCACCCGGTGTACCATATTTCTTCTCGAAATACTGAGTCTGAGAGAATAGCGACAAAGGGAAAATAAAAAACAATATAATCCTGCTTACCATTATTTCAAATTAAAAAGCCACTCTCATTGAAAGAAGAGTGGCTTTTATTTTTTTAGAAAATTCAATTATTTTGAACTAACCACAAGCTTTTTAGTTGCTATTGCTCTATCATTAACGATGAAAGAATAGAAATAAATTCCTGAGTTAAATTCGCTTACATCAACTTTGGCGATGCCTTGTTTTTCTGTTAATTCAATCTCTTTTACTTTTTTACCAAGCATATCATAGAAAACAATTTTGCCTTTTTGAGCATATTGATTCATATCATATTTAATTGAAGTAAATGAAGCAGATGGATTAGGATAAGCTGCGGAAACAGTTCCTCCGGCAAGGCTAGTATTTTCTTCAATTCCAACATTAATACCTACATAACGAACAGTCACAAATGCTGTATCCCCTGCTACTGCTGTATTATAAACACGATAAAGAACAACAACATCTTCAGTTGCTAAGCTATCATCGTAATGAGCTGAAATCCCATAGGTCCCCGGGCCGCTTGGAAGAGTTGAATTTGCAGCAATTGTAGAAGGCGCCCCTCCCGGAGTCCAGGTAATGGCAGGGTTTGGAGAATAACACTGAACACCTGTACAGAAATATAGCTGAGAAGCCATGGGTAAAGTACCACTTAAAATGGTGCGATTGACTTTATAACTTACACTATTAGAAGTTGTGTTATGCAGCTCTAATTCAAGTACAGTTAAATCCATACTTTGAGTCGAAAAATTATAACCCCGGGCCGTGTCATATACAGTAGAACCCGTAACATCAACACCGCCTTCATAAATGTGAATACTCTGAGCAAAACCAAAGCTTGTAAAGGCAAGAGCAATAACAGAAGTAAAGATTTTTTTCATGTGTATAAATTTATGTAATTAATAATAAGACAGTCTATTCCTACAAATATACATTATTGTAATCAAAAAACACAATTATATTCGTGTGAAATTATTAGGATTCGAAGCCCTTAAACTGTTAAAGGTTTTAGCTTACTTTTTACCACTTCCTCAAATTTTTTCTTTTCTATTTTACTCTCCAGCCATGACATGATATCAAAATAATTAAGGAACTTACCCTCCAGTGGATCTTTAACTATAGGTTCAAGGTCAGAACGTAATTGTTTGAAAAAGCGGATCGACTCACCCCTGGAATTTACATTGATCAGTTTACGGATGGAAGAAAGGATAATCTTTTCAAGCTGATACATCTTTTGTTTCGATGCCAGAAAACGATAGGTTGATTTTAAACGGTATTCCATGATATCCGTTTTTCCCAACTCGTAATGCAATATAATTTCCATGATTCTGCCTATACATTCAAGATCCTGCCTGATGCTTGAATCCTCCTCAATATTAGCTTTCACAAGCCATTTCAAAGCCATTTTATATTGTTCCGCGATCATTAATATAGAGGTGACCTGCCAATAAATAATTTCCTTTAGAAGTTTATCAGCATCCTTATTCTTTTCAAGGAGTCCTTCTATCTGAGGTATTAACTGCAGGCACTTTTTCATATTGCCCATTTTAAAGTAAACATTGAGTTTAGTATTATAAGCTTTAAGCAGGATATTCAGTTTCTGAAGATCACTCTTAACTTTCAGAACTTCCATTTTTGAAATGTATTCAAGAGCTTCGTGATACTTACCCATATTATAACACTGTATGCTGTGGCGATACAGGAAATGCGTTGGGAAATTAACATTCGTCTCTATCACTTCCTGATTATCCTCTATCAGCTTTATAAGTCGGGAAGAAAACTCATAGCATTTTTCGGAATCTTCGGTATAATTATAATAACTGGCGAACAATTCATAATAAAGGATCTTGGCATTAACCGACAATGCCTGCTTATCATTCTTTAATAAGGGCGATTTTAACAACCAGCCATAACTCTGAATTTCTTTTTCATTTCTTAATCCTCCCATCTCTATCCTCTGAACATACAGCCTGTTCTTTAAGCTTTCGTATTCAGCCATGTTCTTGATCTTCATCGCGCACACTTCTATCTCTTCAATTAAATTATCTGAGTTATCCCTCAGATCACCCACATCATAATGCATCCTGTAAATACTTTGTTCCATCAGATTTATCTCAGGTATGTACGTCAGCTTTTCATGGAGAATGGCCATTTCCTTGACTTTCTTCAGTAATTTTTTCGCCTGAGAATAAAGTCCTTTGTCCACAAGTATCTCAATTCTGTTTAGGATACTCCTGATCTCTGTAGTTGAATTCTTGTGATAAGCCTCAAGACTTTCAAGGATCATTTCGTAGAGATAATTCTTCGCGACCGCAAACTGATTGACAAAACGTTCGTTCCTGAATTTTTTCAGGATCTTCTTTTCATCGTATTCATTCTGACGATCGATGGCGTCAAAAATCCTGGTGTAATTATTCTGCTCATTCCTCACATGGAAGTTCGCATACTTTTTAAAATAACCCTTCTCAGACTTGTTTAAAGACTTGATCAGTTTAAAAAGACCGTTAGATGTTTTCATCGAGTACTAAATTAATAAGCGCCAAAATATATCAATTTTGTTACATTTCCAATAAAATTGGCTTTATCGAATCCTAATTATATATTTAATTAACTATTGTTTCTTTTTTCTTCTCAACTACTTTTGAAAACAATTAAAGGATGAACAATATTCTTGTTTTATTCGACAAAAAAAATTAAATTCGTTATTCTGAAATTTTAGCATTCAATCATTAATCTTAAAATACCACCCATGAAAAAATCTACACTTTTATTAACAATGCTTGCCGTGGGATCTGCAGCATTCGCTCAGACTCAGCGTCTTGTTCTTGAAGAAGAATTCACGCAGGCCTCATGCGGACCTTGTGCTTCTCAGAACCCCGCATTCAATACTTTGCTTGCTGCTAATACAGCTAAGACTGTATCAATAAAATATCAGACAAACTGGCCTGGTGTAGATCCAATGAATACTCAGACTCAATCTGAAGTTGGTCCGCGCGTTACGTACTATTCTGTATCGGGTGTGCCTGATGTTCGACAGGATGGTGTTACTATTGGCAGCGGTGCACCTTCTGCTATCACTCAATCAGTGATCAATACGGAATATGCGGTAACTTCTCCTTTCAGTATTAACCTTTCCCATACTTTTTCATCTGACTACGATTCTATCTTTATCACGTGTGTCATCACTGCATCACAAAACTTCACACCCGCTGGAGCTTTAAAAGGACATGTAGTTATGGTTGAGCAAACAATTGATTTTGCAACACCTCCGGGAACAAACGGTGAAACCGAATTTTATAATGTTATGAGAAAGATGTATCCAAATGCCTCCGGAACAACTCTTCCAACTTCATGGACAAGCGGACAAACTCAGACCATCACATTTGCAAGACCTGTACCTTCATATGTATACAGCAAAGCTCAGATCGGAATTGTTGCATTTATCCAGGATGACGGAAATAAATCAGTAAAACAAGCGGCTTACAGTGTGCCCCAGGCAATCCCTGTAGATATTGGAACAACAGCTCTTTCCGGAGTTCCATTATATCAGTGCGCTACTTCTTTCACACCGACTGTAACAATCAAGAATTATGGTACTACTACCTTAACTTCATGCGATGTTAATTATAAAGTAGATGCCGGTACTGTTTCAACTATTCCATGGACAGGCTCGCTTGCATCAGGAGCAACTGCTGTTGTAACGTTACCTACAATCACTGCATCAGCCGGAGGTCATACTCTTACAAGCTACACAAGCAATCCTAACGGCACAGCAGATCAGGATGCAGCTAACAACCAAACAGTAAAATCTTTCGCTATCATCGGACCAGGAAGCTCAGCTCCAATGGTTGAAGGTTTTCAGCTATCCACTTTCCCGCCTGCAGGTTGGTTTATCAACAATACTGATAATGGCCCGACATGGACAAGAAGAGCTGGCGGTGCTACAGCAGGTGGATTTGCTGCGTCAACTGCATGTTCAAAGATAGATTATTACAATAGTGCAAACGGACAGGTGGATGAATTATATGCTAAAAATGTTGACCTTACTAATGCAACAGGTGTTAACTTAACATTTAACGTAGCTCATGCGCAATATTCAACTTCTTATTCTGATAAACTTGAAGTAAAGGTGTCTACTAACTGCGGTGCAACCTGGACAACTGTTTACAACAAAGCAGGAAGTGTATTGGCTACAACTTCAGCTACCACCAGCGCATTTACTCCATCAACTGCTGCACAATGGAGAGCTGAAACAGTAAGTCTTGCTGCATACCAGGGACAATCAAATGTGATGGTGAAATTTGTTGCAACAAGTGCTTATGGTAACAATGCATATATCGATGATATCAATATTACAAACCTTACTGTTGGTATAGAAGAACAAAGCGCAGAAAACAGCGTAAATGTTTATCCTAATCCGATGAATGAAAATGCGACAGTGAACTTTACTTTAGCTGAAGCAGCAAATGTAAATATTGTTGTATTGAATTCATTAGGTCAGGTTGTGATCAAAGCTGATCTTGGCAACATGAGCGCAGGTGAACAAAACTATCTGCTGAATGGTGAATCATTAAGCAATGGCTTTTACTTCATGAATTTAAACATCGGTAAGAACACGATCACTAAAAAGATCGCAATCCACAAATAGTATTTTGTAAAGAAAATAAATCAGCAGTTTTGGTCTGTTTTTTGACTACCACTGCTGATTTATTTTTTACCCTATCTTTATCACCGGAAAACACATGAAAAAATTACTTTTAACTTTTGCTGCAATGATGACTTTCATCGCAGTAAGCAATGCACAGAACAACTCAGGAAGTTCATTACCGGCTGTTGACGTAAAAACAATCGATGGTAAAACAATTAATACCGGTAAATTTGTTAACGATGGGAAACCAATCATCATCAGCTTTTGGGCGACCTGGTGCAAGCCATGTAAGAAAGAACTGGATGCAATCGCAGAAGTGTATGCTGACTGGCAAAAAGAAACAGGTGTGAAACTTATTGCTATTTCAATTGATGACGCAAGAAGCGCTTCTAAGGTCGGCCCTGATGTTAAAAGCAAAGCCTGGGAATACGAGGTGTATCTTGACTCCAACTCTGATTTTAAACGTGCGATGAATGTTAACAACGTTCCTCATACATTTATTATAGACGGGAACGGTAAAATAGTATGGCAGCACAACTCTTATGCAGAAGGCGATGAAGACCATTTACTGGAAGCACTTAGAAAAGTAGCTAAAGGAGAAAAAGTAAATTAATATTGAACCTGACTTGGTGTGAAAAAGAATCATTCAAAAAAAGTTTTTATTGCCGCTTGTATTTTCGGCTTCAGCATCCTCAGTAATAATTCGTTTGCACAACTTATAAATAATCTTTCAGCTATCGACCTAGGGGATGTTCATGGCAACTTCCAGGCGAACGCTCAATACTATATCCCTGATTCTACAATTGGTGCAGCCGAAGTACAGGAAAAAATGCTGTTCAATGGTTTCGCTAATATTATTTACACCAAAGGTAAATTCACTGCCGGGATCCGCTACGAAAGTTATCTGAATGCCTTACAAGGTTATCCTGCCGGATTTAAAGGAACAGGTATTCCATACAGATATGCTACCTATAAGTCAGATTTCCTTGAAATAACAGTTGGAAGTTTTTATGAGCAATTCGGTAATGGACTCTCATTAAGAACCTATGAAGAAAGAAATCTTGGGCTTGACAATGCACTTGACGGAGTCCGCATTAAAGCTGAACCTTTCAAAGGAGTTTATCTGAAAGGTTTTGTAGGAAAACAACGCTCCTTCTTTTCTCAGGGACCTGGTGTTATTCGCGGGTTTGACGGTGAGATCCAGTTAAATGAAGCGTTTGCAAAACTTGCAGAAAAAAAACTAGTGGTTTCTATTGGCGGCAGTTTCGTAAGTAAATATCAGGCTGATCAGGACCCGACTCTGATCCTTCCGGAAAATGTGGGAACATCTGCAGGCCGCTTCCGTGTCTCCAGAAATAATTTCAGTATCAATGGTGAATACGCTTATAAAATAAATGATCCTTCCCTCGATAATAAATTCAACTATAAATTTGGTGATGCAATGCTTCTGCAGGCAAGTTATGCTACAACAGGATTCGCATTACAGCTTTCAGGTTCACGCATTGATAATATGAGCTACCGCTCTGACAGAAACGCTCAGCTGACCAACCTTTTACTTAATTATATTCCTGCGCTCAACAAACAGCACACTTATAGTTTACTTACTTTCTATCCTTATGCTTCTCAGGCAAGAGGT
>JAJTCJ010000121.1 GCA_021323165.1 Bacteroidota bacterium | reverse complement strand
GATAAGTTATATTTATTAATGAATTTCTCCTGAAAGATTTGCTGAATTCAGATATGAATGAACAAATGTTTTAAATTGATGTTTATTAATTAATTTCGTGAATAGAAGTTATGAGCATATGAAAATAGGAATTGTTTGTTATCCAACCTTTGGTGGAAGTGGAGTTGTAGCAACTGAATTAGGAAAAGCATTGGTAGAGAAGGGCCACCAGGTTCATTTTATCACTTACAGCCAGCCGGTACGACTTGAATATTTTTCTGAGAACCTGGTATATCACGAAGTTTCTGTTTCTGATTATCCTTTGTTCGAATATCAGCCTTATGAACTTGTTCTTTCATGTAAGCTTGTTGATGTAGTTAAATATGAAAAGCTGGATCTGCTTCACGTGCATTATGCTATCCCGCATGCATCCGCTGCATATATGGCAAAACAGATCCTTGCCTCCCAGGGAATTCACATTCCTTTTATTACCACTTTGCATGGAACAGACATAACTCTTGTGGGAAAAGATCCTTCATTTGAACCTGCAATTACTTTCGCGATAAATAACAGTGATGCTGTGACTTCTGTTTCGGAGAGCCTGAAACGGGATACCTATAACAACTTCCCGAATGTTAAGAAGGACATACATGTGATTCCGAATTTTATTTGTCTGGAGGATTATCAGTTCGACAATAAGACCAAATGCCAGAAAAAAATGTACGCCCCAAATGGCGAACGTTTGATGATACATGTTTCAAATTTCAGAAAAGTAAAAAGAGTAGAGGATGTGTTAAGAGTATTTGATAAAGTAAGAAAAGTTATTCCTTCCAAACTTATATTGGTGGGAGATGGACCGGAAAGACCGAATATAGAAAAGCTCTGTCGTGAGCTGGATACCTGCAATGATATCCGTTCGCTTGGTAAAATTGTAAATCCCGAGCAGGTGTTAAGTATCGCTGATCTTTTTCTATTAACATCAGAAACTGAAAGCTTCGGATTGGCTGCATTAGAAGCAATGGCAGCGAAAGTGCCTGTGATATCCACTAATTCAGGAGGTCTTCCTGAAGTTGTAACTAACGGTTATTCGGGATATATGAGTAATGTAGGTGATGTTGATGAAATGGCTGCGAATGCGATCAGCATTCTGAAAGATGATTCGGTTCTCAATCAATTTAAGGCGAATGCATACGAGCAGGCGAAGAAATTTGAGATATCAAAGATCCTTCCTATGTATGAAGATCTTTATAAAAAGGTATTGGCTGAATCAGGAAAGTAGAACATTATCCTCCGGCCTTCTTTGCCTTATAATTCATATCTGTAAGAAGCTTGAGTACTTTATCCCTGTGATCTCCCTGCAAAAGGATCTCCTCATTTTTTACACTTCCTCCAACTCCGCATTTCTGTTTCAGTGTTTTACCAAGTGTTTCAAGATCTGATTCGGTTCCAATAAATCCCTGAACCCGGGTAACTAATTTACCGCCACCCATACGATCAAGAAAGATCTTTAATTGCTGTTGCTGAGGGGGAAGTGAAGAGCCTGTTTCTTCATGCTCAGGTTCAAACTTAAAATCTTTGTTTGTGGAAAATACAAATCCGTCTTTATTGTTTTTTTTACTCATGTTTAGTAATTAGTTATTCGTTGATTGAGTTAATTTAGGCTAGAGTAAATAACCATTAACCAATATCTGTTACTTTTATATCACGTTTAGCCTAAATCAACTATTACCCATTAACTATTAACTTTTATAACACGTAGCTAAATAACCATTAACCATTTTCTAATAACTTCCCCTAAGGGACAATAACTTTCAAAGATAAAGGATTTACCTTTATTTTTAACTCATTGCCTGCTTCAATTGGTTCACCGTCAATGTGTGCGATTATTCCCGGTTGTTTCACAATTATTTCTCTGGCTTTTATTACTTCAAGATAAGTGGAGAGGTGAAGTGTCTTTCTGAACAAATGATAACCAATCGCCAGCCCGTTTATCAGTTTGAAATCACGTAAAATGGCAATATCCATAATGCCGTCAGAAATGTCAGCAGTCGGAGCAATGTATGCATTATTGCCCCATTGCGAGCCGTTTGCGAAGCTGATAAGATAAGCGTTCTGGGTTACTGTTTTGCCATCTATAGTTAACTCAAAATCCTGCGCTTTGTATTTAGGGAATTCCCTCATGATCACTTTTACATAAGAAGAAAATCCTCTTTTGCCGAAGCGTGCGAATTCCCATCCTATATGTGCATCAAAGCCAATACCTGCAACGTTTACAAATGTTTCATCATTTAATTTAATAGTATCAACTTTTTGTTCTTTGCAGCGATTGATCACCTGCATTGCTTTTTTAAGATCCAATGGAATGTTTAAATGTCTAGCAAGGCCGTTCCCGGATCCTGTAGGAATGATAGCCATTGTAGTATCGGTATTCACTAAACCTTTGGCCGTTTCATTCACAGAACCATCACCACCTACAGCAACAACAATATCAATTTTTCTTGAAGCAGCGTCTTTGGCAAGTTCTATTGCATGTTTAGCAGCTTTAGTATATGCGATCTCATATTCGAAAATCGTTCTGTCGAGCTGCTCATCTATTAAACGCTCAATTATTTTTTGCCTCCCGATACCCGAGATAGGATTAACAATAAAACAGATCTTTTTTTTCATTGTTTCCTATCTGAGTTTGTTTGAAATGAGAGCTTGCTGATATGTCTGAATAAGAGCTTTCGTTTTATTCTCCATAAAGCTTTGGATATTGGGATAATGATCGGTGATATTGTATTTTAAGGTGCTGTCATTTTTAAAATCATAAAGATCCAATTTGCGGCCATCGGCAAATTGAGACACATAATAATTCTCTATTAACTCATGATAACCGGCATGATAAATAAATGCATAGTGCGAAGTGGTTGAATCAAAAGAACTGCTGCCAAACGCAAAATAAGGTTTAGGATAATTAAGGTAATCAAGGATAGTTGGCATTATATCAATCTGCTGAGTGAATGTGCTGTCGATACCTTTAAGATCGGATCCCGGTAAATAGTAAATGACAGGGATAGCGTAATTACCTAATCTGTTTGCGTAGAAAGGATCATCTGATATACCAGTATGGTCAGCTGCAAGCACAAAAAGTGTATTGCTGAACCAGGACATTTTTTTAGCGGTTTCAAAAAACAGTTTCAATGAGTGATCACTGTATTGAATGGTTTTATGAATTTCTAAAGGTCCTTCTTTGAAAACTGATTTGTATTTTCCCGGAATAGGGTAAGGGTGATGAGAAGTTAAAGTAAAGAGAGTGGTAAAGAATGGCTGTTTTTCTTTATTGATCTTATTGGCAGTATATTGAAGGAATTCTTCATCCCATATCCCCCAGTTGCCGTCATAATCCTTTTCATTGTTGTATTCTGTCCGACCGTAATAATTAGAATATCCTGCCATTCCGGCAAATGCATCAAAGCCCATGGTTCCATTAGTACCACCATGAAAGAAAGAAGTGCTGTAGCCTTCAGATTTCAATAAATTCGCAAGTGAGTTGATCTGGTTGTTTCCGTAGCGGGAAGTGATAAAAGGTTCATCTGACCAGCTTGGTATTCCTGCAACAATAGCTGGAATTCCTTCGATGGATTTTTTGCCGTTGGAAAAAGCATTAGTAAAGACCAGGCTTTGACCGATAAGTGAATCAAGGAAAGGTGTATATGTTTTTCTGCCGGGGTTGAGTGCGCCAACAAATTCTTTGGAAAAGCTTTCAAGTGCGATCACAAATACGTTCAGTTTTTTAAATTCCCCGGTCTGTCCTTTTTTATGAGGTTCAATGAACTTCTTCATCTCATTTTCATTCTCAAAGTAGATCTTCGGTTCTATCCCTCTTACTTCAAGGGTTTTTAAAATCGAAAAGGGAGTGTTCAGGACCAGGGGAACATATTTACTTTCTACGAATTCACCGGCATTTGTGATTCCGATCGGACGAAGCTGCAATCCTCCTCTTAAAATAACAATAGTGATCCCTATGCCAAGGATGAGGGTAAGTGTTTGACGTAAATACTGCCTTGCATCCCATTTTATACTTTTAGGTTCTCCTGTTTTTTTGTAGCCCAACCATAATACATAAATAAAAACGGCCCAGATTAGGAAAACATACCAGTAATCTTTCAGGAAAAGAGGCAGGAGTCTCGCAAGATCCTGACCCATTCCACCGCTAAAGAAGTTGAATACATCCGCTGTGGTTCGTTTTACGGTAAACTGGAAGTAAACGAGATCAGCACAGTTGGCGAGTACAGCTATGCTGTTAATTACAACAAAGAGCCATAAAAGTATGTTTTGAAAAGCTTTTTTCTCTCTGAAAGGAAAGGGAATCAGAAATAAAAAAATAAATGCGAAATTAAGCAGGACAATGGTTGAGGCATCGAAGTAGAGACCGTAAAAAAGAATAAGCAGGAGGTTGCCGGCACTCAGATCAGAAAAATGAGAATAATTGAAAGAATAGAAGAGAATACGGCAAATGGTAAAGATCAGGAGGAGGAACACCAACTTTCTTAATAATACCCAGGTATTCGATTCGAACAGTTTCATTCGGGGGCAAAGCTAATAAATATAGGGAAAGCTGAGTTTTCTTTTACTTATTAATTTCAGGGTAACGGAAACTAAAACAGCCTTTTCTAAAAAAATACATAAAAAATTTGCATTGTATTAAAAATAAAATATAAGTTGCTGTAGCTTCTATCTCTGCGTTAGTAGCTTGCGGTCCTTCAGCTGAAGAAAAAGCTGCTATGGAAAAAGCAAAACAAGATTCAATTGCTGCTGTTGAAGCTGCTCATGCTGCTGAAGAAGCTGCTAAAGCTCAGGCTGCTGCTGATTCAACTGCTGCTTATGCATCTGCACAAGAAGCTGAAGCTAAGAGAATCGCTGATTCTACTGAAGCTGCAGGTAAAGGTAAAAAGAAATAATTTTCTTTTTGCATGACTTAAAAGAGAGTATCGGATAGCGATACTCTTTCAAATATCTTCTTGTATTGATTTCTCTGATCGCATGTCAAGCATACGCTCAGAAGATGAATATTGCCGGAACTGTCATTGATACCGTTGCTAAGGCTCCGGTAAAAAATGCTCTTGCCACTGCAGTTCGTATAAAGGATTCTATCCTGATCTCATTCGCACGCACAGATGCTAATGGCAGGTTTGAATTAAAAGATCTTACAATAGATACAGTTCAGGTAACTGTAAGCAGCCCGCGCTTCGGAGACCAATCCTTTTATGTTTTCGGAAGCCCGGCCAATAAAGATTTTGATTTTGGAAAGATCGTCCTTCCGCCAAAAAGCCAGCAGCTGAATGAAGTTATTATTTATGCTTTTAAAGACCCTGTTTACTATAAAGGCGACACGCTTGTATATACAGCTGATTCATTTAAAGTAAAACCTAATGCGACTGTAGAGGATCTTCTTAAGAAATTACCCGGTATCAAAGTAGATGCACAGGGAAAGATAACTTCCCAGGGAAAAGAAGTGAGCCAGGTTCTTGTGGATGGGGATGAATTTTTTGGAGCGGATCCAACAGTAGCCACTAAAAACCTTGCTGCTAACGGTGTTGAATCAGTCCAGGTTTACGAGAAAAAAAATGATAATGCGACAGAAGGGGGAGAAGAGACCATCCAGGTGATGGACTTAAAAATGAAAGAGGATGCTAAGAAAGGATATTTCGGAAAAGTATCAGGTGCGAGTGACTTTCAGAACTTTCATGAAGGTGAATTACTGGCTAATAAATTTAAAGGCTCTCAGAAAATATCGGTATTCGCTTTGGGAAGCAATACTCCACGTTCAGGTTTTGGCTGGGGGGATATGTATAAATACGGCCTTGATAATGAAATGAATAAGGAATCGGATGATGAAGGAAATACCTATTGGTACGGAAACGGAGGAGATGGTGCTAATGGAATCCCTCAGACATTTAAAACCGGAATTTATTATAACGATAGGTTAAGTAAGAAAACCAAGCTAGGGTTCAATTATAGCTATAATAACAATCAACTTAGGGCTTCGGGCTCAACTAAATCCCAGTTCTTCTTATCAGATACAAGCTACGTAACAGAGAATGAAACTAATAATAATCAAAAGACCAATTCCCATAGTCTTAATTTCTCGATATCTCAAACATTAGATTCACTTACCGATCTGGTGATCGAGCCCAAGTTTAAACTGAATGAACTTGATCAGACAAACTTTCAAACCACAAAGTTTCTGACGACAAGTGATACGCTTTCACATCAGACCGATATATTAAATACGAATAAGGCGGAAGGATATAATATAAATACTATTGCTAAGCTTACGCGAAGATTTAAGAATCGCGACAGGCTTCTGCGTGCTAATTATAATTTTATTTTGAGTGATGACAGATCAAAAGGCCTTTTGAAATCGCATAACACTTTTTATACTGACTCAATTGCAAATGACACACTTGGTAATGTTATCGATCAGCAAAAGACTAATGCAAGTAATTCCCAAACACATAATGCGACTGTTACATATACAGAACCGCTTAGTAAGAAAATAAAACTAGAGTTTGAGTATAATTTCAATTATAACATCGGCCTGCAGGATAAAAAAGCTCAGAATTATATTAATGGGGAATACTCTGCTTATGATCCGGATCTTACAAATAATTTTAAGAATACTAAGAGTACCAACCGTTTTGGAACTAAATTCATTTATGAGGTAAAAAAACAAAGCTTCAATTTCGGAGCAAAAGTGAGAAATGTTTCAATTGTTAATTCCAACCTTATCACTGATCAACAAATCAAACAATCGGTTAATAATGTATTGCCTTTTATGGGATACATGTATAAGTTCAGTGACAATAGCCGTTATCATCTGCGTTACACTACAAACTCCAATCAGCCCTCAATTAACCAGCTCCAGCCTGTACCTGATAACAGTAACCCAAACCAGGTGAGATTGGGAAATCCACGCTTATTACCAACTTTCAGTCATAATATCAATATGTCTTTTAACAGCTATAAACCAATCAGCGGCAAATATATCTGGAGCAGTATTAATTTCACGGCAACTGATAACGCGTTTGCAAACGCCATAGTTTATGACAGTCTGGGCCGGACAATCACCCAGACAGTGAATGTTGATGGTAATTATAATGGTAATGCTTATGTTGGAGGAGGAATTCCTTTCTTTTCACGAATGTTGGAACTTAATCCAAGCATAAGTGCGAATTATAACAGCTACTCAAGTTTTATAAACGGGAAAAAGAATATAACTGAAACGATCAATACAAATGCTAGTATTGATATTGGGATCAACCTGGATACACTTGAATTCAGATTCTCTTATAATTATGATTACAACATTCCAAGATCAACTTTGAGTAATGCAAGCAACAAGCCTTATTCACAGCAGCAACTGAGAGCCAATTTAACATTACGCCTTCCATTTAAGATGATGCTGGAAACCGATGCAGAATATAACATCAACAGTCAGAGAGCTGCAGGATATAATATTAATTATGTGTTATGGAATGCGAGTTTAAGTAAGATGTTCCTGAAGAATGATAATCTTATTCTTACGATCTCAGGTAATGATATCCTGAATCAGAATATAAGCACTCAGAGAACTGTTCAGGATAATGTTATTACCGATAGTAAAACCAATATAATCAGCAGGTATTTCCTTTTGAGATTAACTTATAAATTTAACAGTACAAAAACGAAAGACAGTGATGAATTCGATTTTTAAGATTCTTTTGATCATTCTTTTTTTGTTTCCTGTGTTCTCATTTTCTCAGGTGAGCAGCGGTAAGATCATTTACGAAAGAAAGACAAACCTTTATAAAAAGTTCAAAGGTGAGGATGTAAAAGAATGGCTTCGTGAAGAAGATAAGAACAAGGTAGATGTCCTGGAATTGTATTTTAATGACAGTCTTTCTTATTTTAAACCTCAGGACAGTGAATTGAAAGAACGTATGAGCTGGGCAACTGAAAAGAATGTGGTGTATCAGAACCTTGCAGCTGACAAAAGGTTTACAATCAAGGATGTTTGGGGCGAAAAAATTTACATAGAAGATTCCTTATGGAGAAGAACCTGGAAGATCACAGAAAGTACCCGAACTATTGCAGGATATAACTGTCGTAAAGCCATTTGGCAGGCAAATGACAGTACAAGGATCTATGCCTGGTATTCCGAAGAATTAACAACAAGCACAGGACCTGAAAGTTTTAACGGTTTGCCCGGAACAATATTAGGTTTGGCAACCGAAGATGGCGGAGTGATCTATTTTGCCAAAACTGTTGAGGTGTCAAAGCAGGATGCTGTATTATTAGTACCTCCTCCAAAAGGCAAATTCAAGATCTATAAGACTGCAGAGATAAAGGCAAAACTTGAAAAAGATTTCAGTAAGAACCCCTGGGGCCGGCAGATGATCAAGAGTATGTTTGGTTTGTGGTAGTTAGGAGTTTGTAGTTTCTAGTTTGTAGTTCGGAAACGGTTAACCTCAAGTTTTATACTAATGTCCTATAAATATAATCTTAAACTCGCATGTTCAGATATTAATACGAAGAGATATAATTAATATTCTAACCGTCTACGAACTAAGTTCTCCTAACTCCCAACTACGCTCTCCCAGCTTCGAACTTACTACTTACCAATTCTTATATTCACTTTATCGGTTAAAAATCTGTAAGATCTCACCAAAGACTGGAATTTGCTGTAATTGTTTATACATCCGTTTTTATCAAGCGATGTGATTACGATCATGGTTACACCTTTCTTTTCTCCAATATATGCAACGAGATCATGGTTTTTATTATCATGATCAATGTAGCTGTAAACAATTGCATCTTTATTTTTTCCAAGGTTTATCGATTTCTGACGGCTGATGGTTGGATTATGTGAATTCTGTTTGAATCGTATGCTGTCGGATTTGATAAAATCTTTCAGTGTCTCATTCTTCGTAGAATCATAATTTGCGAAAGTTGTATACATAACGGTTTTACCACCGCTCCAGGTGGAACCTTCAGGATAAAGCACTGCTGTGAATCCTTCTTCTTTTCCGCTTTCACTATCCATGACCCATCCTGTAGGAGCAGTTAAGTAATAGGCATTATTGAAGCCATAAAGAAGTTTGGTTCTCGTGGAATCCTGAGCTTTTAAAGTGTAAGTAGAAGTATAGAGGACAATAAAAAGGAAAATATTTTTCATGAAGTTTTTTTGAAGCTCAGAACAAACATTGTTCCTTTATTCGGAGATTGTCTTACCGCTCGATTTAGCAGCTTTCATTAATACGCATTTGCCGCATGCCTGTTTTTTTTTGACTGCGGAATACATCCTGTATACAACATAAGCAACGGCTCCGGATAAACTGACTGTTGAAGCATTATAAAACAAATTTACGAAAAAATAACCCTCCTAAAGTCCTTAAATTTTAATAATTTTGTCGCTTATTCAATCAGAACATTATTATGATCACAGCAGAAACTGCCATTCGTTACGACCGGAAAAAACACAAGGATGAAACGCTTATTGCATTATACAAAGGTGTTTTAAAGCCACGAATGATAGAAGAGAAGATGCTGGTGCTTTTGCGTCAGGGCCGCATCGCTAAATGGTTCAGTGGTATTGGGCAGGAAGCCGGTTCTGTTGGTGCTGCCATGGCATTGGATAAAGAAGAATATATTTTACCAATGCATCGGAATCTCGGAGTATTTACTTCAAGGGAGATTCCTTTGAACCGCTTGTTTTGTCAGTTCCAGGGAAAACCAAGCGGATTTACTAACGGCCGTGATCGTTCATTTCACTTCGGAACACAGGAATACAAGATAATTGGTATGATCTCTCATTTAGGCCCACAGCTAGGATTAGCTGACGGTATTGCATTGGGAAATCTTTTAAAGAATAATAATAAAGCAACATTGGTTTATAGTGGAGATGGTGGAGCAAGTGAAGGAGATTTCCATGAAGCCCTGAATGTTGCTGCGGTATGGGATCTGCCTGTTATTTTCGCGATCGAGAATAATGGTTATGGATTATCTACACCTAGCAATGAGCAATTTCGCTGTAAGCAGTTCATCGATAAAGGTATTGGATACGGCATGGAAGCAGTGCAGGTTGATGGGAACAATATCCTTGAAGTTTATGATACCGTAAAAAAACTTGCAGAATCAATCCGTAAAAATCCACGCCCGGTATTACTAGAACTCATTACTTTCAGGATGAGAGGACATGAAGAAGCTTCCGGAACCAAATATGTTCCCAAAGAATTATTAGAGATCTGGGGAAAAAAAGATCCTTTAAATAATTATGAGAAATTTTTATTGGAGGAAGGTGTGCTTGATGAAAAAATGATAGAGGAGTTCCGCTCTGAAATAAAAGAAGAAATTGAACGAGGTCTTGAACTTGCTTATGCAGAGACATTACCGCCTCCTGATACAGAAAAAGAGCTAGCAGCGATGTACGCTCCTTTTGATTTTAAGGAAACAAAAGCATCCGGAAATAAAACAAATAAAAGAATGATCGATGCGATCTCTGACGGATTAAGGCTAGCGATGAGAAAGCATGCGAATCTTGTGCTTATGGGACAGGATATTGCTGAATACGGTGGTGTTTTTAAAATCACGGATGGATTTGTAGAAGAGTTCGGGAAGAAACGAGTTCGTAATACACCTCTTTGTGAATCGGCTATTATTGGCAGCGGATTCGGACTTTCTATAAACGGTATGAAAGCGATGGTTGAAATGCAGTTCGCTGATTTCGTGACAGAGGGATTCAATCAGATCGTGAATAATCTTGCTAAATCACATTACCGCTGGGGACAAAATGCGGATGTGGTTGTTCGTATGCCTACAGGTGCTGCCGTAGCTGCCGGACCATTTCATTCGCAAAGCAATGAAGCATGGTTTACTCATACTCCGGGTTTAAAAGTAGTTTATCCTGCTTTCCCATCTGATGCAAAAGGTTTGCTTCTTGCATCATTTGAGGATCCGAATCCTGTTATGTATTTTGAGCAGAAAGCACTTTACAGAAGTATCACTGAAGATGTGCCTGATGATTATTTCACTGTTCCTATCGGGAAAGCAAAGCTTGTAAGAGAAGGTAATGCAGTAAGCATCATTACTTATGGTATCGGAGTGCATTGGGCAATGGAAGTGCTTGATAAGCATCCTGGGATTTCTGCAGATCTAATCGATCTTAGAACTCTACTTCCTTATGATAAAGAGGCGATCATCAATTCGGTTAACAAAACAGGTAAAGCGATCATACTTCATGAAGACACGTTGATCGGAGGTTTTGGAGGTGAGCTGGCAGCTGTGATTTCTGAATCATGTTTCGAAAATCTGGATGCGCCTGTTGTTCGTTCCGCAAGCTTAGATACCCCTGTTCCAATGAACGCTGACCTTGAATGGAACTTTCTCCCAAAAGCCAGATTTGAAAAGCAATTGCAGGACTTGGTAAATTATTAATATTGACATTAAATAGTTACAGCCCCGGAGTTTTTCGGGGCTGTTTTAGTTTATATTTGTTTTACAGAATAACAACATTATATTAATTATAAAATATTAATCCTTCGGTTGAATAACCGGCTGAGTCAGAATGTCAATACGATCAAAGCTTAAATTCTTTTTTGTTTTTCTGATCTGTTTCTACGCAGCATCAGCTGCTTCACAGCCCATTGTTGATTCGCTGATTAAGGAACTTAATGTTTCCGTTGACGATACAGTTAAACTTCATATATTAAATAAGATCGTTGAACAAAGTACTGATGATAATGTATGGCCTGTTTATAACGAACAGATGCGATTGTTGGGCTTGTCTTTAATGTCTCATAAAAACGAATCTTATCGTAAGCGAGGTACTTACCACTATGCCAATTCATTAATCAATAAAGGCTATCTGTTTAACAACAGAGGTATGCTTGACAGCTCAATATATTATTATCAGAAAGCCGCAGAGATAATGAAGGCAATCGGTAATAAGAATGGAGTTGCTGCCACATTAAATAATATCGGTTATGTGTATAAATCCCAGGGAGATATCTTAAGCGCATTGGATTACTATCACATGAGTCTGAAGATGTATGAGAATGTACAGGATTCATCAGGAATAGCAAGTACAACAAATAATCTGGCAATAATTTACAATCGTCAAGGAGATATTAAAACAGCTATCTCTTATAATTTAAAAAGTTTAGCTATTAATGAAAAACTTGGTAACAAAAGAGGTGAGGAAATATCTCTTGGAAATCTCGCAATGCTTTACAGGAAAAAAAATAAATATGATATAGCATTATCATATCTGAATAAAGCCTTGAAAATCCAGGAAGAAATCGGAGATAAAAACGGCATCGCATATTCATATACCAATATTGGTAATATTTTTGAGGATCAGGGAAAAGATCAGGAAGCGCTCCAATATCATCTGAAAAGTTATGATCTTTTGAAAACACTTGATGATAAGCCTTCTCTTACAAGTACTACCATTAATCTCGGTTCTGTTTATCTTAAAATTGGAAACCTTGTTAAAGCTTCTGTTTTTGCAAAAGAAGCTTTTTCGCTTGCAAAGGAAATAGGATATGTGTATGAACTGGCTGATGCGTCTAACTTACTCGGACAAATATTCAAGAAACAGGGAAATTATAAAGAAGCTCTTGAAATGCATGAGTTCTATATGAAAATGAAGGATAGTGCACTGAATGAATCAACAAGAAAAGCATCTCTTCAAAAACAGTTTCAATATTCTTATGAAAGAAAAGTTGCAGCCGATAGTGTTAAGAATATGGAAGCAGAAAAAGTAAAAGATGCACAGATCGCTGCTCAGCAAAGTTCTTTGAAGCAGCAGCGGACATTAAAGTATGCTCTTTTTGGCGGAATCGCATTAATGATCGCTTTCTCTTTGTATGTATTGAATCGTTATAAGAACACTCAGCAAAAAAATAAGATCATTGAAGGACAGAAAGCGATCGTTGATGAAAAGCAGAAAGAGATCATTGACAGCATCACTTATGCGAAAAGGATACAGCTCGCATTATTGAAAGAGGAAGAGCATGTGAGCAAACATCTGCCGGAGCATTTTGTTTTCTATCGTCCGAAAGATATTGTAAGCGGAGACTTTTATTGGTCTCTTGAAAAAAAAGCACTCAATACTTCTGATAAATTCTGGTATTTAACTGCTGCGGATTGCACCGGTCATGGTGTTCCGGGCGCTTTTTTAACAATGCTGGGAACTTCATTTCTAAATGAAATAAATGCAGTTCCCGAATTGCTGAGTCCGGCAGAAATAATGGAGCAGCTTCGAACACGCATTATAAAAGATCTTAGTCAGACCGGAAGGATCGGTGATAACAAAGATGGAATGGATATGTCTATTATGCGTATGAATTTATCGACCTTTGAGCTGGAATGGTCTGGAGCAAATAATCCATTATGGATCATCAGAGGCTCCGAAACAATTGAAATAAAGGCAGACAAGCAGCCAATAGGTTATGCTGATAGACTTTTGCCTTTTACAAATCATAAAGTACAACTCCAAAAAGATGATCAGTTGATCTTGTTTACAGATGGGTTCGCAGATCAGTTTGGAGGAGAAAAAAAGAAAAAATTCAAACGTTCACAATTGAAAGAACTTGTTCGGCAAATAGCATTTCAGCCTCTTGATCTGCAGAAGCAAATCCTTGAAAGAACATTTGACGAATGGAAAGGTGATCTTGAGCAGATAGATGACGTTACATTAATTGGTATAAGGGTTTAACCCTTAGGTTAAAGTGTTTAACAAGCTTGAAGGTTAAACAATGAAATCAATATGAAGAAGTATTTTATTACAAATATTCTTTCTGTCATTTTTTTCTGTCTTGCAGGAATGTCTTCCCTGTACTCCCAATCTCCAAAAATAGATTCTCTTTTAACTGTCATCAAAACTGTTAACGAAGATACAGTTAAGATAATTACTTATCATGAACTTTTCCTGGAATACGAATTTTCTGATGATGAAAAAGCGAAGGAATATTTAAATCAGGCATTAGTATTATCGGAAACCGTTTCTAATAAAAAGTTCTTGGCTGATACCTATATATTATTTGGTTATTTGGCGGAGGATAAAGGAAATCTTGCGGAGGCATTGAAAAATTATTTGAATGCCAATAAAATCAATCAGGCAATGAATGATCAGAATGGGATCGCAATTTCTTTGAATAATATCGGACTCGTATATTATGAACAGGGAAATTATCCTGAAGCATTAAAAAACTATTTAAGTTCCTTGAAAATTAGGGAGCTGATAGCAATTAAGGATCCCAACAATTCAAGAAATAAAAAAGGAATTGCCTCATCTTACAATAATATCGGAAATCTATATTATGATCAGGGTAATTATCCAGAAGCTTTAAAGAACCAATTAAAAGCTTTAAAAATAAGGGAAGAACTTAAGGAACAGCAAACCATTGCCAGTTCTTATCATAATCTTGGAAATGTTTATTACGCACAAGGCAATTATCCGGCTGCTCTAAAAGAATACAATGCAGCCATGAAGATCAACAAAGAACTTGAAAATTATAATTGGCTTGCAAAGAATTATGATGGGATCGGTGTGGTGTATGAAGCTCAGGGAAATTATTCGGAAGTATTAAAAAATTATCAGGCCTCCTTAAAGATCCAGGAAGAAATTGAGGATAGTCTTGGAATTGCCATTTCAAATAAGCATATCGGAAGTTTTCTAACCAAACAGAAAAAATATAACGAAGCATTAAAATTCCTGTCTACTGCAAAGGAAGTTGCTTTAAAAATAGGTTCGAAAGATTGTCTTAAAGAAGTATACCTTACTTTATCTCATATTGATAGTGCCCGCTCGGATTACAGGAGTGCATTCGAAAATCATAAATTATATATTCTTTACAGTGATAGCCTTGATAATGAAGAATCACGAAAACAAACTATCCAGAATCAGATGAATTTTGATTTTGAAAAAAAAGAAGCTATTGCTCAAGCTGAGTTTAATAAGGAATTACAGAATCAGGAGTTGCTGGCAAAAGAAAAGAGCAGAAAACAGAATATTATTATTTTATTTGTGTTGTTCGGACTTTTACTTGTCCTCTTTTTTGCCGGCTTTATTTTCAGATCGCTTCAGACAACCAGAAAACAAAAGGATATTATAGAAATTCAAAAAGATCTTGTTGAAAAACAGAAAAAGGAAGTGGAACATCAAAAGCATATTGTTGAAGAACACCAAAAAGAAATCATTGATAGTATAACCTACGCTAAAAGGATCCAGATGGCATTGCTGCCTACCGAAAGGTATATTGATGTGAATCTCAGAAAATTGAATAAACGTGATCCTGATTCCGGGCTGATAAAAAAATAATTAACTTGTTTTGAAAGCTAAGAATTTATACAAAGTTTTTTATAAAAGAAAAGTCAGTAGTGTTGAATTACGTTTACTGATTTCCTTCACTTATTTGATCATAAGTGTACCAGCTAATGCTCAGCAGGAAAAAATTGATTCTATTTTTCGTTTGGTTAAACCTATGGAGGTTGATACGACTCAGCTTAGCCTTCATTATCAATTAAGTGATGAGTATGAAACTGTAGGTAATTATAACCAGGGAATAGTTTATGGTTGGAAAGCGTTGGACATTGCAGGAAAAATTCTGAAGTCAAAGCCACCCGGAAATGTT
Organism: Bacteroidota bacterium; assembly: GCA_021323165.1. Taxonomy (GTDB): domain Bacteria; phylum Bacteroidota; class Bacteroidia; order 2-12-FULL-35-15; family 2-12-FULL-35-15; genus 2-12-FULL-35-15. Next base: position 16,913 of record JAJTCJ010000121.1, on the reverse strand, counting down.
ATTCAAACTGCTCTTAAATACAAGGCCAAATCGTATTGTAATATCGGAATAATATATTCGGATCAGGGGAATTCAGTTGATGCATTGAAATATCTCGCTGCTTCTCTCAAAATATTTGTAGACATAAATGATCAGAAAGGTATAGCTTCCTGTTATAACAATATAGGGAATGTTTATGATAATTTAAGTGATAATTCTCAGGCATTAAAATACTATACAGCTTCCCTTAAAATAAGGAAAGCTATTGGTGATCTTAAAGGTGTGGGCGGTTCTTATAATAATATGGGATTGGTTCACGCCAATATGGGGAATTATCCGGAAGCATTAAAAAATTATTTTGAATGTTTAAAAATAATGGATTCCATCGGAGAAAAGAGGGCTGCAGCTTCCGCATTAAATAATATCGGTTTAATCTATTCCAGTCAGAATAACAATGCAGAAGCTTTAAAGAATCATTTGGAAGCTTTAAAGATCAGGAAAGAGATAGGGCATAAGCGGGGGCTGGGATCTTCATACGGCAATATCGGAATTATATATGAAGCTCAAGGGAATTGGGAAGAGGCCTTGAAAAGTTATTTACAATCTTTAAAGATCCGTGAAGAGATCGGCCATAAGGAAGGTATTGCATCTGCTTTAAACAGTATCGGGAATGTATTCTTTTTAAAAGGAAACCGGGAAAAGGGTGCGAATCAGTCTAAGCAATTTTATACTGAGGCCATGAAAAATTTTATGAGGTCTGCTGAGATCAAAAATGAAATAGGTGATAAGGCAGGCATAGTGAGCACTTATCTGAATATCGGAAATTTATACATTGCTCAGAAGAATTACATTGAAGGGAAATTATATCTGAAGAAAGCGGAAATTATAACAAAAGAAATCGGCTTTAAAAATTATTTTATGCATCTGTATGGCTCGCTTGCAGTCCTTGATAGTATTGAAGGAGACTTTAAAAGCGCATTTAAAAATCATAAGTTGTTTGTTTTATATCGCGATAGTCTTGATAATGAAGAAACACGTAAAATGACTGTTCAGAATCAAATGAACTATGATTTTCAAAAAAAGGAAGCTATTGCCGAAGCAGAACATAAAAAAGAATTATATAATCAGGGATTGCTGGCAGAAGAAAGAAACAGAAAACAGAATCTGATTATTTTATTTGTGGCATGCGGTCTTTTATTAGTGATATTCTTTGCCGGGTTTATTTATAGATCGCTTCAAACTACCCGAAAACAAAAGAAGGTTATTGAAATTCAAAAGGACCTGGTGGAAAGTCAGAAAATAGAAGTGGAATATCAAAAGCAATTAGTTGAGGAACATCAGAAAGAGATAATTGACAGTATTACTTATGCTAAAAGAATAATATTATAATAAACATTTAATTTCCTTTTTTAATACAGATTAAATGCGGAATTTTATGCTCGTGTCTGATCTAAGAATAAAAAGAAGTTATTACGTTTTCTTTCTTTTTTTCCTGTTGTTAATTCAAACAGCGAAAGCGGATAATCTGTATTCTTTGATAAAAAGATTCAAAGGCTATCCCGATGATACTTCTAAAGTGAATCTGGGGCTTAGTATCGTTGATCTCTATATCCTTTATGGCAAATATGACAGTGCCTCCATAGAGATTCATAACACTTTGATCCTGTCTGAAAAACTACGTTATCATTACGGTACGGCCTCTGCTTTATGCGCCAAAGGTGTAATAAAATATAATCAAAGCCAATATTATAATTCGATCGTATTATTTGATTCCGCCCGTGCGATTTATCATTCAGCTGCCGATATTGTAAATGAAATAAAATGCATTAACAATAAGGCTAAATCTCTGAATGCTCTTGATAAGCACAGGGAAGCCCTTGCTTTGCTGGTAATTGCAGAGAAAATGGCTATTGAGATCTCAGACAAAAAAGGTTTAGGTTATTGCTATTATGTAAAAGGTTCGGTTCTTAACGACAGAGGTGAATACATTGAAGCCGGTGAAGCTCTTGAAAAGAGTTTAGCATTAAGATTGGAAATCAAGGATACCATTGGCCTGGGTGCAGTCCATTCCTTTTTAGGCGTTAATTATTCTTACTTAGGGAATTATGAGAAAGCGCTTGATCACATTCAAAAAAGTATTGTGATCCGTGAAAAGGTTGGTGATAAGCGAGGACTTGCGAATTCTTTTTTAAGTCAATATAAGATCTTTTATATAATGAAAGAGTGGGAAAGAGCGCTCGGATCGGAGCTTAAAAGTCTTTCTCTTTGCTCGGAAATTAAAGATGAACAATGCGTTTCGGGCCGATATACAAATATCGGAGATCTTTATCTGCGACTTGAGAGGTATGATGAAGCATTGGATTATCATTTTAAAGCTCTTGCAATCAGCAGAAGAATAGGAATAAAGAACAGAGAAGCCCTTGTACTGAATAATATTGCAAAAACATTTCTAAAAACTGGCAGAGATAATGAAGCCTTCTTATATATTGATTCTTCACTTGCGATCCGCGAGCTGATCAGAGATCCTGAAGGCCTGGCTGATAATTATTTAACATTGGCTAAAGCGTGTAACCAGACAAAACAATATGAAAAAGGAATAAATGCAGCCTTAAAAGCATTGGAAATTGCTGATAGCTCCGGACTCTCTTCATCTATAATGGAAGCTTATCATGAAATGAGTGATAGCTACGTTAAGCTCAATGATTATAAAAACGCCTTTTATAGTTACCGGAATTTTATAAGCATACGTGACAGCATTTATAATATTGAAACCTCAAGAGATCTTACAAAAAAACAATTGAATTTTGAATTTTCACAGCAACAGAAAATTCAAGGTCTACTGCAGGATAAAAAAGATGCAGTAGCAGAGAAGCAAATTCAAAAACAAAAATATATCCGCAATGGACTTGTTATAGGTCTTTCACTTATTGCGCTGATCTTATTTCTGGTTTTCAGATCACTGAAACGGAAGAAAGAGTCTAACCTTTTTTTAAATCAGGTGAATGCAACCCTTACAGAGCAGAAGTTTCGTTTACAGAGACAAAATGAGCAGATAGAACATCAGCACAAGTTAATTGAAACAAAGAACAGGGAGATAACAGATAGTATCTTTTACGCAAAAAATATTCAGACCTCATTGATTCCATCTAAAATAGATTTTGAAAAATACTTTGAGGAAAGCTTTATTTTATTTAAACCAAAAGATATTATTAGTGGAGATTTTTACTGGATCTCTGATAAAGAAGGAAAGATAATATTTGTAACAGCCGATTGTACCGGTCATGGTGTTCCCGGCGGATTTATGAGTATGCTGGGAATCTCTATGCTGAATGAAATAATTAATGAATATGCACTTACTGAGCCGGCACTCGTAATGAGCAAACTTCGTAAAAAAGTAATCACCTCTCTGAAGCAGAAAGGAGTGAGCGGTGAGCATCAGGATGGAATGGATCTTACCTTACTGGTGATTGATAAGAAAGAAATGAAGCTCGTATTTTCTGCAGCCAATCATACTTTTTATATCATAAGAAAAAATAGCGATGGAGATTTTGTTTTGAAGCAATTCAAAGGTGATAAACAGCCTGTTGGCATTTATGGTGAAAAGCTAAAACCATTCTCTCAAACTGAAGTTTCACTTGAGAAAGGTGATATCATTTATACATTTACGGATGGCTTTGCTGATCAGTTTGGTGGACCACGAGGAAAAAAGTACAAGTACAAACAATTGCAGGACACTCTTTTGAAAATTGCAAGTTGGCCTTTATCTGAACAACAAATACATCTGCATAAGACTTTAATTAGCTGGAAAGGAAATCTAGAACAAATAGATGATATAACTGTTATTGGAATTAAGATATAAAGCGACTTCTTTAATATTAAGTAATGATCACAAATAAGTTGAGCGTGTGATGACAAAAAAAGAACGCTTCGAAAAAATTATTCATTATTTCAGCACGCATCAGCCGATCGCTGAAACGGAACTGCAATACTCAAATCCATACGAATTATTGGTAGCGGTTATACTTTCTGCTCAATGTACCGATAAACGTGTGAATATGGTTACACCGGCTTTATTCAAAGCTTTTCCTGTGCCTGAGGTTTTAGCTGAAGCAAGCAGTGATGAAGTTTTCCAATATATCAGAAGTATCAGTTATCCCAATAACAAGGCAAAACATCTTGTTGGTATGGCTAAGATGCTGATCAACGAATTCAAAGGAATTGTGCCTTCAGATGTTGATGAGCTTCAGAAACTGCCGGGAGTAGGCAGAAAGACAGCCAATGTCATAGCATCTGTTGTGTATGAAAAACCTGCGATGGCGGTTGATACGCATGTCTTCAGGGTTTCTGCAAGATTAGGTCTTACCATCAATTCCAAAACGCCTCTGGATACCGAAAAGCAATTAATGAGATATATTCCCCTGGATAAGGTTGCTATTGCCCATCATTGGCTGATTCTGCATGGTCGTTATATTTGTGTTGCAAGAACCCCAAAATGTGAAATTTGTCCGCTTACAGAATGGTGTAAATATTTTCAGGAGCTTCTGAAAAAAGGTAAGATCTGATATCTTCTCGTTGTTTTAGATAAAATTCTCCCTCATTTTTCTTTGTCCATTTCCACTTTCGTTGCAATTTTTTCTCTTTTTTGATCAAATCCTGCTACGATATGTAGTATTATGTCCCTTTTGTTAATAAAAAATAACAATACGTTTTTTTACTAGGATTTTATCTCCTAATTTTGAAATAAGAAAATGACAAACTATATAACAAGTTTAAAAAAAGGTGATAAAGCACCTGATTTTAAAGGATTAGATCAGGATGGAAATATTATTTCGCTGAAAGATTTCAAAGGAAAAAAACTCGTTCTTTATTTTTATCCTCAGGACAATACACCAACTTGTACAAATGAAGCTTGTAATTTAAGAGACAATTTCTCAGCATTAAAAAAGAAAGGTTTTGCTATAATTGGTGTAAGCCCGGATGATGAAAAAAAACATAAAAAGTTCATTGATAAATTTGATCTTCCCTTTCCTCTGATTGCAGATACAGAAATGAAGATAATTAAAGCTTACGATGTTTGGGGCTTGAAAAAATTCATGGGAAGGATCTATGATGGCCTAGTGAGAACAACATTTGTAATAGATGAAAAAGGAAAGATCGAGTTAGTGATCACTAAAGTTGATTCAAAGAATCACTCGCAACAGATACTCGATGAACTAAATAAATAACAAACAACAACAAACCAAATAATAAACAATGCGAAGCGGATTATTCTCTAATTCACCATTCTCCAATTCGTAATTAATTTGTAACTAATAACTATATATAAGATGAGCAAAGAAGCCAAAGAAAAAAGCGCGAAAGAATCAGTAAATAAAGAAAAGTTCATGAAAATGGGTGACGCACCGGTAGATAATGTTGAGGTTATCCCGACAGGATCACTTGGTATCGATATCGCTTTAGGAATTGGCGGTTTACCAAAAGGCCGTGTGATTGAGATATACGGACCAGAATCTTCCGGTAAAACAACTTTAACAATTCATGCAATTGCTGAAGTACAGAAAGCTGGTGGTATTGCTGCTTTTATTGATGCAGAACATGCTTTTGACCGTACTTACGCTGAAAAATTAGGCGTTGACACTGAAAATCTTTTGATCTCTCAGCCGGATAATGGTGAGCAGGCATTGGAAATTGCAGAAAATCTGATCCGTTCAGGAGCTATTGATATTATTGTAATCGACTCGGTTGCTGCTTTAACTCCTAAGAGTGAAATAGAAGGAGAGATGGGGGATTCTAAAATGGGATTACAGGCGCGTTTAATGTCTCAGGCATTACGTAAATTAACCGGAACCATCAATAAGACAGGATGCTGCTGCATCTTTATTAACCAGTTGCGTGAAAAGATAGGTGTTATGTTCGGTAATCCTGAAACTACCACCGGTGGTAATGCCCTTAAGTTTTACGCCTCAGTACGTATCGATATCAGAAGAATTGGCCAGATCAAAGAAGGTGATGCTGTTGTTGGAAACCGTACCCGCGTTAAGATCGTTAAGAATAAAGTAGCACCTCCTTTCCGTCAGGCAGAATTTGATATCATGTATGGTGAAGGAATTTCAAAAGTTGGTGAGATTGTGGATCTTGGTGTTGAACATAACATCATTAAGAAAAGCGGTTCATGGTTCAGTTACGGTGATACTAAATTAGGACAAGGCCGTGATTCAGTGAAATCACTGTTCAATGATAATCCTGATCTGATGGAAGAGATCGAAAACAAGATAAGAGAAGCATTAAGCGGTCATGCTGCTGAAGTTGCTGCACCTGCTGCTGCTCTTGCTGCCGTGAAATAATTCGACTCTTTTAGAATAAATTATTTAATTATTGCAAACATCCCCGATCCGTAATAGTAATTACGATGTTGGGGATGTTTGTATTTTATCAATTGCCGAAAGGTTAAATATGTTTATGGAAAAACTATTTATTACATTTGCTCACATGATCAGAACCATACCAGGAATTTTTTTATTCAGCCTCTTATTATTGGCTTCATGCGGAAATGAAACTAAAATTAAAACCGGTGAGACCGCTGAAGACTCATTAACATATACTGCAGCTCCCGAATTAAAAGCCATTAACGATGAGATCTTAGCCAATCCGAAAAATCCGGATCTTTATCAAAAGAGAGCAAAATATTATCTTGATAATAAATCCTTTGATCAGGGATTGGCGGATATGAATCGTGCATTAAGTCTGGATTCTACCAAAGCCGAATATTATCTTACACTTTCAGATCTGCATTTTTCTGTGAATAATTCTGGCGAAGCAAAAAAAGCGCTTGAAAAATGCGTAAGTCTTGATTCTAAGAATGTGGATGGACTTCTGAAGCTGGCTGAGCTTTATCTTTATGTACGTAAAAATGATAAATCGATCGAGTATATAAACCAGGCTTTAAAGATAGATCAGTATAATTCAAAAGCTTATTTCATGAAAGGAATGAATTATAAAGATTTAAGAGACACAGCAAAAGCTATTTCAAGTATGCAGACAGCCGTTGAACAGGATCAGCAGTATTACAATGCATACATGCAGCTGGGCATTCTTTGTGCAGCACAAAAGAACAAACTTGCTGTTGATTATTATAAAAATGCAATTAAGCTTCAGCCAAAAAGTTCTGAAGCCTGGTATGCATTGGGTAAATATTATCAGGACGTTCAGGATTGGAATAATGCAATTGGCACATACACAACCCTTATTTCATTTGATAATAATAAGAATGCTTTTTACAACTTGGGCGTAATACATCTTGTTGCTCTTAAGAAATATAATAAAGCGCTGGAATTCTTTACCGGTGCAATTAATATCGATCCTAAATACACAGAAGCTTACTATGGCCGCGGGCTCTGCTACCAGGATATGAATGAAGGGAAAAAAGCAATTGCCGAATTCCAGACATGTCTGTCACTAGATCCTGAATTCACTCCTGCAAAAACAGCTTTAGGTCTTAAATAACCATCGTATAATTGACTCCAATTTTGTATCTTTGCGCCCATGCAAGAAACAATATTGATATTAGATTTCGGTTCTCAATATACACAGCTGATAGCACGCAGAGTGCGCGAGTTAAATGTATATTGTGAGATCCACCCGTATAATAAGATCCCGGAAATCACAAAGGACATTAAAGGTGTTATTTTATCCGGATCTCCGTTTTCTGTTCGTGCTAAAGATGCACCCAATCCTGATCTTTCTTCTTTCAAAAATAAACTGCCGCTTTTAGGAGTATGTTACGGTGCTCAGTTAATGGCGCATAAGTTCGGAGGAGAAGTGCAGTCTTCGGAACATCGTGAATACGGCCGTGCAAATCTTTCCTTTGTAAAGGCAGATAATATACTTTTCAAAGGAGTCAGCAACAATTCCCAGGTATGGATGAGTCATGCAGATACTATTACTAAGATCCCTGATAATTACGAGATTATTTCAAGTACAAAAGATGTGAAGTTTGCAGGGTATCAGGTTAAAGGGGAGCAGACATATGGTATTCAGTTTCATCCTGAAGTTTATCATTCTACAGAAGGTGCGGTTCTGTTGAAAAATTTTGTAGTTGGAATATGCGGGTGTAAACAGGACTGGACTCCCGATTCATTTGTGGAAACAACAGTTAAAGCTTTACAAAATAAGATAGGAAACGATAAGGTTGTTTTAGGCTTAAGCGGTGGTGTCGATTCAAGTGTTGCTGCTGTTTTATTACACAAAGCTATCGGTAAGAATCTCTATTGCATTTTTGTAGATAATGGTTTATTGAGAAAGAACGAATATGAAACCGTACTGGAATCATATAAGCACATGGGGCTTAATGTAAAAGGTGTCAATGCGAAAGATCGTTTTTATTCAGAGCTTGAAGGAGTTACTGATCCGGAGAAAAAGAGGAAAGCAATCGGTAAAGTTTTTATTGATGTTTTTGATGATGAGTCAAAACGCATCGAAGATGTTAAATGGCTTGCTCAGGGAACTATTTATCCTGATGTGATTGAATCTGTTTCTGTGAAAGGTCCTTCAGCAACAATTAAGTCACATCATAATGTTGGTGGCCTGCCTGATTTTATGAAACTGAAGATCGTAGAGCCATTAAATACGCTTTTTAAAGATGAAGTTCGCAGGGTTGGAAGAACATTAGAGATAGATGAAGTAATATTGAATCGTCATCCTTTCCCGGGTCCGGGCCTTGCTATTAGAATTCTTGGGGACATTACTCCGGAAAAGGTACGGATATTGCAGGAAGTGGATTCTATTTTCATTGATAATCTGAAATCCTCAAATTTGTATAAGGATGTTTGGCAGGCAGGAGCAATTTTTTTACCTGTACAATCTGTCGGAGTTATGGGAGATGAACGAACTTATGAAAATGCTGTGGCTTTAAGAGCCGTTACAAGCACTGACGGTATGACAGCAGACTGGTGTCATTTACCATATGAATTTTTAGGAAAGGTTTCTAATGAGATCATTAACAAAGTAAAAGGGATAAACCGGGTTGTGTATGATATAAGTTCAAAACCACCTGCAACAATAGAATGGGAGTAGCTAATTTAGAAATTAAGCAATTTGTAAATTGCTGATTCCTATGAGTAAAATTGAAATCTGAAATTTGAAACATTTAATTAAATATAATTTCCTTTTTTTCTCCTGCCTTTTTTGCATCGGATCTTCAGACTATTCCTATGCCCAGGAAAAACCATCGTCTGAGATCCACAAAACAAGAAGCTCTGCCTTAATCGGAGGAGTTAAGTATTATCTGCATACTGTTGAAAAAGGACAAACTCTTTTTGCTATTGCTAAGTTTTACAGTATTGATGTGAATGATCTTGTAATTGAGAATCCTGATGCAATTGATGGAATTAAGCCAGGGCAGATCTTAAAGATCCCTTTTGAAAAGAAAAAAGTTTCCCTTGCAACCGTTGATACATCAAATTATATTCTTCATAAAGTGGAGCAGGGGCAAACACTGTATTCTATATCCAAACATTATGGAGTTGATGTAGAGAAAATTAAATTATTGAATCCCGATCTGAAAGATGGCTTAAAGGCTACTCAGGTTTTGAGAATTCCTAATAATAAACCTAAAACTGATATAGCAAAAGCTCCTGTTTCGAATGGTAACGGAAGCGTTCTCGCTAAAGTTGCCATATCTGATACTTTAGCTGCTGACAGAACCACTGTCCTTCCACCACCAATAATCTATACCGGAGAAAAAAAAGATGAGTATAACATTGCTTTTTTTCTTCCTTTTTATGCTGCTGATGCTTTGCAGATGGATATGGAAAGACTTACAAAAGGGGATGTTCTGTTTTCAAATAAAACCACTGTGGCTCTTCAGTTTTACGAAGGAGCTTTACTTGCATTGGATTCTTTAAAAAAACTTCATTTTAATGCAAAGGTATTTGTTTATGATGTGGACGATTCTGATTCAATAGGCATTGCCAATCTTTTAAAGAAGCCTGAACTTGCCGAAATGGATCTTATGATCGGACCTCTGTACGGTTCCGGTTTCCTTCCATTTTCGAAATTTGCAAAAGACCATGAGATTCCAATTGTTTCTCCGTTTACCCAGGTTAACAAAATTCTGTTTAATAATCCTTACGTATGTAAAGTAACACCTTCTATTACTCTACAGATAGAGCAGATGGCCGCCTTTGTAATTGATACATTTCATACTCAAAATATCATACTTATTAATAATGCGAATGCTAAAGAAGTTGCTTTCTATAACTCCTTTAAAAATACCGCAAATAAAATGCTGATTGAAAAAGGACATCTTCCCGCAGATTCGGTGAAAGAAGTTCTGGGGTTTGGAGGAATTCAAAATGCAATGAGTGCGACAAAAAAAAATATTGTGATTTTGCCGTCTAACAATCAATCCTATGTTACAGATTTTATCAGTAAACTGAATACATTGAAAGAAAAGAATGATATAGTTCTTTTCGGCCTTCAGACCTGGACCAATTATGACAATCTTGATCTGGAATATTTGAATAATTTATCTCTTCATGTTCCTGCAAATAATTATATCGACTTCGGTAATCCCGTTTCAAAACGCTTTATTGAAACTTACCGCGAACGTTATAAAGCAGAACCTGAAAATTATGCATACCAGGGATTTGATGTGACTTACTATTTCTTAACTGCATTGCAGGAGAAAGGTGAGGCGTTTCTTCAATCTTTACCACAGAATAAAAAAAGTTGCCTCGAGACAAATTTCAACTTCGCTCAGTTTCCTTCCGATAGTGGTTTTGAAAACAGATTTGTATACATTCTTAAATACAAAGACTATAAATTAGTGAAAGCAAATTAATATGCCCTCAAAAGAAGAGATCACAAGCTGGTTTAAGTCACTTCAGGATTCAATCTGCGCTTCTCTTGAAAAAGAAGATGGCAAAGGAAAATTTACAGAAGATAACTGGACAAGAGAAGAAGGCGGGGGAGGCCGGACACGAATTATTCAACATGGAAATGTAATTGAAAAAGGGGGTGTTTTATTTTCTGCAGTCCATGGTCCTGTTCCTGAGTTTTTAACACGGGAATCAAATCTCAATACGAATAAAGACCTCACATTTTACGCAGCTGGTGTATCCATTGTCATTCACCCATCTAATCCTATGGTGCCGATTATCCATATGAATGTTCGTTACTTTGAAATGAGCAATGGAGTATTCTGGTTTGGAGGAGGAATAGATCTTACTCCTCATTATATAGTTGAAGAGGATGCGAAATTCTTCCATAATTCGTTGAAAGAGGCATGTGATAAACATGATCGATCATTCTACCCTCATTTTAAAAAATGGGCTGATGATTATTTCTATATACCTCACAGAAAAGAAACACGTGGAGTAGGAGGAATCTTCTTTGATAAGCTTACAGCGACTGATGCAATAACAAAACATGCAAGATTCGATTTCATTAAAGAAATCGGAAATACTTTTGCCCCGGTTTATACGAGTCTGATGAATCGTAATAAAACAAAAACATTTTCTGAAAAAAATAAACAATGGCAGCTTCTCAGAAGAGGGAGGTATGTGGAATTCAATCTTGTATATGATAAAGGTACAAAATTCGGGCTTGAGACAAACGGTCGAACCGAATCTATTTTAATGAGCTTACCGGAAACTGCCGGTTGGCTGTATAATTTCCTTCCGGATAAAGGAAGTGATGAAGAGTCAACTCTATTACTCTTAAAAAAAGGAATTAACTGGGTTTAACACGTATCAGAACGTGTATGCTGAAAAAGGTTGCTTAATAATGCAACCTTTTTCGTTTCATTGCTATTTCTAATAGAACCTGTTTTATTTTTCGTTAAATCTTAATTTGGGAGTATAATAAAGAAAAACCTGAGATGGGTCTTCTGTATAATTATAAAAAAGGTCGGTAACCTTCTCGAAATTTTTTCTTTCAGGGAAGGCCGGAATACCCAATTCCTGCATACACCAGTATTTAATATTTATCTGGTATTGATGTCCGTCAGCGACTGCATATTTCGAAATATTAGAAGAAAGCCTGGTTTTGACAGAATCTGAGATGCAAATAACTCCGTTATCTGTATTTCCCGAATATAAATTGTGAGAGAGATATGAACTCCATGAATTAAAGAAATTAAATAAAGGCATCATTACAAATAGAATGATAACAATTTTTGGAGCATGATAGCTTACTGTATTTCTGAAGTCGATTAATTTTAGTGCGGTTTCATCAAAGAAAAGCATAAAATTAAATCCTATCATAACTACGTTCCATGGCCAAACAACATAATTATAATTATGACCGAAGGGACTTAATACAAATAGAATAAAGAGATGCATTAAACTGGCTATGATTATAGCCGGTCGTTGTAAACCATTAATTAATAAACAAATTCCGGTGAATGTTTCTATTAAAGGAAATGCATACCCGATATTGCCCCCGGAAAGATGATTAGTGATTGGCTCCATCAGCCAGGGAAAGGTATCGGTTAAAAAATGAGGATTAAGTTTTTGCAATCCGCTCCAAAAATAGATGGCTGCAACCATTAGTTTTAATGTAGTAACTAAAGCCTGTTGTTTTCGTGTATCATCACATCTGAAATTGAAGGAACTTAAGAGAAAGAACATTAAAAGATATTGATAAAACCATGGTTGAAAACGGTTAATGTCCATTAAAGCAAGGAAACCCGCTGTAATAACAAATCCAATAATAAATTTTTGAGGAAAACGTGTAAATAAAATACATATTAAAAGTAGAATTGCTAAACACGCTAAGATGTTTCCGACCGGTTGTAAAAAAGTTAAGAATTCAAAGGCGGGAACCTCGGGAAAAGTTCGTTCACCAAACCAAAGCTTCGTTGAAAGAATCATACTTATGATACAACCAATAGCAGTCAAACGGGTAATTATTCGAATCTGAGTACAGGAGTTTTGGTTTGTCATATTTAATTAAGTATGCGTCCGGCTTTGAAAAAATATTTTTTGTAATAATTTTCATTCAAATCATTGATCATTACTCCTTTTTTTGTAGTTGCATGAACAAACTTATTATTGTGAAGATAAATGCCTACGTGAGAAACTTCATTTTTCTCTATTTTGAAAAATACCAGATCTCCTTCCTTAAGATCTTTTGTTGAAATTACTTTACATTGCTTGTATATCGATGAAGAAGAGCCTGAAACGGACTTATGGTAGATGTCCTTATAAAGTGTAGCTGTGAAATTAGAACAATCAATTCCTTTTTTGTTGCATCCTCCGTACTTATAAGGAACTCCATACCACTCATCGATAAAGAAGTATAGCTCCGAATTGGATATTTGATCTTCAGATATATCTAAAAGCAGAGCGTATTTTTCACTTATTTTTTTAGAATTGCCTGAATGATTGTGTTGGGAGTTTTTGTCAATTGTAATATTCCTGCCTGATTTGCAGGAAGTGAAGAACAAAGTAAATGTTAAGCTGAAGGATAAATAAAAAAAGCAGATTTTGATTTTTAAGAGGCTCATACAAAAAGCTTTTCTCAAAAATACCTTCCAGTTGCTCTCTTAAAACTCGCATTTTAAAAGGTTATTAAACACATGATGTTAATTGCTTTTATCTGATATTGATTTTAATTGGAAGATCAAAAAGAATATTTACCGCTTCTCCATTTGATTTTGCTGGAGTCCAGAGGGGCATGTTGTTAATTGCGTCAATAATTTGTATTTCAATTGTCTTGTTTTTTGGATTAACAAGTTTTCCGTTAATTGCTTTTCCTTTTGAATTAATTATAAATTGAATGTTTAGAGTAGCTACTTTTAGAAGATCTTTATTTTCGATCGTATTTATCTTATCATTAAAATACTTTTGTAATGCGGTTTCACCGCCTGGAAAATCAGGCATCTGATCTACCTGGCTGAATATTTTTTCTGTTGTTCCTGTAAATGTAATAGCTGAATCCATCTGACTTTCAAGATCACTCGTTTGCTTTAATGTTTCTATAGACTGATCAGAAGTATTGTTTGCAGCAGAAGAAGGTTTTTGTTCAGGTTCTTTTTGCTCCTCTTTCTTTTTTTCATATTTGTTTTTGGATTTTTCATCCCCCTTAACAGACCGTTTTTCAAAGGCTAAAATCCCATCATTATTTTCAGCTTTCCCAGAATTTGCCTTTGTATCATCTAAACGAACGTTTGATTCTTTAGAAACAATTTTATCCATGACCGGAGCGGAAACGATGGAATTCTGGTTTGCCGAAATTGCTTGCTCATTGTTGTAGTCAGAATCTTTGTTGACGCTCGTGTTTTTCTCTTCCTCGGAAACCGATATTTCATCTGCTATTTCGGTACTCAAATAACCTTCACCCTTTTCATTCTTATTTTCAAGTAGTTTTGATCCTACTTCTAACGGCTCTTTTTGAGGTGTTTTTTTATCAGGTTCTTTTAAATCCGTTTCATTATCATTTGCAGTTTCTACAGTTTCTGAGGTTGTGATACTCTCCTCCTGAGGAGTTAGGCTTTCCGAAGACTTTCTTTCTTTTGTAACAGTAGATTTAAGCTCAGCGATATTTTCTTTAGAATTCGAGATAAATTGATTGAAGAAGAATACTCCTCCGATCAATAGAAGCAGGCCAGCTGCTGCCGTCATTATAAACCTAATATCAACAATCTTATTCTTTTTCTCAGGAACTGCCAGCTTTCTATTTATTGATGTATTAATTTTGGAAGTTTTATTTCTATTCTTCACCAGTCGTAGACCTTCCAGTGCATCAGAACAAAATTCACAATCAATCAAATGCTTTTCGACATTATGTTGTTCACGGGAACTCAAAAGATTATCAATGTAATCAAACATTGTTTTCTCCGGGATACAATCTCCTTTGGTATAAATAATATGTTTTAGTTTCTCACTCATTTTTAATGAATCTTCTGAGATTCAATGCAGATTTTTAAATTTCTTTTCCCATTCTGAATAAAACTTTTTACATTATTCATCGAAAAGCTAGTCATTTCAGCAACTTCACTGTAACTTTTTTCCTGTAAATAGAAAAGTTCAATACAGATTTTCTGGTCTTTATTAAGTTCCTTTATACAGTCTTCCATCAGAGATAGCTGCACTTCTTTCATCCTTGCCATGGATAGATGCAATTCATGGTCCGTTTCCATATTCGCTTCTAAATCTTTCTGTAATTCCTTTTGATGTTTGAGCTTAGTCTTACCGGATCTCAATTGCATAAGGCAGAAATTTTTACAAACCATATGTAGCCATGCCTTAAATTGCTGGATCTCATATTTTTTGAGATCGGTCAGGAGTTTCTCGAAGATTAGCATTGAAGCGTCTTCACTATCATCCTCATCTTTAAGATATTTCATGCAAACACCGAAAATAAGATGGGTATGTCTTTGAAATAAGATTCCGACACAATTCTTATCTCCCGTTTATCTCCCGTATTCTTATACAAAGAAACAAGTTCAAGATCTTCAAGATTATTTAACTTAACGGAATGCATTCGAAACAAAAATAGTTTTTTTATTTATGCTTTTAACCTGAGTGAACCATAAGAGTCTGTCAATATCTGGTTTCGGTTTGTAAATTTGTTTATATTTGCGCACACAAATTAAAACTGGCTTATAATTTGCTTTTGGGCGTCCGGATCAATGAAAAAACTACTTTTCATATTATTATTGCCTTTAATACTGCTCACCCAAAGTGCAGCAATTAAGCTTGATCAGGCAGAAGAAGCTGGTGCTAAGATCAAAGCTATCTATATCTATAATTTTACTAAATACATAGAGTGGCCAACAGAATATAAGGATGGGAATTTTGTAATTGGTGTGTATGGTACAAATATGCCATTACTGAATGAACTGAATAAAATGGCAACTTCTAAAATGGTTGGAGCTCAAAAGATGGAAATAAAGAATATTTCCTCTTCTGCAGAGGCCTCTCAATGCCATATTATTTACATTTTATGGCATAAACTTTTCGGTAGTAGAAAATAAGCAGAAAATTGAGCTGAATAGAGGGAATATAGAAAAATATAAATTAAAGGTTGCATCCACACTTGTGGATATGGCTGTTCAAGTTAAATAATTTTTATATATTTACATGATAATTAAGATGTTAAAGTTAAAAAGAACAATGTGTTTTACATTACTGCTTCTCACAGCGGTAGTGCTAAAAGCCCAGCA
Source organism: Bacteroidota bacterium (assembly GCA_021323165.1). Classification (GTDB taxonomy): domain Bacteria; phylum Bacteroidota; class Bacteroidia; order 2-12-FULL-35-15; family 2-12-FULL-35-15; genus 2-12-FULL-35-15. The sequence continues at coordinate 766 of JAJTCJ010000121.1, read as the reverse complement.
AAGCAGGGTTTCTGCTGCGTATGCGTTCTTGAAAAACGATCAGTTGGATAGCGCAAAGGCTTCAATTGACTTTGCTGTGAAACATCCTGAAACATCAAATGACCCTCAGGCCTGGTATTTACGTGGATTTGTTTATAAATCCATTTATAACAAACAGGAAAAAGGCAACAAATTATCCCCTTCACGATTAGAAGCGCTCACTTCCTTTAAGAAATCTGTATCGATTGATTCATCTCAGGAGAACGTTCAGGAGTGTATTAAAAATGTGAAGTACCTGGCAACAACTTTATATAACGATGCCGCTGCAAGTCTTGATTCTATTGATTATAAAATTGCGATCAGTAATTTTGAAAGATTTAAGGAATATTATCTTTTGGTAGATCCATCTCCTGCTACCGTTAAACAAAAAGACATAGATTTTACTTTGGCGATCGCATCTTTGTACACTAAGATATTTGAAGGCGACCGGAAGAAAACGGAATTCCTTAAACTTGCAAAAGAAGCTTATAACAAGATCTTGGCTCAGGATCCGAATAATATTTTTGCAAATTATAATATGGGAATTTTGTATTATAATCAGGCTGTAAATCTGATTAATCAATCTGATTACGATCTTGATATAGTTGCGCTAAATGATATTCAGGATAATTCGATCAATCTTTTTAAAGAATCCCTTCCATTCATGGAAAAAGCGTATGAATTAGATCCGAAAAGAAGAGAAACGTTGCTTGGACTTTCTGGTATTTATTTTAGTTTGAATGAATTT
>JAJTCJ010000018.1 GCA_021323165.1 Bacteroidota bacterium | reverse complement strand
AGTATAATTGGAATGTTCAAGGTCATCCGGATTGTTAAAATAAAAATCCGCAGATTTACCGTTGTTGCCTAAACCTTGTTTACGAAGTGTCGTGCCCTGGTAATAACGGGCACCAATAAGAAAAGTAGAAACACTCTTAAAAAGGGAATACTGTTTTAAATAACGAAATTCTGTTCCGAAATTCCTGAACTTATCCTGCAGATAATCCCTGTTTGCTCCTGCATCCGGACGGTCAATTCTGCCTAAATTTCCTAAAGCATCACGCTGAGCATACAATCCAAATGTTCTCCAGTTAAGCCTTGAGCTTTCACTTATTTCATAATCTAAATTGAGGGCTGCTAAATTCCAGTTGACCCTGAACCAGTTACGTTCCCTGTTCGATTGCTGAGGATCTTTAATGAATTGTTTGTCTGTAAGCCCGCCTGCCTGTTGAGCCAGGTATTCCATAAAAGTATATTCGAGGCTGATCTTTAATTTTTTACTTGCATTATAAGTCAGTCCGGCATACGCAGTATGTGCATCGAATCCGGAGTTCGGCCTCCAGCCATCTCCACGCTTGTATTGATAAAATGTATTATAGGAGATCTTTTTAATTGTTCCGCTTACGGAAGTGAAAGAGTTATAAAAGCCATACGAACCAATTGTTTGCTTTGCGCGGACATGAATAAATTTATTTTCAGGAGCCTGGCGGAATTTAAAATTGATAAAGCCGCCAAACTGAGTTCCGTATTGAAGTGATGCAGCGCCACGAACAACTTCTATTCTTTCCAATGCTTCTACAGGAGGCGTATAATAACTTTCAGGATAACCGAGTGCATCAGCGCTGATATCATAACCGTTCTGGCGGGTATTAAAATTCGAAACACGATTAGGACTCAACCCTCTCCCTCCTATTCCCAACTGGATGCCTGCTCCATCGCTCTCCCAGATATTCAATCCTGCCACTTTACCGAATACCTGACGGGGATTATTGGCGGCAGTATTTCCATTTACATCATCAAGAACTATCACTTCATTCTTTTTTCCTGCATAAATAGAAGTGCCTTCAACCTGCTTTAATCTAGTGATGCCGAAATTATTATCTTTTTCAGCCTCTACTGTGATCTCATTTAATCGTTTGATCGAATCTTTTTTAATAGCGGCAGTATCCTGAGCATTCACAAACGCAGAAAACAACACAGCAATTAAAAAAAACATTCTTCTCATATCAATTCTCATTCAATGGCAATATCCACCATTTATTTGTAAAGCTGTCATGAATCTTCGTAAGATCAACATATTTATTGATAAACAACTGGCTACCTTTTCCGTTCAGGGTAACGTAACTTTCTACCGTGATCTTCGGATTTTGCAAACCGGTTTGCTCATATTTCTTTTTCAGGAATTGTGCATACTGCAGGATCATATCAGGTTGTGTTGCCATCATTTTTTCCTGGTTGGGAGTGAGATAATTATTCATCATAACTTCACCTGATTGATTTGTAACAGGATCATGAACATAAAAAAATGCTTTGCCCGCTTTTTCCATCAGCATAACTCTCCAGGAAAAGCGAAAGCCTTGTTCAGTCCAGAATAAATTTCCGGGATACATTAAAAAGCGAAGAGGGAAAATTACCTGGATTATAAAATGACTTACAAAAAAGAATAAAAGAATTTTTTTAAAAGCAGGTTTATAACGCTTAACTACACGTTGCTCTTCTTGTTCCTTCTTTTTGAAAAAGTTTAATGCATATTTTATTCCGGTTATAACCTTTAAATGAAACTCTTCAGAGAAAAAGATAAGTGTGCTAATTATCATTACATAAGGGAACATCCCGATAGGGAAAAGAATTGCAGTTAATACATGAAAACCAATTACAGCAATATATGCGTATGGGCGCGTTCTTTTATTCAGGAGAAAGAAAGGAATTGTGAGATCGTAAATTGCTCCGAACCAACTGAAGAAATAAGCGATCCACACTTTATCCATCAGGAATCCGATAACAGGAAGATCTGTATGTGGCTGCAGCCAGATACGCAATGGCTGAGCATTGATCAACCAATCATAATTTAATTTAGCAAGTCCGGCAAAAAAATAAACAAAACCCAACTGTAATTGGATCACACCTATCAGCCAGCGCTGTACATGTGTTATTTTCTTTGTTAGTCCTAAACGAACATCAAGTGAAAAATAGTTTCCTGCCGGAAGGAAGATCATAAGTAAGGCAATGATACTTACGAAGTAATAATGGTTCAAATAATTGGTCTTATCAAGCAGCTCAGTATAAGTGAAGGATAAGAAAAAAGCAATGGCAGAAAACTTATAGAACAATCCAAGCATTAAAAAGAAAGCAGAAACAGCAACAAGTGCGAAAAGCAAATAAACTCCTGTTTCTCCCGGAACCTGCACCCATTCAAAACCGTAGTACTTGAAGAAGAACTCAGGCTTGACATACAATTCATCAATCCACCCTTTTTGCCAAAAACGTATCACAGATGCGAACATCATTAGTCCAAACAGTACCCTGAATAATGACAACGGAGCAATATGAACTTGCTCCGTTAATCGTGATCGTATTTTTAAAAGTTGTGAAGAGATCATTTTTTAATCACCATCATTATCCACATAGGTTATTGATACTCCTAATGCAGAGGTCATATCCACCTTAAGCAGAATAACAAGCTGCTGAAGTTCTAAATAAGCGGCATCAACAACTGAAGCATTATTAATTACAGCATTTGATAATGGTCCCGGAATAGCAGCGAGCTTGATCTTTGCTGAACTTAATTTGCTTTTAATAGCTTCGTTCAATGAACCGGAACCATATCTTGCATTTATATGAGTAAGATAATCGTCAAAGCCCAGGCCGTCATTATTGGAGCGTGATCTTCCAAGATAGATATTCTCAATATTATTTACATGCTGTAATGCTAATTCTAAAGAAAGCCCTGAATAAAAAGCTTCTGACTTTTCAGGTAATGCAACTCCTAAGGAACGCTTACCTAAAGGAATTCCGATTCTTGCATTCTTTAAGATCTCCAGATCAAAGTTTAACTGGTTCACTAAAAGTCCTATCGAGCTTCCAACATCACTCCCTGTGCTATTCTTGAATGTTGAAATGTAATTTCCCCCGGTAGCACTCCATCCCGCGTTAACAATGTCTGTTTTACTTTTAAGTTCAGTCACTATCGCATTCAGGTAACTTTTGCGGTTTCCGGCATTTGGATCAGTAGTGAACAAAGACAAAATAGCGGCATCATTAAGATGATAACCGTAAAGTAAAAAGTCCAAAGCAGGAAAACCTTTCACATCAATATCGGCAACTGTAGAAAAATTAGTGTTTCCTGCAGCTATCTTTCCGTTCATCTCAGCGGTATCACAAGGAAAAACGTTGAAGCTGTTGCGGAGAAATTCTGTTTCTCCAGGGCCAAATTCATAAGTAGACACCCACTGAAACTGTGAATAACACCTGAAAAATGAAGCCTGAAGATCATCTAATGAAGATGCTGTCGGAGCTGAAATAAAAGCATCAGTAACCAATTTTAAACTGTCGACTGAGATCTTAAAATCAGCGTAAGCAGGAATAATAAGATTGTCTCCTATATTCGCAAGCATTCCGCTTTTATCAAAGGAAGATTCGGGTGTAACCTCCTCTTCCTTCTTTTTATCACATTGAGAGAACAGCAGTGCAAAACTTGCTAAACAAATGTATATGCTGATCTTTTTTTTCATTTATAATTTGAATAAGTAAAACTATAGTAAGCTTGCATCAAGATCAAAAAGGTATGCCATTTTATTGATCGCGTTATCAAGATTAGGAATAGTTACTGTGTAAAGATTAACTGAACCTGAAGTTTTAAAATAATTCATTAAAATATTCAGATCTGCATCAGATATGGATTTTGCAGGGTTATATTTCATTGCATTAATAAAACCAACAGCTTCAGATAAATTATGATTGAAGGTTGCAACAGCTGCAGCATTTGTTTTAGCTGATTTCACATATGTGATGAAACGCGCTGCGATCACTTTTTCCCAGGTAGCCATAACAATTGCTTTAGCAGCATCACGTCCTGCATCATCTTTATTAGTGATAGCAGCTCTTCCTTTCAACCATGCATTCATTATTGTCTGATTCACTGTAGTTGATCCGCCTAATGCTATACTTACTGAATTACAGTAGCTTCCCCAGTTCTTTAATCCGGTAACGTTTGTTGGAAAGTCCACAGGAACACCGAAATAACCGAATGCTTCATCCCAAACTTTTTCCTGATTTGTTCTTCCGTTATATAGAGTTACATTGTCGAAAGTTCCGATAGCATTCAGGATAGTCATTGCCTGGCTGTACAAAACACTTCCCATCACACCTTTTTCTACAAACTCTTTATACTCAAGTCCGGCAGTATCAACAAGAATATAACGTGTTCCTGTGATAAGCTTACCTGCGTATCCGTTATATGCAGTTGAAGCAGTAGGGTTAGCCGAAGCATTTGTGCTTGCAATAACGATATCAGAAAAGTTAGCATCCACTGCTGTATGAAAACCAATTTCGTTGCTTGCTTTTTCTTTTAAACTGATCCCGCTTGTATTTAATGCAGCATCAGTAAACTGACTGTTTACGTTTTCGAACATATCCTTTAGCTTCTGAGCATCGAGAATTGGAGCTACTGTATTTGAATGTGCTGTTTTAATATAGTTAGTGATCTCTGTTAACATCGCCAAACGCTGTGTAGATGTTGCATAATCTATGTTAGTAAAGTTATATGTTGTTGGAACAGTATAAGAAGGTCCCGGAGTTGGAGTTGGTGTTGGTTCAGGATCTTCATCTTTTTTACAGGAAGAAAATGCCAGTGCGGCAAAAAGGCCAAGAGTTAAAAATCGTGGGTTGAAAATGTTTTTCATATACTTTTTCTTATTTAGATTAATTAAAAATAACGGCACAAATGTAAATCTAACGTGTAATCCAGCAATACCTGATTTTAGGTATTTTAAGAAATAAGAGAAGAATACCTATAATTAGGTATGCAAAAGAAAAACAGTAAAAGAAAGGTTTAATTTCCTGCAAAAAGGAAGTGGTTCGGAGAGATCAGGTTCTCACGAACGGCAAAAAGAACAAGTCCGGCAGTGTTATTCACACCAAGCTTATTCATTATGTTCTTGCGATGAGTGGTCACAGTATGTGTACTAAGAAATAATTTGTCGGCAACTTCTTTATTTGAAAGTCCTTCAGCAATCAAACGGATGATCTCCATTTCACGCTCACTTATATTCAATCCTTCGCAGCTTGATTCAACCAGATTAACAGGCTTTTCTTCCAAAAGAGATGTAACGATCTTACCGCACATGAACTGTTGTCCTTCCGCAGTCTTATAAATAGCTTCTACGATCTCATCCTGGTCACAATCCTTTAACAAGTGGCTTGTAACACCTGTTTTTAGTGCTTTTGATATTGATGTGTTGCTTTGAAGCTCGGTAATAGCAAGAATTTTTGCCTTAGGGTATTTTTTTACGATAGATTCAAGTCCGGTAAGACTGAAATTAGCGGAAGTATAATCGATAATAATAAGATCAGGTTGGTAAAAAAGCGCCTGGTTAACAAGGTCAGAAGTACTAAGAGCCTCAGCTAAAAGCGTGAAATCCTTGTTCTCATTCAATACAACAGCCAAACCTTTACGGCTTAAAAAATGACTATCAGCTATTGTTATCTTGATCTGTGACACCTGAATTATTTAGATTGATTTTAAATAGTGCTCAAAAATACGGATTGGATCGGGTATTACAAACTAATTTTCCAAGTATTTTTGAATACCTGACGGAAATCATATGAACAGGTGTTGATATCCTAAAAAAAGCAAGAACGTATCAGTTCACAGGAACTGCTGCAATCACAACAGCTTCACCTTCTACAGCGGGAATCGTATTCTCAAATACAGTGCGCGCCTCCATCACCAAAGGTTCAATGTCCTTATATCTTGCCGAATAATGACCAATCATGAGCTTCTTTACGTTTGCTTTCTGAGCGATCATTCCGGCCTGTAAAGCGGTTGTATGGTGTGTTTGTTTGGCCCGCTCAAGCATTTCATGCAGGAAAGTAGCCTCGTGATATAATAGATCCACATCTTTGATCAATGGGATCAATCGTTCATCATATATCGTATCCGAGCAATAAGCATAGCTTCTTGGAAGGGTCTTATTAGAGATTATTTCTTCATTTGGAACTATAGTTCCATTCTCCAATGTGAGATCCGAGCCTTGCTTCAGATAAAGGATCTCTTCAATGGAAAGCTTATATTTTTGAATAACCTCTTTGGAAATGTTCCCGGTGAGGGCTTTTTCCCTGAATATAAATCCGCAACATGGGATCCGGTGATTCAATACTACCGTTCTTACCTCTACTTTTTCATCTTCAAATAAAAGCTCATCATTATTATAGGTATGGTGATGATAAACAAGGTTGTAATTTAATCTTGTTTCGGAATACTTGAACTGCACTTCAATGATCTCCTGAAGCTCGGCCGGACAATAGATATGAAGATCTGTATTTCTGCCAAGCAAATGCATGCTGGAAATAAGTCCCATCAAGCCAAGATAATGGTCGCCATGCAGATGACTTATAAAGATATGATTGATGCGCTGAAACTTTATTTTGAATTTACGAAGCTGCATTTGGGTACCTTCACCGCAATCTATTAAAAAGAACCGCTCAGCTACATTAAGCAGCTGAGCGGTTGGATTTCTTGTAGATGTAGGAGTTGCACTGCTGCAACCAAGTATTGTCAATTCAAAATTCTGCATTCTTATTTCTCCGATACGATCATTCTCTTTGTGATCGTTCTGTCACCGTTCTTCATTGAATAAACATAAACACCAGCTGAAAACGTTGCTGCATCCATTTCAAATTTATTCAATCCTTTTTCAGCCTTAATTGTTTTAGAATAAACAACTGCACCTAGCATATTGAAAACTTTAAATTCAACTTCTGAATTATTCACAGAAGAAAAAGAGATCTCAGATTTAGTGCTGAAAGGATTAGGAACATTCTGGTTAACTTCAAATTTCGCAGCGTCAAGAGATTCAACACCAACAGCAGAAACCACAACGCTTCTGTATTGAGTGTTTGACTGAGGAATGCTCACAGGAGTTCCGAATAAGCTTGCGGTAGCAGTGGCATTCACGATCACCTGCTTATTCCACACAGTTGTTGGTGTACCTGAAATAAAAATACATCCCTGGGAATTTCCGGGAAAGCTGCAGTTTGAAGGAGCACATTGATAAGTTAAGCCGGGAGCTAAACTATCAACACTTGTAATTGTAATAGAAGTAATAGGAACTCCCGGATATCCGAAATCCGTACCGTCAGCAGGAACTTTCATGCTCATCACCTGTGTGTATGGAACACCAACTGTTCCCTGAGCCATACCTGTTGCACTGTCAGGACAAATACCATAAGCCTGGCCAGAAGGAATACAAGAAGTATTAGGAGTACAAACCTGTGCAAAAGACGAAGCTGAAATAAGGGCAGCTGTAACAGTAAATAAAGAGAGTAGAGTTTTTTTCATAGTTTGAGTTTAGATTAATTTAATTAAGCTTTAACAGCAAATAATTCAGCTGCTTCCGATAAGGTTGCAGTGATCTGTAAAATGGTATCTAACTGAGAAATTGAAATTAATTTTTTCACCGGCTCCTGTAATCCTGTAAGTACAAAAATACCGTTGCTGTTCTTGCAAAGTCGATTTGCCACAAGAATTGCGCTTAAACCTGATGAATCGCAATAACGCGTTTTTGAAAGGTCGATCACAATGCTTTTAACACCATCAGTGTTCAGTACTACCAGCTCTGACTTTAACGCAGGTGCAATATTACTGTCAAGCTTTTCTGCCTGAAGTGTGATCACAGTATATTTATCTGTCTTTTCAATCTCGAAACTCATAACCTAAAATGTTTTAAACAAATGTAGAAATTTTTGGAGAACAATGCAATAGACGCCAATAAGTTTATTTAGGTTGCATTTCAGAATTGGCGCACCCTTCCCTTCATTTAAAAAACAGAATAGGAGAAAATTTCTAAGAATAAATCAGGAAAATAAGGAAATCAGCCACGTCCGGCAAGGAGAAACAAAACTGCCATCCTTACTGCTACTCCGTTCTCGACCTGCTCAAGTATAATACTCTGATCACTGTCGGCAACATCACTGGTGATCTCCACTCCCCTGTTGATAGGTCCCGGGTGCATGATCACGATCTTTTTTGAAAGAGAATCAAGTATCTCTTTGTTCAATCCGAAAAGCATTGTGTATTCTCTTAATGAAGGAAAGTATTTTATATCCTGGCGTTCAAGCTGTATACGCAACATATTTGCAACATCGCACCACTCAAGTGCTTTACGAAGATTATGTTCCACTTTAACTCCAAGGCTGGTAATATATTTAGGCATTAATGTAGTCGGTCCGCAGACCATTACTTCAGCTCCAAGCTTTTGCAGGCAGAAAATATTAGAAAGAGCTACCCTGGAATGCAGAATATCACCTATGATCGCGATCTTTTTACCTTTTATGTTCCCAAGTTTTTCTCGAATGGAAAAAGCGTCAAGTAAAGCCTGCGTAGGATGTTCGTGTGCTCCGTCACCTGCATTCACAATTTTTGCATCGATATGTTTTGAAAGAAAAACTGCTGCTCCCGGATTCGGATGACGCATTACAACCATGTCCACTTTCATGGCAAGGATGTTATTTACAGTATCTATAAGTGTTTCTCCTTTTTTAACTGAAGAAGATGAAGCCGCGAAATTCACAACATCTGCACTTAATCTTTTTTCTGCTAATTCGAATGAGAGCTTTGTACGAGTAGAGTTTTCAAAAAACAAATTGGCAATGGTAATATCTCTTAAGGAAGGCACTTTTTTAATCGGGCGATTGATCACTTCTTTGAAACTCTGAGCCGTATCCAATATAAGATGGATGTCTTCCGGTTTCAGATCTTTTATCCCGAGTAAATGTTTAGTACTTAATGCAGTCATACTTCTTTAATTGGAGAATTGGAGATTTGATGAATTAGAGAATCTGGTTAGTCGTAACCTATACATTTTTCTAATAATCCAATCTTCAACCATTCTTAAAAATCTATATTGGTGAATTTTATTGTATCTTTTTAAATTCTCCATCTCTCTATTTCATCAACTCACTAATTCCTTCCCTTCTCAATTTCACTAATTCTCTATTTCTCTAATTGGATATCAGAGTAACCTTATCACCTTTATCTGTTTCTTTCCACTCCACTACAACTTTTTCTGAAATTATGGAATCAATTGTTTTACCTACATATTTCGCCTGTATGGGTAAATGCCTGCTTAATCTTCTGTCGATCAATACCAATAGCTCCACATCTTTTGGCCGACCGAATGCAAGCATTGCATCCAGTCCTGCACGTATGGTTCTTCCTGTGAATAATACATCATCAACCATAACAACATTCATATCTTCTATTATGAAATCGATCTCGGTGCGGTTAGGAACCAAGCCTTTTTTGCGGAAATCATCACGGTAAAAAGTGATATCAAGACTACCGCATTTGATGTCTTTCTTTTTTAAAATTTCCTGAAGTTTTGCCTGAATGCGTTTTGCGAGGTAGATCCCGCGGGGTTGAAGTCCTATGATCACCGTATTGGAAAAATCATTGTGAACCTCAATCAATTGATAACAAAGCCGGGTAACGGTAATTTCGAAATGCTTACTGTCTAAAATGATTCTGGGCTTCATCTAGGGAACAAATATATATTAAAAATGCAGATTATCGTAAACAATTTTATTTTAGATCGATATACTCTTTAAATCCATTCTGTCAGATTGTTTTCTAAATCATCTTTAACATAAAATTGTATCTTTAAACTGACAAAATTAATTGAATGAAAAAAATATATTTAAGCTCTGTGTGTGTGATGTGCCTGATATTAAACTCGGCCTCTCAAACTTTCGTGAACTGGTCAGCACCTTTAAGTGTGGTCTCTGCAAGCGGCTACAGCAATATTTATCCAAGATTAACATTAATGTCAGGAGATCTTCCTTTGGTAACCTGGGAAAGCGCTAGTGCGGATAAGATTTACAGAGCCAAATGGACAGGATCTTCATTTACGTTACCGGTTGCAGTAAATCCTCCGGGGGTTATTCCTTTTGTTGCAAACTGGGCCGGTGCTGAAGTTGCTTCTTCAGGTGATACTGCACATATCGTGTTTTTTTCGGAACCTGTTATGGAAGCTGAGATTTACATAGTAAGCTCTTATGATGGCGGAATTACATTCGGTGATACTGTGCGTGTTGATACTCCGGGAACATCAAACATTCCTGCATTCCCTTCCGTGGCTGTCTTCCCCGGCGGAAATCCTGTTGTAAATTATATGCTTACCGACTCAGCTATGATGGATGCCGAATATCTGATTGCGCGTTCTCAAAATGGAGGCAGCAGCTTTTTACCTCCAGTGATACCTTCACTCGGGGCTCCCGGATTCGTTTGTGATTGCTGCCCCGCAAGTACAGTCATAAAAGACAACAATGTGGCATTGCTTTACCGAAATGATGATACAAATATCAGAGATATCTGGGCTTCATTTTCAAATGATGGAGCAGCTACATTTCCTGTTTCAACTGAGATCGATCAAACAAACTGGTATATAACTGCCTGTCCTTCCAGCGGACCATCAGGGATTATTATCGGAGATTCACTTTTTTATACCTGGATGAGTGATGCTTCTACTGATGCAAGGATTTATGCTGGCTCTGTGAATATAAATGATCAGGAAGTTGGTTCTAACAGACAGTTATATCCTATAGGGACAAGCACTCAGAATTTCCCTGTAATTGCAGGTAAGGGAGATACCCTGGGTGTGGTATGGCAGGGATATAGCGGTAGCTTTCAGGAGGTCCTTTTTACATATTCAGTAACAGGTATGTCGGGACTTGGAGTAAAAGTGGATACTTTAACAAAAGCATTTACTGGACATCAATCGAGGCCTGATATCGTTTTTAATAATGGAAAATTTCACATTATTTACAGCGATTCAAACGGCAGCAGTGTTAAATATCTTTCGGGAAATGTGAGTATCGCAACAGGAATAAATGAATCAGAAATTTCAGGAGCATCCCTAAGTTCATTTTATAATGGTGAAAGTTTAATCCTGAATGTTAACTCTGAGAATGACCGTAAGGCAACCTGTAGTGTGTATAATTCGGTCGGACAAAGTGTTTATACTTCGGATATTCATATTGCTAAAGGAAAGACGTCTAAAGTAATTACAGAAAATTTCAGAAGCGGAATTTACTTTGTTTCAATTCAGGATAACTCAGGAAAAGTCTTAACAACAAAGGTCCGTATCACTAAATAAATTGTGAGTTTATTTAGCTACCATCCTTTGGACTGAGATCATTTTATCCTCGCAGTAAAGAGCTGAGAAATATACTCCCGGTGTAAAATAGCCGGTTAAAACTACCTTACCGGAAAGATCATTAAGTATAAACTCTTCTATTATCCGTCCTTTTACATCAGTGATCACGAGCTTTCCGTTAGGCTTTGCGATCTTGTAACTTATTGTTGTTGACTGTGAAAAAGGATTAGGATAATTTTTTGAGTAAGATAAATCTGATTCTAAATTATCAGCGATTCCACTCGCTACAAAGGCATGATAAATAAAGGTGATCGTATCAGCATTCGTTGGATTACCTGTTTCAAAAACTCTTACGCTTACTTCACCTGTTCCTGCAATACCTACAAAACCATTATGCAGATTAAGATGTCCGCTTCCACCATTTGCAATATTGCCTAAGGAACCTGATGAAGGTAAATAGGAATAACATCCATTGCTTGTACACAATAAAACATCCCAGCCAAGCGGATCCATAGTATTAGTAATGGTCTGAAAACTAAGATTTAATGCTGCACCGGAATTATTGTTGATATAGATATAGTCGGATAACCAATCATTAATGTCGTTTGTCGATTCAAGAGAATCATTCGGAGTGATAGTGAATGTTTGAGCTTCTGCAAAAACAGTAAAGAGTATAAAAAAGAAAAGAAATGTTTTTTTCATAATATTAAATTGACAAATCAAATTTAACTAATTTTATTACATTAAAATAAAACTCTCACTTCCATGACATTGTCATTAATAAAATATTTTTCCATAATTATTGGACTGTTCTTGTTAAATGGTTGTAAAGACTCTTCTCAAAAAGAAAACAAACTCAGCAATATTGATTCCTGCTGTAAAAAAAAGGAAAACCCACATGATCTGAACACGAAGAAGTCAATTTCTACACAGTCTGAAATTACCTGCCCGAATTGCGGACATAAAAAAACAGAAACACTCCCAACTGAAATTTGTCAGCTTGCATATACCTGCGAAAAATGTAAAACTGTAATGCATCCCAAAGAAGGAGACTGCTGTGTTTTTTGTACTTATGGAGATCACAAATGCCCATCAATGCAGTGATCAATTAACAGCATTCAACTTTTCCTGATATCACAATTCAACATTGTTTTGGTTCTTCTTTTTAAAATAGGCTGTTAATGCTTTTTCTCCGAACAGATAAAAAACCACAGGAGTTACAATCATATCAAGTAAAGTGGAGCTGATCAAACCGCCTAATATCACAACTGCTACCGGATAAAGGATTTCTTTCCCTGAAGCCTGAGCATCCATTGTTAAAGGAATTAAGGCAAGTGCTGCAACCAACGCAGTCATCAATACAGGAACTAAACGCTCTAACGAGCCCCGAATGATCATTTCTTTGCTGAATTTTTCTCCCTCGTGCTCAACGAGATGTATATAATGAGAGATCATCATGATCCCGTTACGTGAAGCTATTCCTGTAAGCGTAATGAAACCTACAAGTGTAGCAATAGAGAAAGTTCCTCCGGTAAGCATTACAGCTATTACACTGCCGATCAAGGCCAAAGGAATATTCAGCATGATCTGAGCAACTATTCTACCCGATTTAAAATGCGAATACAACACCAGGAATATTCCAAGAAATGAAAAGACACTTAGAATTCCAATCAGGCGCGATGCTGTCTGCTGACTCTCGAACTGACCACCATACTTCAGGAAATACCCCTGAGGTAAAATAACTTCTTCTTTTAATCTACTTTGAATTTCTTTAACGGTACTTCCGAGATCACGTTCCTGCACATTACATGAAATTACAATCCTGCGCTGCGTGTTTTCATGATAGACAGAATTAACTGCGTTGGTGTATTCTATATCAGCTATCTGCTGTAAAGGTATAAGGTTGCCTGAAAGTGTTCCGATCAGTGTATTTCTGATCTTATCTATATTTGTACGCTCTTCATCAGTTGTCCGAAGTAAAATATCAAAAGACTTTTGTCCTTCCAGTATTTGCCCGGTCACCTTTCCGTTGTGGAATATTTCCAGATCCTTGGTTATTTCCCCTGCCTGGATTCCATAACGTTGCAATGCGTCCCGCTTAACTTTTATAACTAATTGCGGTACCAGCACCTGCTTCTCGATCTGAACATCTACCACTCCATCTATTTTGCTTATTGTTTCCTTTATTTTTCCTGCATTTGTCCGCAGATCTGTAAGATCATTTCCAAAGAGCTTGATCGCTACCTGAGCACGCACACCCGAAAGCAGGTGATCCAATCGGTGCGAAATAGGCTGGCCTATATTTACTGATACCCCTTTTAAAATACTAAGTTCTTTTCGGAGATCTGCCAGGATCTCATCACGGTTTCTTTCCGGATCTTCGATCAACTCAACTTCGATTTCAGAATTACTCACCGGTTCTACATGCTCATCAAGCTCAGCACGGCCTGTTCTCCTGCTTACAAATTCTACTTCCGGCACTTTAAGCATTAGCTTTTCTGCCATCGTTCCAATCTTGTTGCTCTCTTCTAGAGAAGTTCCTGCAGGAGTCGACAAATTTATCGTGAATGATCCTTCATTAAATGGCGGGAGAAACTCTGTTCCGAAGAAAGGTATAGCGCTGGCAGCAGCAATGATCATTACTAATGAAACACCTAACACCAACTTTGGTTTTTTTAGTCCGAAATTCAGAAGTCTTAGATCTTGTTTCTTAAGCCAACGAACCATCATACTGTCGTGTTCCGTTTCGTTCTTTGGTTTCTTATTAAGGAGCAGACTGCAAAGAGCCGGAGTAACGGTCAAAGAAACAATGAGCGAAGCAACTATGGATGTGATGTATGCGATGCCAAGAGGAGCGAATATTTTCCCTTCTATTCCCTGCATTGAGAACAGTGGAATAAAAACCAATACAACTATGATGGTTGCGTATACAATTGAATTCCTGACTTCACTGCTGGCGTCATATACTACTTTTAAAACTGATTTTGGAGATCCGTTCTGTCTGTTCTCTTTTAATCTTCTGAATACATTCTCAACATCAACGATCGCATCATCAACCAGTTCTCCTATGGCTATTGCTAATCCACCAAGTGTTAATGTGTTGATCGAAATATCAAACAGCTTAAAGATGATTGCTGTTATAATCAGTGATAATGGAATAGCTGTTAGCGTAATTATTGTTGTCCTGAAGTTTAACAGGAATAAGAACAAAATTATAATGATCAGGATAAAACCATCACGTAATGCTTCCTCTACATTTTTTAACGAATTAACAATAAAATTCTTCTGCTGAAATATTTTCGAGTTTAATTTAACATCCTTTGGAAGAGTTTCCTGAAGCTCAGCTAAAGCCTTTTCTACCTCATTGGTGAGTTCAACTGTACTTGCGCCTGGCTGTTTTTCAACTGTAAGGATCACAGCTGGTTTTGCATTGATGCTTGCATCTCCGCGTTTAACGGCAGGCCCGAATTTTACATCTGCAACCTGTGATAATAAAACCGGCAGATTCTCCTTATTCGATACAACTGTGTTCTTAAGATCGTCAAGATTAGTAGCTCTCCCAAGATTCCTGATCAGAACCTCGCTTCCATATTGATCAAAGAAACCTCCTGTTGTATTTTGATTGGTCAGTTGTAAAGCCAGATCAATATCATCTATACTAAGATTGAACTGTTTTAACTTTGAGCTGGAAATTAAAACCTGAAATTGTTTTCTTTCACCACCGATTGGAATTACCTGTGAAATTCCTTTTATCCCCATCAAACGCCTGCGAATTGTGAAATCAGCTAGAGTTCTTAATTCCGCAGGACTTGTTGTATCAGAACTTATTCCTATCAGCATGATCTGTCCCATAACAGAACTGATCGGCCCCATAACAGGTGTTATTCCTTCAGGTAACTGAACGGTCTGCAATTTCTCTGCTACTAATTGTCTTGCTTTTAAAACATCCGTATCCCAGTCAAACTCTACAAACACCATCCCTATTCCGATCGCAGAGCTGCTTCGCACAACTTCCACTCCGGGAGAACCGTTCAATGCTGTTTCGACCGGCAACACAACCTGCGTTTCTATCTCTTCAGGTGCCATACTGTTGGCTTCTAAAAAGATAGTTACACGCGTGCGGTTAAGATCGGGCAATACGTCAACAGGCAGATTAATAATGGTGTACACACCGTACACCATTATCAAACATGCGAACGCAATTACAAATAAGCGGTTTTGTAACGAAAATTTTATGAGCCTGTTAAGCATATTATTCTTTAATGTTTATGTTCGTCTGAATGCTTTTCGGAACTGTCAGCTTTACCTTCTTCCACCTTCAAAGTAAATTCAGCTGTATGAACCTTACCATTAGTTTGAAACTGTAACCAACCACGGTAGATTCCCGGCTTGTCGAAAGTTGTGTGTAAATGGAAATTACCATTTTCAATTTCAGGATGAACATGCAGGTAAGATTTATCTTCTGCTCCTATTACAACCATGTGAGCTTTTGCTCCCAGATAGTTTTCAAGAGTATTTGCATCGATCACTTTTCCGTTCTCACTTAATTTTCCATCGAAATGAATTCCTTTACCTGACAAGAATACTCCATCATCCGGCACCAACTCTACTTTGTATCCATCTACATTACTTACTCGGTTTTCTTTTGTATAATTAACAACAGGTTTGGTTTTACCATCTACTTTTAAGTTGATCTTTTCAAGCTGATGATTGCCTCCTGTAGGATTATAATCAGCGAAAGCTATATACTCACCGCCATGTTCGAATTTTGTTTCATTCTTACCATTGCCGGCAGTAAAATCCTTATCCTTTGCAAGGATCTTAATATCATAATTCCCCTTTGAATTAAATTCAGGATGGATATGTTCAAAATAAGAAAGATCATTGCTGACAATTATTAAATGAATTTTCTTTTCATGATGCACGTCAAGAGGTACCTGTTCATTTTCATTCTCTTTGATCTTCGGAGTGAAAGACATCATTCCTTCTTTACCTGCTTCAAGTTGTGCCGGAGTACTGGAAAACTGCATTACATAAGTTTTACCATTATCTTTTCCTGCATTATCATTATGCTCCAGCTTCATTCCGCATTTCGGACACTTATCCGTTTCCTTTCCGATAACTTCCGTATGCATGGGACAAGCATAAGTATGTTCACCACTGTGAGCTGTTGAATCCGAATGTTCATTGCTCTCATTGTTTTTACCTTCATTCTTTGCTTCATTCCCACAGGAAGATAAAAGCAATGCTGTACTAATTCCTGCAGTAACTACTGCAACATTTAAAATTGTTTTCATTTTTTGATTTGATTTAAATTATTGGTTCAGATATATCATTTTCATTTGGTATGTTCCATTTATCACAACTCTTTCATCCTCTTCAACTCCTTTGTTGATCACAGTATAGGAGCCGTTACTCTCACCTGCAGAAATATAACTTAAGCTGTAGTGTTCAGCGGCATCTTTAATGAACACAATGGGTTTTCCATTTAATTCACTGATTGCACTATTCGGCACTGCGATCTGCCTTTTCGATCCGGAAGCAAAAACCATAACATTCACAAATTCACCTATTTTAAATTTGCCATCTTTATTTTCGATCTCAAATAATACCCGCTGTGACTGATTTGTGGGATTAATACTTTGAGCCAAGGCAAGAAGCTTTACATCCGCAGTCTTGTGATTATCATTAATGCACTCAACCGAGTATTTAACTCCGTTATTTACCTTATCAGCATCTTTATCAAACACCTGCGCCTCAACGTACACCTTAGAAAGATTGACTATTGTAAAAATGGGTTCATTTGAATTTATTGTAGAGCCAATGCTGAAAGTGAAATTACCAACAACACCATCGATAGGAGAACGAAGAACTATTCTTGTTCCGCCTGATGAATTATATAACTTTTTATTTTCAGCTGCTTTCTGGTAACGTGCTTCCGCCTCAGAAAGATCCTTTTTAGATGCTATGTCCTGAATAGTCTTAATTCGTTCATATTCTTTTTTTGCTGCTTCAAACTCTGCATCAACATTATTCTTCTCCGCCTGAATATTTACCTGTGAGGCTGCATCCAGGTTCTGATCTATCACAGCCAGCTGCTGGCCTTGTTTTACCTGCTGCCCTACAGTAACATTCAACGAAACGATCTTCCCGCTCTGTGCAGCATTTACGGTTGCCTGTCCGCCTGATGAGGGAATTACAGTTCCGAACAATTTGGTGCTTTCATTGAAATCTCCGATAAGTATTCTTTGTGTAAATACACCAAATAAGAACTGAGTTTCTTTCGGAACTTCAAAAGCATTTGAAAAATTGTTGCCTGCATTCTTGTTTGAATCCCCATGGTCCTCTCCGCCATGAGCATACAGTTGCTGGGTTGGTAAAGGGGTTGTTCCGAACAATGTGAGTATTATCAGGAATGTAGAATTTACCTTTTTACTTTTAAATTTACTTATAATAAAAATCAGGATCAGCGCAAGCAGAAATCCTCCGCCAAACATAACCCAGGGATTTTCAAAAAATGTTTTTTTCTCAGTTGCATTTTCACCTTCAACCGGCAGCTCTTTTTCAGTTTCAATTCCATTTAATACCATAAGATCGGCACCTAATGCTGAATTAATCGTGACCTGCAATGAATAAACCCTTTTATCAGGAAATGTTCCGGATACATCATAAACTCCAGGATCTGTTTGTTTAACAGAAAATTTTATATTCTTATCCTCTGCACAGATAATTTTAATATCTGCCTTATCAACCGGCTTATTCGTATTAAATTCAGAAACGAACAATTGCATTGCTGCGTCCTCATTCGTTTCAATATGTTTATATTTTAATAAAAGCTCATATTTATCAGAGTTTGACACTGATGTAAAATATGTTTTTGGCTGAGCCAGGCCTTTCGGTTGCGCTGAATGATCATGATCACCACCTGCAAAAGCAATGGGCCCAATTAAGACAAAGACAAAATAAATTAAAAACTGAACTGCGCTTCTCATAGGTTTCCTGATAAATAATTGATATTGATCACAGATTGATTATAATTTTTTAAACTCTCAGCGTACCTTAATTTTATAAGATATGCTTCATTCATATTCCTCAGATAAGGTACTAAGCCTTGTTGTCCACTCTCAAAAAAACGTTTGGATGCAGACAGGATCTCATCTGTTAATTTCAATCCGGTGTTTTCATAATATGCCAGCGACTGACTATATTTTAAATAATCTCCCTGTGCTTTCTGCATATCGATAGAGAGTGCCTGTTGCTTAGAAAGCATTTTTTGTTCAGCTATTTTCAAACCGATCTTAGCAGCTTTTATACTTCCTGTATATTGCCAGAACCAAAGCGGGACAGTGATACCGAACCTTAATCTCATATCCATTGGAGTGCTTCTTTCTGCCTGGTTAAGATAGCCGAATGTTAAACCGGGAAGCATCCTGTTTCTTTCCAAAGAGAGATTTTTTTTACTGATGATCTGCTCTTGTTTAGAATAAAGCAGAACCGGATTGTTCTGAATAACAGTAGTGTCGATTTTTACAGCGAGTATACTTACTGAAGATGATGACCGTTGGATCTTATTAGTACTCACAGTCTCTTTTATTCCAATACTTATCTGGAGCTGAGAGAGTGCGACTGCCAGGTCGGTTTCCGCTTGAATGAACTGATTATGAACTTCTCCATACTGCGTTTCTGCCATCGTTTTTTCCAGAAAATCGATTTGTCCTGCTTCATAAAGCCTAAGCGCGGAAGACTTCAGCTTAGCATAAATACTATCCTGCATTTTATACTGCTCAAATATATAATCAGCATACTGGACAGACAGATACAGAGTTTTGATCTGATACTTTACATCGTTTTCTGAAATCTTTTTCCCCGCATCCGCAAGAACAGTTTGCTGTTTATAAAGCTTATGCTGCTTAATATATACAGTTGGAAAATCAATTGACTGCATGACACCCACCGTTTGAAATTTTCCGGTAGGACTCTCCATCATAATTTCAGGATTATTAAAGTTATAAGCCGTCTTTTGCAATTGCTTGCTTTGATCAACTTCCATGATCGAAGCTTTGATCTGCGAATCGTTCTTCAATGCAAGATTGACTGCTTCGTCTTCGCTTATTAGCTTCTGACACCAACAAGCAAAAGGAAGAATTAAAAAAAGTATGAAAAGTCTAAACTTCATTATACAATGTCCTTTTTGAAAACCTTAATATTTATAAATCATCAGGTCTTTATTTTATTCCTTACATCATTTTTATTAGCATGAGAGCGCTCATTCCAATCATTAATGCGTCTTCTATTATTGTAATTGTGCTCATCGGCAGATTAAACACTGCTCCTAGGCAGGCACATTTTATCTTTTTGTTATCTAATACACTTTGCAGAACACCGATGATACTTAAGCTCATGACAATCAGCGTAACGGCATTTGTAATAATTGGATTAAATCCTGTTAAATACGCGATACCCAGTCCTAATTCAATAAATGCATATAGATAACCGTATCCGTTCCACCTTTTTGCAATGATATCATACATTGCATAGCTTTCAGCAAAACCACTTAAATTCAGAATCTTAAAAAATGAAAAGACCAAAAAGAAACCCGCCATAAAATGATTCATCCATTCCATCCAAATGAAAGACTCATTAGAAAATTGGACAAGGAGAGTAACACCGGTGATATAACCAAACACCAAAAGAATGGGCTTATATGTTTCAAGCCAGCTTTTTTGATCTTCTTCAAACTCAATTGGAGCTATTGTTGCTTTTGCCTGCTCCTTCTCGCTTAGCTGATATTTTGGATGATCTTTTAAAGCATTCTGAAGTGTTGGGGTTTCAATGTGCTTGTTCATTGTTATACTGGTATCACCGGTACTGAGATCGATGTCAACTGATTGCACTCCGTCAACCTGGGAAAGTAAATGTTTTACTTTTGCCAGGCACCCGGAGCAAGTCATTCCTGTAACGTTATAAGTATGTGTCATTTTAATAGTGTTTAAGGTTTATAATGATACAAAGGTATTCTACACTACTCTGACATACGTTATATCTTACAGCCTTGCTTTTATATAATTTACAGTTCATCGATTGGCTTCCTCTTATTTTCTTTGATCTTCTTAAAATGCGAAGGTGTGAGCCCGGTTACTTTTTTAAACTGTCCACTCAGATGAGCTGAACTGCTGAATCCTGTTCTTTCTGCTATTTCATTCAGGTTTAACTCATCGTAAACTAATAATTCCTTTACCTTCTCAATGCGCTGCAGGATCATATACTGCTCGATCTTTTGCCCTTCCACCTCAGAAAACAAATTTGTCAGGTATGTATAATCCTTTTTTAACTCACGCTCAATATGTGCAGAGAACTTTAATGGAACTGTCTGAAAGTTATAATCCTGGATCCACTTGATTATCTCAGATTTGATCCTGCTGATCAGCTGAGCTTTTTTATCATCGATCACAGAAAAGCCGTAGCCCAGAAGTTTTTCATTTATCTTCTCCAGCTGCTTTGCACCAGGTTCCTTTGCTAAGTGGACTTCGCCCAGAATTACCTTAAGTGGCTGAACAGCTTCAGAATTAAAAACTTGCTCTACAACCATTATGCATCTGTTGCAAACCATATTTTTCACATACAGAATTTCCATATTATTTTCTCTCGTATTGGCAGCATCCCGGTAATTCGCTATACGCCTTATCATCACCTTGGTACTTCTCAGTATCATAACCAACTGAAGCAATATTCTTCTGGATCTGATCAAGAGAGATCTTTGAAGCATCATAAGATACTGTCATCAGATCTGTTTCGGTGTTCCAATCGGCTTTACTGATTCCATCCACCTTCAGAGAGCCTTCTATTGTTTCTTTACACATTTCACAATTCCCCCAAACTTTAAATGTGGATGTGCTTAGTCCATTAACGATTTCTGTTTTCGTTTCGGAAGAATCAGAAGATTTTTCCCCGCAGGCTGAGATTATCATTACTATAAAAGCAGCAGCAATAAGTTTATTTATTTTCATTTTTCGATAATTATTTTTTTGTGAATTATGTAGTTATTTTGTTTCAGACTGATAATATAAATTCCTGTACTCCATTTTGAAACATTGATCAAATGATCACTGCTCTCAATTGATTCTGAAAAAACAGTTCTTCCTAAAGCATCTCTGACATTCAGATATGTTCTTTCATTTGCATAAAAACCATTTAGCGATATTCTAATATTATTCCTTCCCGGATTAGGAAATACCGATACCGACACATCATTAATTTTCTCATCTATACCAATAGTTTCCGGATCAATAACTAAAAATGTTCCCATCATTCCATCATCTTCATGATGAAGTAAATGACAATGGAACATATAAGGAACAACAGGGTCAGAAAACGTGGTGAACTGGGTAATAAATCTTACCGTATCATTTGGCTTTACCAGGATCACATCCTTCAATCCACTATATTCTGTCGGAGGTGGATTTCCATTTATATCTAAAACATAAAATTCTATATCATGAATATGGAACGGATGGGCAACCATCGTACTGTTTGTTAAGGTCCATATTTCAATATCATTCAGATAGGTAACAATATTGATCGAATCCATATTGAATGGTGTTTCATTCATTAAGAATGGTCCGTCAACAAAGCCCTGATTCCCGCTGGTAATAGTATCGGCAGAAAAATGCACAGAACGTTCCACATCCATGCTGGACTCAGATAAAGGAATTTTAGGAGCGAATGCTGATGGAATTGTTGTTACAGGGCTAGATGTAGTTGGTGTTACATCAAAACGCAAAACATTAAAATCAGCACCATTCAAAGGATTAGAATAATATCCCTCCATAATCACAATAGAATTTGTTCCGACTGAATCAGCACCGATAATTCCTTTTGAAAGTTCCGATGCATAACTCTTAAGATACAATTGAGATCCTGAAACATAAGTACTGAAATCAACAAGTATTTCAGCACGTTCGCCTGTAGATAAACGAACACGGTTAGTCGAATACGGTTGAGACAATAATCCTCCATCACTTCCTATCAGATAAAAATTTGAATTATCCGATAAGCCAAAGCTATAAGTGCGGTCAGCAGAGCCATTCAGCAGGCGTAAACGAACAACCTGACGAGGCACCTGCAGATATGGATCAATAGTTCCATTTACCATTATTATACTGTCTTCATGAGTTGCTGTAGCAAACTGGTACAACACATCAAACGCCTTCGACTGAACGATCAGGGGAAAGTCATCAATACCATATCTTCTAGGTAAAACATAATTTGCTTCAATGGTATCTCTCACAATGATCATCCCGGCTAAACCTTTAGAGATCTGAATTTCCGTTTTTCCTTCTCCATGCGGATGATACCAGAAAGTAGCCGCTTCATTTCTAATCTTAAATGCCGGACTCCAGGTAGCACCGGGATTAATTATTTGATGAGGGCCGCCATCATTCATTGGAGAAACATGGAATCCATGCCAGTGCACTGTTGTCGCCTGACCTAAATTATTGGTCACATTTAAGGTTATACTATCACCTTTATTGATCAGCAAAGTGGGTCCGAGAAAACTGCCATTATATCCGAAGGTTGGAGTATTATTCGTTCCAATGAACTGCTTAGAACCTGTCTGAACAGATAAATTAAATACAGTACCGCTTATTGTATCAGGTATAAACAATGGGTTCTGAGAAAAACCATTTAAAGGAATGACGAATGCAATCAACAAAATGATGAGTGCGATTCTTTTCCAATAGTTATAGATCATGAATTAAATATTTTTGTTCTTAGCGAATTACATTCAATGTTTTTTGTGAAACGTTACCATCCGCGTTGATAGTGATATAATACATTCCTTCAGCAAGATTTGAAGTATTGATTGCTTTACTGAACGTTCCGGAAGAAACATTTTCATTCAATACGCCTGCAACCTTTCTGCCCATAACATCAATTATATCGATGGTAACTTGCATAGATTTAGCTACATTGAATGTTAATATTGTTTCTTCTTTAGCCGGGTTTGGATATAAAGAAACCAGGTTAAACAAACCGGCATTCTCACTTACACCTGTTGCATTTAAGAAATTTCTAATATCAGCTCCCATTGTTATAGTGTCTGAAGTGGAAAATCCTATATAAGGAGTTCCAAGAACTGAATGTGCAGTGCCTCCACCAAGAATAACAATTGTTGGCATTCCCATTCCGCCATAATATGCTACTTGTGCAGCTCCACTGTCAGATGGAATTGACGTAAACCCATTATTATTTACCCAATTATTAATAGTAGTGCAGGAATACGTGTTATTATAACCAAAAGCGTAAGCCTTTATTTTCCCGGGAAACTCTGCCAACAGATCAGTTTTCATAGCTTCAAGTTTTTGTCCTGCAGTAATACATGGAGAACAACTGGTCATAAAAAATTCAAGAATTACGGCTTTACCTGCATCAAGGTCAGCGAAAATACTTTGTGAGTTGCCTGCACAATCAATAAAATTATAATTCATGGCGGTGGTTTGACTTTTTGCAGGATTCGCAATTAGTGAAGCTACAGCAGCAACAGCTATGTAGATTGATTTCTTCATTTTGAATTGGATTTAAAAGTTAATAAAATAAGAAAACACGTTAGCGACAAGCAAACGCATGAAACCCTGCGAAAGAATTTGCAGGATAAAAAAACAAATTAGATAATTAACACCCTATGATTAAGGTATATTGGCGGTTTGTGAAGTTGTGGTGGAGCATGGTAATTCGGACAAATAAGCTCACCATAAGAAGAAGACAAAAGCGTATTGGTTACAGGAAAAGTCACAAAGAGATGAATTGGAGTATTCGAAGTCAGCTTAAAGTCCGCAAAAGTACGATGATCATCTTCGATCTTAAGAATAGAATATTTGTCCTTGCAGCATCCTTTACTTTTCTTTTTGCTTCCGCAGCAGCCTGTTTCCTTACCCTGAATACTGAAAAATGAAATATCCTTCAGCTTGCTTCCGCAATAATGGAAGTTTACTGATAAGCCACATGCTACAATAAAGTAGAAAAATGTTAACAGTAATATGGGAATTGTCCTTTTCATTTATTAACGCAAATGTATGGAAATCAATATTCAAATCCAATTTTTGATTAAATTGCATCATACAACCAACCAGGATGAAACCATTATTTTTATTAAGTCTTTTTTTATCTATTACCGTTGCCAGCGCTCAGATCAATAATAATGGATTTGAGAACTGGACAGATATGGGTAATTACGAAATTCCCGATCAATGGGGAACCATAAATCCTGCAACATCTCACCTGAATGTATATACGGTAACGAAATGGTATCCGGGAAGTCCGGGTAATTGGTTCATGAAGATCACTTCCAAAAATTACGGAATGAATGTACTTAACGGAATAGCTGTTTATGGCGAAATTGACCCTACCAACTTGCAACCCATAAGCGGCTATCCATACACACTTCGTCCTGGCAGGTTCACCGGCCAATGGCAGCACATGATCTGGGGCGAAAGCCAGGGCTCTGTTTGTGCAATACTCACCAAATGGAATTCAGCGAACAATAAACGTGATACTATTGCAATTGCATATGAAGAATTGTTTGATATGGCAATGCAGTGGGAAGTATTCTCCGTTGATTTCGATTATCTCAGCTCCTCTGATCCTGACAGCTGTATGATCGTGCTTAAATCGAGTGGTGATGAACCTGAGGTTAATGATTATTTATGGGTAGATGATCTGGCGTTTGAGGATTTTGTTGGAACCATAGAATATACGGAGAGTAATAATATAACAGTTTATCCTGTACCAGCTTCAGATATGGTGAATATCGAATTATTATCTAACAACTCAGAATCTGATAGAGTGGAAATAATAGATGTGACAGGAAAGATTATTTTTATGAAGGAGTTAGATGGTATCCACGGTTCAGCAAAATTTTCTTTTAATATTAGTTCTTATGATCCGGGGATCTATTTTATAAAAATCTCCGGAAGTGATGCTGTCTCGTATCGAAAGATCATAAAGCGATGAAACATTGCCAATAGAATTTAAAACTTGTATCCATGAAAAAACTCCTCACAATATTTTTTTTACTCTGTTTTCTTAGAATTTCTTTTTCACAGGAATTACTTCATTGCGGTTCTGATGAAATGCGGATATCAACATTAAAAGCAAATCCTGAGATCGCGAAAGCAGTCATCAGAAAAGATGCTGAACTTGAGGCCTTCACTCAGGAATATGTTAGACAGTTTTATCATAACAGGATGCCTTCTGCGACTTATATGATCCCGGTGGTTTATCACGTCATCCATAATTATGGAATTGAAAATATTTCTAACGCTCAGCTTCTTGATGGTATTACTGTCCTTAATAAAACTTTCCGCAAGCAAGCAGCAGATACAAATAGCATAGTAGCAGCATTTAAACCATTACATGCCGATTGTGATATTGAATTCCGTTTAGCCACTATTGATCCTGACGGAAACTGCACAAGCGGGATTAACCGGATCGCTTCATCTTTAACTACTCCTGGTGATCATCGCGTAAAATCGCTGATCCAATGGCCAACTGATAAATACCTGAATATTTATGTTGTGCAAAATGCTGCAGGACTAGCGGGTCATGCTGTATGGCCGGCAGATGCAGACTCTATCCCTGCATGGGACGGAATTGTAATGTCGCATAACTATGTTGGCAGTATAGGAACATCTAATCCTACTCAATCTGTGGTTCTGGCGCATGAGTGCGGACACTATCTTAATCTCCAGCATATCTGGGGAGGAAACAATGTTCCGGGATTTTATTTTTATCCATGCGCTGATCCATTTAAAGATTGTAACATCGATGATCTTGTTGCTGACACTCCTCCTACTATCGGCTGGCAAAGCTGCAACCTGAATGGAGCTTCATGCGGCAACACAGTGGATAATGTTCAGAACGCAATGGATTATTCTTATTGCAATAAAATGTTCACGTATGGACAAAAAGCAAGAATGCATGCTTGTTTGAATAGTCCAATCGCGGGAAGAAATAATCTTTGGCAGACTTCAAACCTGATTGCAACAGGAACAGATACCCAAATCCAACCTTTATGCGCAGCCGATTTTTCAAGTAACAAAACAGTTGTCTGCAATACCTCAGGAATAAACCAAATCGTATTTTCAAACACTTCTTATAATGGAAGCGTAACTTCATTGCAATGGACATTCCCTGGAGGAACGCCTGCATCATCGTCTGCCTTATCTCCTACAGTGAGTTATTCTACTCCCGGTACTTTTCCTGTAACATTAAAAGTATTTAATGGAACAGATTCCACCATGGTAACCAAAACAAATTTCATTTCAGTTTTACCAAGCACAGGAAATACTTATCCATTCATTGAAGGTTTTGAATCGACTTCTTCTTTAACAGGTCCGCAATGGTACTCGAACACCTTTGATACCATAAACCGTTGGCAGTTGACATCTTCGGCAGCAAGCACCGGAAGTAATTCGGTGATGCTTGATAACTTTAATAACACAATGAATACAAAGGATGAGCTGATAAGCCCGATGATAGACCTTACAGGCGGAAGCAATCTGTCTTTTACATTTAAATATGCTTACGCAAGAAAAGACACACTAAGCCAGGATCAGCTTCAGGTTTATGTTTCAAAAGATTGTATCAGCAGCTGGATCCAGCGATTGAATCTTATCGGAAGTGCATTGGAAACTGTACAGCCTCAGGCTATCCCTTTTATACCAACAAGTATAACAGAATGGCAACAAGCTTCGATCACTATTCCGGCCTCTTACTATACAGCAAATTTTAGATTCAAATTTGTATTTACTTCAAAAGGAGGGAATAATATTTTTATTGATGATATCAATATTGATCTGTCATCAGGCATAGATGACCTGAATAATAAGCTTGACAACTTTAATGTTTATCCAAATCCGATAACAGATCTTTTACACGTTGCATTTCTATCGGAAGAAACAAAACAATTGAATTTTAAAGTGGTTGATATTCTTGGCCAGGCTGTTTACAATTTAAACACTTCAATTGTAAAAGGCAACCACGAAATCACTATTGACCTTAAACAGCTTTCCTCAGGTTTGTATTTCTTAAAAGTTAATGATGGCAGAATGGAATTCTCAAAGAAGATCCTCGTAAATAAATAAACGGCATTTTTCAGGGAATCTTAAAACCCATAAGAAGAACATCATCGATCTGCTCAAGATTACCTCTCCAGTCTTCAAAACGATCATGCAAAATAGTTTGCTGCTCTTTTTTAGTTAGAGTGTCAGTAAAAATAAGCAGCTCTTTAAGCTGTTTATATTTGAATTTTTTGCCGGCCGGACCACCAAACTGATCAGCATATCCATCCGTAAACAAATAAATGGAATCACCGGCATGCAGATCAAGTTTGTGATTAGTAAAAGGCTGGCGATGATCATATTTTCCGACAGGCTGCTTATCGGCCGCAATTTCAATAAATTCATTTTTTCTTATTATCCATATTGGATTATTTGCTCCCGCCCACTCCATTTTCATTTCCTTCAGATCGATGCAACATAAAGAAATATCCATCCCATCTTTAATTTCATCTTCTGAATTCTCATAATGAAAATCCTTATGGACAAATGTTTCCTCAACTAACTCCGTAAGTTTGTTCAGGATCAATGATGGCTGAGTCAATCCGAATTCATGAACAGTTTTATTCAAACAATTATATCCGACCATACTTACCATGGCCCCCGGAACGCCATGTCCTGTGCAATCAACAGCGGCAAACAATATTTTATCATTTGTTTTTTTCAGCCAGTAAAAATCACCGGAAACAATATCCTTTGGCTTGAAGAGGACAAAAGAATCAGGTATAAGTTTATTTATCAATTCCTCAGGAGGTAATATCGCGGATTGAATTCGTTTAGCATAACGAAAGCTTTCCCTGATCTCATCCATCGCAGCCTTTAATTCTACATTTCTTAAACGGAAGATCTCTTTTTCCTGTTCTGCCGATTCAACCTTATATTGATTTTTAAGCTCTTCTATTTTTCTGATCACTTCCTGGCTGTGAACACCTTCTTTTACGCGGATGTAATTCTTATAGTGGATGAATGCATTCTCGGTATCACCTAAAGCTTCATAGATCTTTGAGAGAACCTCATACGATTCATAAAGCTTGATATGAAGCTTCATTTTTTCTGATTGCTCAACAGCAAGATTAGCATATTTCAGTGCATCAATTATTTTGCCGCCTGCCAAGCAAAGATCAGCCATGCGTATATAATTTGTAACAGCCGGGCTCAGAAGTTTGGTTTCAAGCCTTAATTTTAGACTTTCCTCCTGATATTTAAATGACTCTTCAAATTGTTTTTGCCTGAAATAATAGATCCCGATATCTGAAAGCACTTTCGCCTTCAGCATTATATTATTTTGTGTTAATGGATCTGACAATGATTTCTCCAGGTAAAGAATAGCATCATCCCATTTTTCGAGATTCATATAAACCACACCTAAACCATTCAGCATTCTTCCATGCATCTCCGGATTCTCAATGGTATGTTTTATTCCGGCATTAAAATATTCAATAGCTGAATTGTAATTTTTGATCTCGACATTCACTTCTGCGGCCTGGTAATAAGCAACACCTTTAAAGAAAATGTAGATATTATCATTCCTTATTGCAGGAGCATATTGAAGCGCTTCCTGCACAACATTCTGTGCTTTATCAAGTTGTCCTTTTGAACGGTAACAGATACACATAGCCGTGTAAGCAGCCATTTTTCCGCCTTCATTCTGAGTGGAAATAAAACCTTCCAGAGCTTTTTCAAGAGAAATGAGAGCATTTGAAAAATCAGAACCATGAACGAAAGTCATGCCTTCAGCGAAATTGTGATGTGCTAAATGTAAAATAGAAATACTGCGGGCTGTAGCTGACATTTCCATTAAACGATCGCTTTCCCGGGTTGAAAGAAAGCTGATCTTTTTCCAGAGAAGGGAATAGAACTTTTCCGGGTCAGTAACAGGATCTACATTTATTAATTTATCCAGTAATTCAGTGCTTTCCATAGACTCCGTTTCTTCTGTTTTTTTGAATTACTGTAAATATAGAAGATTGGTCTTAATTAAGAAAGTACTAAAGAATATAATCCTTTAAACTGTCAATCTGCGACCTCCTTCCCTCAGATCCTGAAACAAGTTCAGGATGACCAGCCGCGCAGAATCAAATCATTATAAATCGCAAGTGTTGGAGATCCCTCCCCTAGGGTCGGGATGACACACTGCGCAGAATCAGATCATAATTACTCATAATTGTGGAAGAATCATTTTGCATCATAAAAATCATAAAGATCTGCGTTCTATTAAACAAAAGAATCACCGCCCTTTCCCTCGCAAGGTCTTCGAATCCGCTCAGACTGACAACGCGCGCAGAAAACCATACAAAACAAAAGCCCCGCATTTCTGCGGGGCTTTCTTCCTAAAAACCATGGCGTGGCTTTAGAATTTTCCTTCTTGCGAAGGAAAAGTATTATTCAGATTTTTTAGACTTCTTTTCTGTTTCTTCCATATCTGCTTTCAGATTTGAAAGAACATCAAGATCACCTAAAGTTGATTTCTCAACACTGCTCTTCATTTTCTTAACAGCTTTA
>JAJTCJ010000120.1 GCA_021323165.1 Bacteroidota bacterium | reverse complement strand
TGCATTCCTAAAATTTTCTAACATGATCACTACCGATAAATTTGTAAATCGTCATAACGGTCCGCGTGCGAATGACGTAACAGCAATGCTTGCAAAGATCAATGCTGCTTCCGTTAATGATTTGATCGATCAGACAATTCCATCTGCCATTCGTCTTAAAAAGCCATTGAACCTTGCTAAGGGAATGACTGAGTTTGAATATCACAAACATTTGAGAGGAATAGCTTCTAAAAATAAAGTTTTCAGATCTTATATCGGTTTAGGATACAGCGGAACTATTGTTCCACCGGTTATCCAACGTAACATATTAGAAAATCCAGGCTGGTACACCGCTTACACTCCTTATCAGGCGGAGATCGCGCAGGGGCGTCTTGAGGCGCTTCTTAATTTTCAGACCATGATCATGGATCTTACTGGAATGGAGATAGCGAATGCATCATTGCTTGATGAGGCTACTGCAGCAGCAGAAGCCATGGCAATGCTTTTCAACAACAGAACACGTGAACAGGTTAAAAGCGGTGCAAATAAATTTTTTGTTTCCAATGAATGTTATCCTCAAACCATTGATCTTCTTAAAACACGTTCTGAGCCATTAGGAATAGAGCTTTTAATAAGCGACTGGAAAAACACCGCACTTGATGCATCTGTATTCGGGGTGTTACTACAGTATCCGACAGCAGAAGGTAAGATATATGAGTATGCATCATTTGTAAAAAATGCAAAAGCATCAAATATTGCAGTTGCAGTTGCAGCTGATATCCTGAGTCTTGTTTTATTAACTCCTCCGGGAGAATGGGGTGCTGATGTGGTTGTTGGAAATACACAACGTTTTGGTGTACCGATGGGTTATGGAGGTCCTCATGCAGCATTTTTTGCATGCCGTGAAGAATATAAGCGAATAATTCCGGGACGTATCATCGGTGTGTCAATTGACGCTAAAGGTAATCCTGCATTGCGTATGGCTTTGCAGACGCGCGAACAGCATATCCGCAGAGATAAAGCAACTTCTAATATTTGTACTGCTCAGGCGCTTCTTGCTATCATGGCGAGTATGTATGCAGTTTATCACGGACCTGATGGAATTAAAGGAATAGCGAAGCAGGTTCATTTTTCTGCAGTAACACTTGCGGAAGAGCTGAAAAAGCTTGGATTCGGAATCGAAGGAGATAATTATTTTGATACCATTAAGGTTTTGCTTCCGACAGAGATCTCTGTAGATATGATACAAAGCCTTGCGCTTGAATCAGGTATAAATTTCCGTTATATTGATACTTGCTGTGTTTGCATTGCTCTTGATCAGACTACAGATGCAGCTGATTTGAATTCAGTACTTGATATTTTCGCAAAAGCTGCCGGTAAACAAGCTTCTGTGGTTTCTCTTGATTCAGTATTCAAGCAGAAAGCAGTTCTTACAGAACGTAAATCTGATATCCTTACCCATCCTGTTTTTAATTCATTTCATTCAGAATCTGAAATGATGCGTTATATCAAACGACTGGAAAATAAAGATCTTTCTCTTACACATTCAATGATCTCTTTAGGATCATGCACAATGAAACTGAATGCAGCTTCCGAATTAATGCCTATTACCTGGCCGGAGTTTGCAAATATTCATCCTTTTGTTCCTGTTGATCAGGCTGCAGGTTATATTGAAATGATCCATGAGCTTGACCGTTCTTTAAGCGAGATCACAGGTTTTGCTAAAATGAGCTTTCAGCCTAACAGTGGCGCTCAGGGCGAATATGCCGGATTGCTGGTAATTCAGGCATATCATCGTTCAAGAGGCGATAATCATCGTAACATCGCATTGATACCGACTTCAGCTCATGGGACCAACCCTGCAAGCGCTGCAATGTGCGGTATGAAGATCGTTTTGGTGAAATGTGATGAAAAAGGAAATATCGATGTGAAGGATATGCGCGAAAAAGCTGTTCTTCATAAAGATAATCTGTCATGCCTGATGGTTACTTATCCAAGTACACATGGTGTTTACGAAGAAAGCATCATTGAGATCACCGATATCATTCATGAGAATGGCGGGCAGGTATATATGGACGGTGCGAATATGAATGCACAGGTTGGACTGACCAGTCCGGGTAATATCGGAGCGGATGTATGTCATCTTAACCTTCATAAAACATTTGCTATTCCTCACGGTGGTGGTGGTCCTGGAATGGGTCCTATTGGTGTGGCAAAACAACTGGTTCCGTTTTTACCATCACACGTAATGGTTAAAACAGGAGGGGAGCAAGGTATTTCTGCAGTTTCTGCGGCTCCTTTCGGAAGCTCACTAATTTTATTGATTTCTTACGGATATATCAAAATGCTTGGAGGAGAAGGTGTGACTGAGGCAACTAAAATGGCTATCCTCAATGCTAATTATATTAAAGAATCCTTGAGCGGACATTATCAGACGCTTTACACAGGTAAGAACGGGCGATGTGCGCACGAAATGATCCTGGATTGTGTTTCTTTTAAACGTGAAGCAGGTATAGAAGTGGGTGATATCGCAAAACGATTGATGGACTATGGGTTTCATGCGCCAACAGTAGCTTTCCCGGTTCATGATACGTTAATGGTTGAGCCGACAGAAAGTGAATCCAAAGAAGAATTGGATCGTTTTTGTTCAGCAATGATCTCTATTAAAAAGGAAATTGATGAAATTATTTCAGGAAAAGCTGATAAGGAAGATAATGTTATCAAAAATGCTCCTCATACTGCCGTTTCTGTGATCAGCAGCGACTGGAATCATTCATATTCAAGAGAAAAGGCAGTTTATCCATTGAAATGGGTAAAAGATGCTAAATTCTGGCCAAGTGTAGCTAGAGTTGATAATGCGCATGGCGATAGAAATCTTATCTGTGCTTGTCCTCCGATTGAAAGTTACATGGAGCAGCCAGAATTGGCATAATTAGTATTTATACAGGTAAATCTGAAAAATAACCCATATTTGGATAAAAGCAGAGTTTATCAGATAAATTAAAGAAATAATATTTTTTTAAATTTTATTTCTTTAACTTTGACTTTCATATTAACATTAACTTAATATAAAAAAAATGAAAAAAATCTACACATTTATTGCTGCTACTGCGATTGTGTTTTCTGCAACAGCACAAAGAGCAACAACATCAGTAACACCTGGTAAAACTGTTGTTAATTCAAAATTAAAAGTAACTAACAATCCTGCTGCTAAATTAAAAGAGAATTCAAGAGCTGGTGGACCAATTTGGTTTAATTACGGACGTTTCCTTGATGATACCAATAACGGACTTACTCCAGATATGGCAGAGCTTAATTTCATGCCATTGTTTCCTGATTCTACAATTACTTTAGGTCTTGATGCTTCTAGTAATCCTGTACCAGCTTGGGTTCATAAGGCTGCGGTGTATCTTGATCCATCTCAAATGCCTTACAGCGCTTTTGGCGCAACTGATAACTACATTATGGATTCTTTAGGTATTGAATTCGCGTATGTTAGAAATGAGGCTGCTACAGTTGTTGATACTATCTTAGTTCAGATTATCAGAGAAAATATGCTTTTGGATTATACATTAACAGGTCCTCCACCAATATATTATCAGGATATTACTTACGATCAGCCAAATAATGATCTTGGAGCTGGTATCACTGTTTTAGGTGAGTATAAAATTCCTTTAACTGACCTTGATACAAGTAGCTTTAATTCTATTATGTACATTGCAACTCCGGGTATCCCAGTTCAGACGAACGCTAAAAAAATTGGTGCAGTTATCAGCTTTATCCCGGGATATACCTGGACACAAACTGATATTCTTCCTGATGACAAAAACGCTTTCTATCTTGTTACCTTAGAACAAAATGGTGACAATACTGATCAGGATTATTATGGTAATGGTGCTAACACAAGTGGTGATGAAAACATGTCTTACATTCTTCATCAGGAAGTTCGTTATAATATGTCATCTACAGGCTGGAATGGTTATTTCCTACCTTCTTTAGCATATCAGACCGGATATTCTTATGAAAATCATGGAATTTGGTTTCACCTTGATAACACTACAGGTGTAGGTGTTGCTGAGGCAGTTGAAGGAGTTGCAGTTTCTCAGAATATGCCAAATCCTTTCAGCTCATTTTCTACAATTGCTTACCAATTAGAAAAAGCTGGAACTGTTTCTTTATCAGTTTATGATGTTACAGGAAAAAAGATCACTGAGCAATCAGTTGGAACTCAATCAGCAGGTCAGCATACTATTGAATTTAATGCTGATAACCTTTCTGCAGGTGTTTATTATTACTCAATCAAAGTTGGAGAAAACACTTCTTCAGCTGTGAAAATGGTTGTGATCAAGTAATAGTTATATAAGACTTTATTAATAAAAAATCCCCCGCTTGTCGGGGGATTTTTTATTGCTTTCTTAGTTTGTCGCGTCAAAGCGGCCTGATAAAATAAAGAGACTTTTTAACCAATATTTTTTAAAATAGTTGTTTTATGTTTTTTTATTAATTAATTTAGAATTCAATTAAAAGAACAATAAATCTTTAAAAATAAAAAAATGAAAAAAATCTTACTTTTTATAGGATTGTTCGGGTCATCGCTTTGTCTCGAAGCTCAAACTGTTGTTACGGCACCGATAAAAACCCAGCCAACGGCAACTCAGAACAAGCACTTCGATATGAATCAGATGAAAGCGAGACAACCTCGTGCCGGAGAAAGAGCAACTTCTGCTTGGTTAAATTATGCTTCCAGCATGGATGAATATCTTGGTGGAGGATCAGCCGGTCCTGCTGAATTGAATACTAATTACTTATTTGTTGATTCAACTGTTCATGGTGAATTTGGAGCTGGAACCTTCTCTTCTGTTTGGGTTCATCATCTTGGCGACATTTTGGATGTTAAGTCTGATGTTTTTGATGTTGTTGATGGTATTAACTGGGATGCAACTGTTTCTTATCAGGTAGATTCAATGTCTATTGTTTATGCATACACAAGAAATGTAACTTCTATTGATACCTTAGTTGTGACCGTGTTGACCAATAACGTTGCTACTAGTTTATACAGTGGTTATTTTACCGGTGCTACTGCAGCAAATTACGGAACTGATACATTATCACTAAAAACATTGAACTACAGCATGACTACAAATGCACCAACAGGTTCAGGAAGAAAAACATTCAAGGTTCCTTTAACTGATCTTGATTCTTCTTCAAATTTTGTTGAAAAGGCATTCGCAATTCCAGGGGCAATGAATGTTAATGCGGGAAGATTATTCGCGGCTTCAGTAACTTTTAAACCGGGTTATACATGGAATTCTGAAGATCACGTTGATGATCTGAACGCATTCTTCTTTGCTTCTTATGAAGAAAATGGAGCAGGAACATTTCCAACTTACTTTGATTGTAATCTAAACTCCGTTGCCTGTGATTACAATTCTTCCTCAATTGTTACGCAGGATGTAAGATACGGGACTGCTGGTGGATGGAATGGTAAGTTTATACCTGCCTATGCTTATACAGCACCTTATGCATTCGAACATCATTTAATCTCTTACCGCGTTACAGCTCCGCCTCCGTCTGGAGTTGGTATCGATGAGGTAACTGCAAACGGTTTTTCATTGAACCAGAATCAGCCTAACCCGTTCAACGGTCAGACAACTATCAGCTACTCTTTGGATAAAGGAGCAGAAAAAGTTTCTGTTCAGATCTTCGATGTTACAGGAGTTAAATTATTCGAAAGAAACGACTCAAATGTAAAAGCTGGAAACTATTCAGTAGATGTAAACACAGCTGATTATGCCGCTGGTTTATATTTTTACACGATCAATGTTGATGGTCAGAAATTGACTAAAAAGATGATCGCTAAATAATTAAAGATCACAAAAAATAAAAAGCTCCTTCTGAAATTTCAGAAGGAGCTTTTTTTATGAATTAAATTTATCAGAATTTTGTCTTAAGATCTTTCATGAACTTGGTGGCATAAACAAAATCACACACTTCCTGATCGTGTGTTTTTAATATTTCATGCTTACTGCCTTCCCAATGCTTGTTACCTTTGTAGATGAACATAATATTATCTCCGATCTCTATCACCGAATTCATATCATGTGTGATAACTACTGTTGTAATGTTATACTCTTCGGTGATCTCTTTAATAAGGTTGTCGATTACGATCGAGGTCTTTGGATCTAAGCCTGAGTTTGGCTCATCACAAAAAAGATACTTCGGCTGAACCGCAATTGCACGGGCGATTGCAACACGTTTCTTCATTCCACCGCTGATCTCAGACGGATAAAGCTTATTGGCATTATTAAGATTAACACGCTGAAGACAAAAATTTGCACGGTCACGCTTTTCGCTTTCACTCATATTAGTGAACATTGAAATTGGAAATGTAACATTTTCTTCAACAGTTTTTGAATCGAATAACGCTCCACCCTGGAATAACATCCCGATCTCTTTACGGACTTCTTTCTTCTCCATGAAATTAAGATCTGTGAAGCTTCTTCCGTCATAAAGGATCTGCCCGCTGTCGATCTCATTCAATCCTACCATGCATTTCAGCAGAGTTGTTTTTCCTGAGCCGCTTTCACCAATGATCATATTGGTTTTGCCGGTCTCGAAAGTGAATGAGATATCGTTCAGAACATTACGGCCCGAAAAAGATTTAAATATGTTCTTGATCTCGATCAAACAAGTAGTAATTGAGTAAGTATTAAATCGAATGCTAAAATAAGTACGCTGCTGTAAACAACTCCTTTTGTACTTGAACGACCAACTTCAAGAGCTCCGCCACTTGTATAATAACCATGATACGCAGGAACAGATGCGATGATGAATGCGAATACTCCGGCTTTTACTAGCGCATACATTACGTTATACGGACGAAATCCATAAGTGATCCCATATATGTATTCATAATCACTTACTACGCCCGACATTAAGCCGAATACATATCCGCCAAGGATACCAAGGAACATAGAGAAAACAACAAGTATAGGATTGAATAATACAGAAGCGATGATCTTAGGGAAGATAAGATAGCCCGCAGAATTGATACCCATTATTTCAAGTGCATCGATCTGTTCAGAAACACGCATGGTTCCAATCTCTGAAGCGATACTTGATCCGACTTTTCCGGCAAGGATAAGGCTTACAATAGCAGGAGAAAATTCCAGGATCATGGAATCTCTTACAGCTACACCTACCGCATAAAGAGGGATCAACGGACTTTCAAAATTAAAGGCGGATTGTATGGTAATAACTGCCCCCATAAAAATGGAAATGATCGCGACAATTCCAAGAGATCCGACACCAAGGATATTCATTTCTTCAAAGATGCGGTCGATATATATTGAGATCTTTTCCGGTTTACCGAAAGCCCGTTTGATCAAAATAAAATACCTGCCGAAATGATAGAAAACTTTCATTCTTCTTTGAAAAATTTTTTATAAAAATAGGAATAAATCCCGAATGGAAGCTGTTGAATTCATTAATGAAGCTGTAATTCGTTATATTTGTATAACAAGAATTTTATTTATGAAAATCCGCATCTCTGTCTTCCTGTTGTGCCTCACTTTATTTACAGTGGCTTTATCTAGCTCCGGTTGTTATGCATTCAGAAAAAAGAATCGCTGCGGTGATTGTCCAAAGTGGAAATAAGATTTGGTGATTAGAAAATAGGTTATTTAGTTAATTCAGGCTTAGGTTAACTAATTCCACCTGAACTAAAAAAGCCGTAATTTTGTATACAATCTAAATTATGAAGGTTAAATTGAAAAATCTATCTCAATTGGAAATTGGGCAGAGTGCCGTTATTGATTCGTTCACGGATAAGGCCATGGCATTGAAACTCCTTGAAATGGGATGTACTCCGGGCGAGATAGTTAAGCTTGACCGCATTGCTCCATTCGGTGATCCGATCGCGATATGTGTTTCAGGATATCTCCTTAGTCTTCGCAAAGAAGAAGCTTCCACCATTCTTGTTTCAAGCCTTAAGCAGAAAATATAGCCCTTCTGGAAGTGGAACCGACACAATCCCTTGTTAACTTTTCTGAAAAAACAACCATAAAAATTGCCCTGATAGGAAATCCTAACAGCGGGAAGTCAACTTTATTCAATGCTCTTACAGGCCTAAACCAGCGCACAGGAAATTTTCCAGGTGTAACGGTCGACAAGAAAATGGGAACAACCCGTTTAACTGATGAAGTGACAGCTAATTTTATTGACCTTCCGGGCACTTATAGCCTTTATCCTAAATCCCTTGATGAACGTGTTGCTTTTGATGTACTCTGCAATGAGGACCATGAAGAGCATCCGGATCTCACAATTATAGTTGCTGATGCAAGTAATCTGAAACGCAACCTTTTTCTTGTTTCTCAGGTGATAGACCTGAAAATACCGGTGATTCTTGCATTGAACATGATGGACATGGTTGAGCGTGATGGCGACAGAATTGACCTTGTGCGCTTATCCGAAAGAATGGGTGTTAAAGTTATCGGATTAAGTGCCAGAAATAAAATGGGTATCGAGGAGTTAAAAGGGGCCATTCTGAAGCCTTTGACAGTTCCTTCCTATGATTTTATCGATGTGAAGAAGATCGCTCCGGAAGTAGTGGAAAGGGTAAAGTCGGTGATAAAAGTGAAAAGCGATTTTATGGCGTTTCAGCTGGCGAATAACCTTGAAGATCCTACCGGAGATATACGCAGCAAACAATCCCGCCTCATTGCGGATGCATTGAATACCATAGTAGTTGATAAAAATAAATTGCAATCTCTCGAAAGTGTTGAGCGGTATAAGGTGATCAATCGAATAGTAGAAGAATGTCTAACACGAAAGACTGCTGTGCAGTCAATGTCATTCACCCAAAAGCTGGATGGTATATTAACCCACAGGATCTGGGGTTATCTTATTTTCCTGGCCATTCTGTTCTTTATTTTTCAGGCAATATTTTTCCTCGCTGCTTTTCCTATGGACTGGATTGAATCTATGTTCATTGCACTTTCGAGCTGGGCTACTAATGCTTTGCCATCCGGGGAATTAAGCAGTTTGCTCGTGAACGGGATCTTAGCCGGCTTGAGCGGAGTAGTAGTGTTTGTTCCGCAGATCGCTTTGCTATTTGCATTCATTGCTATTCTTGAAGATACGGGATATATGTCCAGGGTGAGTTTTATAATGGATGCGCTCCTGCGCAAATTCGGCCTCAACGGCAGGTCGGTAATTCCATTGATAAGCGGAGTTGCCTGTGCAGTGCCTGCGATTATGAGTGCACGTACGATCAGCAACTGGAAGGAGCGGATCATTACGATCATGGTAACTCCTCTGATGAGCTGTTCTGCGCGTTTGCCGGTTTATACTTTATTGATCTCACTGGTGATCCCACAAAAAGAAGAGCCCGGATTTTTTAACTATCAGGGCCTGATACTTATGGCGCTCTACCTCATCGGATTTCTTGCCGCAATAGGAGCAGCTCTTGTAATGAAATGGATACTTCAGGCGAAAGAGAAAAGTTATTTTATAATGGAATTGCCTGTGTATCGCGCACCGCAATGGAGAACGATAGGTTTGACCATTTTCGATAAAGTAAAAATGTTCTTATGGGATGCCGGAAAGATCATTGTTGCAATATCCATTATCCTTTGGTTTCTTTCTTCACATGCACCGGGCAACAGATTTTCTGAGATTGAAAAGAAATATCAGCCACAGTTATCAGAACAATCAAATTCAGAAGAGAAATTGAAATCGGTGAATGCTGCAATAGCTGCAGAAAAGCTGGAAGTATCTTATGCGGGAATTCTTGGAAAAAGTATTGAACCCGCAATCGCTCCTTTGGGTTTTGACTGGAAAATAGGAATTGCGCTGATCACCTCTTTTGCTGCACGAGAGGTCTTTGTAGGTACAATGGCAACGATCTACAGCGTTGGTGATGCGGACAACACTCAATCTATCCAGGATAAAATGAGAGCGGAAATAAATCCGGAAACGGGTGAGCCTAAATTTACAATGGCAGTGGGATTTTCATTACTTCTCTTTTATGCGTTCGCAATGCAATGCATGAGTACGCTCGCCATCGTGTACCGAGAAACAAAAAGGATAAAATGGCCCCTGATTCAGTTCTTTTATATGAGTGCCCTGGCTTATCTGGCGAGTTTGGTTGTTTATAATTTAATGAAATAGTTCTTTGCCACTAAGGGCACTGAGAGCTACTAATAGAGGCTTTTAATCACACAAAATCAGAAAAGGGAATTCATCTTTTATCTTAAAGACCATAATATCTGCGTTTTGTTACCCACCAGATTCAACGATTTTTGCGCTTTTCTTTAAAGAAGATGCTTCGGCTTCGCTCAGCATGACAAATAGAACAATAGTCCCAAAACATCCAGATTCGTAAATTCGTATTAATTAGAATCCGTACGACAGTTTATAAATTGTTGAAACAAAAGCACGCCCGCTTTGCGACTTCGTTTGTAAATTTGTACTCTAATGGATCAGCTCGAGCGCAACCAATCTATTCTTTATAAATATATTCCCGAAAAGGCTGTACCTGTTATAGCTGAATGGATCTATGTTCATGATTTCAAGCTGCGGATTAAAAAAAGCCGGTTGACGAGGCTTGGTGATTACCGTCCACCAGTAAAGGGGGAAAACCATCTTATTACCATGAATTATGATCTGAATAAATATGCATTTCTGATCACGCTGGTGCATGAGATCGCGCATCTGACCAACTGGAACAAGCGTAAGGACAAGGTGAAGCCGCATGGTGAAGAATGGAAAGAAGAGTATAAGATTCTGATGAGGAACTTTATGAGCTATGATATCTTTCCGGTGGATGTGATTGAGGCATTAAAGCGCTATATGAGCAATCCTGCTGCATCAAGCTGTTCTGATATTAATTTATTAAGGGTTTTGAAACGTTATGATGATCGTAACGGAACTATACTTCTTGAAGATGTGAAGGAGGGAAGTACCTTTTCTTATAATTCCAACAGGTTCTTTATAAAGGGTGAGCAGGTGCGGAAACGTTTTAAATGCACAGAAGTGGCAACAAAGCGTGCATACCTTTTTAACCCTCTCACTGAAGTGGCAGTTATTTCAACTCCTTTATTTGCCTGAATTTTGGAATTTTGGCCAAATATTTAATCAACAAATACCCTTTCCTGTCTCGATTTTTTTAAATTTGTTCTTCTTAAAAAAGAA
>JAJTCJ010000119.1 GCA_021323165.1 Bacteroidota bacterium | reverse complement strand
TTCTTTCCGTCAGTGGTTAATAAGCTGACTTTACCTACCTCATTCAATTTTAGTTTTTTGATCAATGGAACTTTGCTGAGGAAAAACCCTCCGAAGTTATGTTCAAAATGTCCTTCAATAAAATGCGATTGTGTGCTGGCTGAATAATATTCAAGTAATTGAAAGCTGTTTTTTTCAAAATCTGAATACAATGTTTGATTGCCATTGAAATGATACCAATCCATGAAGTACATTTTTCTGTTATTCAGAAAGCTTCCGGCTGTAATTGAGTAATCGGAATTTCCAAAACGTTTTAAATTAAATGAGCCTTCAAGCCCAAGGGTAAGCAGGTCGAAATTGATTTTGCTGTCTAAAGCGTAAATTCCTTTTTTATAACCGATAAGTAATGCTGGAAATTTAGATCCGGTTACCATTTTAATGTTCGGCATGGTATAATAGCGTTGCTTAAATATATATTTAATCTTTGCTTCTGCCGTGAGTGCCCGGTGTGATTGAAACGAATACCCAGCAGAATCAGGGTTCTGCGGATCATTGGATGTGTAAACGTTATCAGATTTCACCCATTTGAATCCCGTTGTATTGATTAGCGGACTTCTCTCTGCATATTTAGCAGAAGGAGTAAAGTAAAAGCCATTGAAAAGTTCTGAAGTATGTGTAAGTTTTATTGACTGTTCCAGGTAGAGCTTCATGAAGTTTTGTTCATTCAATAAGGAATAAAGAGAATTCAGCAAGGGGTGAATTTTTCCGTTATTATTGAACTGTTCATACGTCCGGCCTGCCGATAAATAAAAGGTGGCAAATTTCTGTGGTTTATAAGTATAAGATCCATAAATGCTTCCATATACATCTTCATTCGAGAAGCCATACCCGACATTTAAACCCAGTGAGTAGTTTTTCCTGTTCTCAAATCTTTTAAGATAGGTGAAGGTCGTGCTTAAATTAAATCCCTGCACAGTATTGAATTGTGTACTCATTAAAGGTCCGGATATGGACCAGGATTGTTTCTTGAATGTGTTCACGTGATTATAACCAAAGATGAGATCTTGAAATTTTAATTTGTTTTTTATTTTATCGGTGGAGTCAGTGTAAACTTTGGTGCTTTTTATTCGCGCTATACTGTCACGTCTGTGATAATCATCGGCTTCTTCCTTGGTTAAAGGCACGGGTCTGGAAACTTCCCAGTATGCACTGTCTTTCTTATTTGCATCATCATTCACTTTCATTACTTCGTTTGTAAAATAATGTTTAGGAAAATCGGGGTCAATAACATAATTGGAATTAACACCAACATACATTCCATCACCTTTAATTCCAAGAACACCAAAATCAAAAACATACTTGGTAGAGAAGGGAAGCCATATTTCTTTTTCTACCGGAATAAAGATTTGATTGATCCGCAGTGTATCCACAAAATCAATTTGCGCATCCTTAGTTAAAATAAGTTCAAGGCTGTGAATACGCCAGGAATTTTCCATAACATTAATGATTCCACTGAATACAGGATCATTTTTTCTTTTCGGGATAACCTGGATCTTATTGATCATTAATCCATCTTCAAAAAAGGTTCCGAGAAGTTTATATCGGTAGTTAAGGAGGGCTGTATTGGCTATTGGCGAAATGAATCCGCGTTCACTTAATTCATCTACCTCGATGATATTCTCATAAAAATTAAAGAGCATATCAGAAGCCTGATTATAACTGAAAGCTTTATTATTACCGCTCACCTTAGAAGAAACCATTTCTTC
Organism: Bacteroidota bacterium; assembly: GCA_021323165.1. Classification (GTDB taxonomy): domain Bacteria; phylum Bacteroidota; class Bacteroidia; order 2-12-FULL-35-15; family 2-12-FULL-35-15; genus 2-12-FULL-35-15. Next base: position 6,188 of record JAJTCJ010000119.1, on the reverse strand, counting down.
TTTTATCTTATCCTTTTGCTTAAAGTTAAATTTTGAGACTGATTCGGATAAGTATACAATTCCGGATGCAGAGTCAATATCGTCACCAAAATCAACCGAAACACCCATTATTTTTTTCGGGGCTTTAAGGATTCGCTGGACTCCTTTTATATAAACATCACAGCTGTATGCATCAACCTGTTCAAGGTAGAATTTTCTTTTTTTCTGAGCTTGTCGGATCACTGCATAAGCGGGATCTTCCCCATCGGCTTTTACTTCTGCTGTTTTTAATTGAAAACTTTCAGGACTTAGCTTTACATTGATAATTTGTGCTGAATTGGAGATGGTGATATTTTCGATATGAAGCTTATAACCAATTAACTTAAAAACAAGTTCATAAGTTCCCGGAGCGAGATCAAGTGAATAGGCTCCTTCGATATTGCTGGTTGTTCCTCTGGTTGTACCTTTCAGATAAACATTGGCGAATGGTACCGGTTCATTCTTTTCGTCAGTGATCTTTCCACTTACAGTGAATGCAAATGCATTTGTTATATAAAGAAAAGATAAAGTAATCAGAAATATTTTTTTCATAATCGTGTGTAAGACGAAGAGTAGGTTAATTTGTTACAGCTAAATCAAAAAGTTTTTAAACATTATTTCACAAGTATTCTTGCTTCCATCATATCAAGAATAGTGTATTTAACACCTTCACGCCCCAACCCCGAATCTTTAACTCCTCCATATGGCATATGATCAACACGGAAAGTTGGGACATCATTTATTATAACGCCTCCTGTTTCAATTTCATTAAATGCCTGTTCAATTTCTTTAGAGTTGTTTGTAAACACTCCTGCCTGCAAACCGAATCCTGAATCATTTACTTTGCTGATCGCTTCTGTAAATGAATGGTATTTCTCAATGATGACAACAGGTCCGAATATCTCTTCACTGCAGACTTTCATTTTTGTGCTAGTATTTGTTAACACAGACGGTTCAAAGAAAGAACCGTTGCGTGTTCCACCTGATAATATTTTTGCACCCTCCCGCACAGCCTCATTGATCCATAACTCCACCCGCTTTGCATTTTCTGCATCGATCATGTGAGAGATCTCTGTTTCTTTATCTGCAGGATCGCCTTGTTTCAACTTCTTTGTTGATATTATAAACTGTTCTGTGAATTGTTCAAAAATGGTTTCATGTACATAAAAGCGTTGCGCATGAATACATATTTGTCCGCTGTATGCAAAACCGGCTACAATACATTTTGGAAGTGCAACCTGAAGGTCAGCCGATTCTGTAATAATAACAGCAGCATTTCCACCAAGCTCCAGAATTGTTTTTTTCTTTCCGGCATTTTTTTTCATTTCCCATCCAACAACCGGTGAACCGGTGAAGGATAATAATTTAAAACGCTCATCCGTCACAAGCAGATTGCCGGTTTTTCTATTCATTGGTAAAATTGAAACAGCACCCTTGGGTAAAGAAGTTCTGTCAATTATTTTAGCAAGCTCCAATGTGGAAAGCGGAGTAGATGAAGCAGGTTTTAAAATTATTGGACACCCTGAAGCGATGGCAGGAGCAATCTTGTGCACTGCTAAATTCAAAGGAAAATTAAAAGGGGAAATTCCAGAAATCAAACCAATTGGAAAATATTTAACTAATCCTTCTTTTCCTTCTCCTGCCGGAGTCCAGTCGAGAGAGATGTATTCTTTTGGAAGCCTTTTCGATTCTTCAGCAGCAACTATAAATGTTTGAGCTGCGCGGTCAATTTCTGCCAACGCATATCGTATGGGTTTGGCTGATTCGGAGCATAATAGTTCTGCGAGACGTTCACGATCTTTTTTAATCTCTTCTGCAATTTGAATAAGTATTTCGTATCGCTTGTAAGCAGGAAGTTTTTTTAATTCTTCTTTAACACTTTCGGCTTTGGTGATGGCAGAGTCTAATTCTTTCTCCGATGCGAGATATGTTTCCGCGAATACAAGCCCAGTGAAAGGATTTGTAACTGACAGTTTGTGTGGAGTTTCAATAAAGCTGCCTCCAACGTATATCTGATAATTATGCATTAAAGTTCTGATTAAAAATCAAATGTAATTAAAAAGTATTCCAGAGATTTTAATTTTGTCCGTCAAACTTAGGAGTCGGGCAAAATCACAATTATGCTGGTTTGTTTCCGTTCAGACCATGCTTAAATTTGTGCAGTTTCTGTGCGCCATCAATAGAATGTGAAACTGAAAGATCTTTCTCTGTTCTGGCAAGTGCTGCAAGATGTTTATAATAAACTGCAAGAAGATCAAGCTCATCTTCACTGAGGTCTTCAACATCCACCATTCTGTTGCTGGGTCCCTGAAGCGAAGCAACAAGCTCGTTAAGTTTCAGATGAACTGCTTTAGAATCTTTGTTCTGAGTTCTCTGGATCAGGAAGACCATTAAGAATGTAATGATGGTTGTTCCTGTGTTTATCACCAACTGCCAGGTATCAGAAAAATTGAATATAGGTCCCGTGACCAGCCAGATTATAATGACAAAAAAGGCGATAATAAATGCCGGTGTTGATCCGGTGAATGTTGTGGCGTAATGTGCCATTTTTTCAAAGAAGCCTGTCTTTTTCATAATGATAATTTTAAAATTCTATTCTGTAACTAAGCGCGGGAATTAATCCTAACTGATACGTTTGTTTTATTTGTCTTGAAGGTGCATCATAATAGATCTGGAATACATTTTTTCTGTTTGTTAAGTTTTGAATATCCAGTCGTAATTCACTATTGTATTTTAAATGATTGCGAACATATCCTATCTGCAGATCGATCCGGAAATAGTCGGGAGTTTTAGCAGAATATGGTTCTTTAGTGTACAAAACTTCATAGCCGTAAAATTTAGACTTTTCAAGATCAATAGGAGTGTATGGTTTGCCTCCTGTCCAGTTAGCACGTATGTTAGTGTTAATAATATTTCTTTTTTTCTTTCCTATCCAAAATTCCTTTCCAAGCACAATGTTACTTACATAATTTGTATTGTAGGATGTGTTTCTAACAATACCATCAGCCGCTTTGTATTTCGATTCAAAAACAGAAGCTGTTATCATAAAGAAATAAGTGCGGTGAAATTTTTTATCTATTGTTAATTCAATACCATAATTTTCGCCTGTTCCTTTATTTGTTAATTCTCCTTCAGGATAACCTCCGCTATAATTCAGGCTTGAATAAGTGCTGTTTAAATTAGTAGATACAGGGACATTGTATAATTGCTGATAGTAAATATCAAACTTCAGGAAAAGATTTTCTGTAATGATTTTATCATAACTGAGAACGTAATGTCTTGCTTTCGTAAAATCCAGATTGCGGTTGAGGCTGAATGTATCACCTGCAATAATAGTTTTATCAAGATATGTTTGAAAAGGTTCAGCTCTGCTGTGGATTCCGAAACCTAAACCAAGTGTATTCGTATTTCCTATCTGCCATTTAATAGCACTGCGCGGTTCCAGCGAATAATGTTTGTTCAGATCAAGTTGTAAAAAATGCAATCCGTTTACAAAAGAGATCTTATTCGTGATTCTGTATTTCCATGAACAATAAAGTTGTGATGAATTGGTGTTATCCTCTTCATCCATTGAAATTCGCTTATTAGAGGAATAAAAATAAGAATCCTCTTCAACATAATTATATATAAAATGGTTGTACACGATCCCGGCTTTAATTGTATTTCTTTGATTAAGCTTTGAAGTAATATTTACTGCAGCACTTACCGATTGATCAATGAAGGAAAATTTGTAGTAAGGAGGGCTGGCAAATGAAATTTTTTGTTTGATCGTATACAGGATCTCTTTGTTAGTAAATGAAACAATACTTTTTATAAACGTGTTGTCTGTTATCCTGTATTGATGGGTAATTCCCAGTACCCCCAGATTATAGTCAAAAGTTTCTTTTGCATTCCGTGAATCCTGAGATACAATGGTGCTTAGTCCGCCCAAGCCATGAACAGTAAATATTCCAGCTTTTTTTGTCGGAAAGAATAATTTGAATGAAAGATCCTGAAATAATGGAAAAGCGTTTCCTTCTGCCTTGAAGCCGAGTTTCTCCAGGATAGCAATGGTCGAATATCTGTAATTAAAAAGATAGGATGCTCCTTTCCCTTTTATAAACGGCCCTTCGGCACCAACCTCAAGCCCTAGCACTCCGGCCTGGAAAGTATATTCTCTTTTTTCTGTATTACCATTTCGCATTCTAATGTCAAACACTCCTGAAGAAGCATTTCCGTAACCTGCGGGAAAAGCTCCGGTCATAAAATCCGAGTTTGCTAGCATTGTACTGCTGAGCATGCTTACAGAACCGGTGGATGTACCTACATTGGAATAATGATTGGGACTTGGAATTTCTATTCCTTCCAGCATCCAAAGCAAGCCTTTTGGTGAATTTCCTCTTATAATGATCTCATTGTCCCTGTCGTTTCCGCTTGCAACTCCCGCATACGACATAACCATTCGTCCAGGATCATTGATCGCTGCAGGATACCTTTTTGTTTCTTCTACAGTAAATGTGCGGCTGCTGACTGTGATCATTTCATTGTTTGCTGTTGTTGAATTTGTTATTTCAACAGTTTTAAGATTGATCACTGCAGACTGAAGCTCAATATTTAAAATAAACTCTTTACCTGATTTGATTAGTGAATTAGTGACTATAATCTCCTCGTAACCATCAGAAGAGATCTTGATATTATATCGTCCTACGGGAACATTTTCTATCCTGTACTTGCCTTCCGTATCTGATTTTGTAAACAATGAATCTGTGCTAAGTATAAAAATAGTCGCGCCCGTTATCGGTTTTTTATTGTCAATATCTGTGAGGGTACCGCGTAAGGTTTGAGTCAGTACCTGAGAAAATGCTGAAGAGGAAATAAAGAATGGAACTAACATCCACATACTGAATTGTCTTGAAAAATTCCGTAAGAACATACTCAGTTTGTGTGTCATGCAGTGCCCGGTAGAATATGATCCTGAATGAAGGAGTCCGATCCGTTGTGTAATTGCGAATATAGTAATTTGGCTGACAGCAGGTATTCCGTCAGTGTTTTAATCTTATCTTTGCACCTTCAATTTTAAGGTGTGAATACAAAGGCAGTCAACTGGATCATTTTAATAGTTTTAGCTCTTACATGGGGCAGTTCCTTTATATTAATGAAAAGAGGAATGGATGTATTTTCCAGCGATGAAGTTGCTGCATTAAGGATCTTTATAGCTTTTCTTTTTTTATCTCCGCTAATTTTTCGTCATGTTAAAATGCCATTGTTAAAACACTGGAAAGGTTTTATCGGAATGGGAGTTTTAGGGAATTTTATCCCGGCATTTCTTTTCACCAAAGCAGAAACAGGGATCAGCAGTTCTCTTACGGGAATGCTTAATTCACTTACTCCTTTATTTACTTTACTGCTCGGGGTTTTGCTTTTTAAAACCAAAACTCGCCTGATCAATGCTATTGGAATCATGATTGGTTTTGTGGGGGCTATCGGTTTGCTTACTGTCGGGAAATCAGAAGATATGGATAATAATATGTTGTTCGGATTATATGTTGTCCTTGCTACCGTTTGTTATGCCCTGAGTGTAAACATTATCAAAAAGAGCTTGGGAGATGTAAACTCGGTAACTGCTACCGTATGGGCAATGCTCTTTATAGGACCTTTGGCCGGACTTTATCTTTTCGCTTTCACTGATTTTACAAATAAATTGAATTCACATCCTTTAGCCTATACCAGTCTGGGATATGTTTGTATTCTGGCTATTTTTGGAACAGCCTTATCAGTGATAGTTTTTAACGTTCTGATCAGAAATACCAATGCGCTTTTCGCTTCTTCCGTAACCTATCTGATTCCTGTTGTAGCAATGGGTTGGGGAGTTTTTGACGGGGAAGATGTGCAATTATATCATTTTATGTGGATCGCGCTTATCCTGCTGGGTGTTTATCTTGTGAACAAGAAGACAGGGCCTGAATTGGTCGATTTGCCTGAACTTGAAAGTCCTGAGCTCCCTTCCGGAGATAAATAAGGCTTTTTTTAGGGAAAAACACCTCCAATCTTTGCCAATTAGAAATAATTTCTTAATTTCGTGCCCCCAAGTCAAAAAGTGCTTGGTAATTATAAACAAATAAAACCCTATAAAATGTACGCAATCGTAGAAATAGCCGGGCAACAATTTAAGGTAGAACGAGGCAATAAAG
>JAJTCJ010000017.1 GCA_021323165.1 Bacteroidota bacterium | reverse complement strand
ACATACCAGTATTTATAAGCAAAATATCCGCCTACCAACACTGCAATGGCACCAATGATCAATACCAGGCTTTTTTTGTTGTTCTCAATAAAAAGTTCGGTTTTGCTGAACGCCTGCTCAACGTCAACTATCGGCTCATCTTTAATTTCTTTTGACATACTATTTGATTGATTCTTGTTAATGGATTGCAAAAATAGGTTTTTTTTGCAATATCTGTAATTTTAATCTGGAAATATGATTTCAAACAGGCAATTTTTAGGTAATTTAGAGGGCGATTTTCCACAATGCACCTGAAAAAACTTTCCATACTCAATTTTAAGAATTACCCGGAGGCCGAACTTGGTTTCAGTCCGCGTGTTAATTGCTTTACAGGAAATAATGGGGAAGGAAAAACTAATATCCTTGATGCTATCCATTATCTTTCTTTTTGCAAAAGCTTTTTTAATCCGATCGATAGTCAAAATATCACCCACGATGAGCCCTTTTTCCTGATCCAGGGCGTTTATAAGCTTAATGGAGAAGATGAAGAGATCTATTGCGGACAGAAACGCAATCAAAAAAAGCAGTTTAAAAGGAATAAAAAAGAATATCAACGTCTCGCGGATCATATCGGTTTATTTCCATTGGTGATGATCTCTCCCGCGGATTCAGAACTGATCACCGAGGGAAGCGAAAGTAGAAGAAAGTTCCTCGACAGTGTAATAGCACAGTTTGATCGTGATTACCTTGAAAATCTGATCAGCTATAATAAAGTTCTTTCGCACCGGAATGCTCTTTTAAAACAGTTTGGTGACAGTGGTAAATTCGATAAGGATTCCCTGGAGATCTGGGATGATCAGCTAATAAGTTATGGAGAAAAAGTTTATCAGAAACGGAAAGATTTCATTAATAGCTTCATTTCTATTTTTCGTAAATATTATGAATTTATCTCCGGAGGCAAGGAAAGTGTCGATCTGATCTACAAATCGCATTTGAATGATCACTCCTTCGCGGAAGCATTGACTAACTCGTTAAATCGGGATAGGGCTATGGAATATACAACTGCGGGTATTCACAAAGATGATCTGGAATTTACAGTGGGAAATTACCCTTTAAAAAAATACGCATCACAGGGCCAGCAAAAATCATTTTTGATCGCATTAAAACTTGCACAGTTCGATTTTATAAAAAAGATAAAGAACATTACACCAATACTTTTGCTAGATGATATATACGATAAACTGGATGATATAAGGGTGAAACAACTTATGGAGCTTGTAAGTTCTGATAATTTCGGACAGCTGTTCATAACAGATACCCATCCTTTAAGACTTGCAGAATTATTCAGCGAAACAAAAACAGATTTCAAGAATTTTATGATCAAGGATAATGAAGTGAAGGAAAGTAATTTTGCAATTAAACAGTAGGCATATTTTCAATAGGTAATTATGCAATAAGCAATTATAAGTAGGCAGTTGGCAAGGAGCAGAGGCAAATATGCCGTTGAAATATTCAGTTGACAATTTCATTGCTTGCACTAATAGCTAATAACTATTAACTAATAACCAATAACCAATAACTCATAACTAATAACCAATAACTATTAACCCAATAACTAATTAACTAATCCCCAACCTTGAGCAGACATAACGAACATAGCATCAAAGACGCAATTCAATCACTGTTAAAAACATATAAGCTGGATGATAAACTCGCTGAAAGAAAACTCATAAGCTCCTGGGAAGCGGTAATGGGTAAGATGATCGCGAATCATACAAAAGATCTTTACATCAAGAATAAGCAGTTGTTTGTAACACTTGATTCATCTGCTTTACGAAACGAACTTTCAATGGCACGGACCAAGATCATTAAAATGATGAATGAGGCTGCCGGGATGGAAGTGATAAATGATATTATTTTAAGATAAATAAATTTATAAGCTCAAATGAGAATCACAATTTTACTTTTTACGCTGTTTTTTTCTTTAAGTATCAACGCTCAAACTGATTCTGCTCTAATAAAGAGAATCTTTGATGAAGCCCTTAAAAATGGTAAGAGTTATTCTAACCTGGATTATCTCTGCAATAAGATCGGAGGAAGATTGAGCGGTTCTCCGGAGGCGCAAAAGGCAGTGGAATGGACATTCAAAGCAATGAAGGAGGCGGGAGCCGATACCGTTTTCTTACAGGAATGCATGGTGCCGCATTGGGTTCGCGGACAAAAAGAAGTAGGGAAAGTTATCACTTCAAATTCAAAAGGTATTAAAGAAGTTCCTGTTTGTGCTCTGGGTGGTTCAATCGCTACACCGGCTGAAGGTCTTACCGGAAAAGTAATTGAAGTGATGGGTATTGAAGGTCTTAAAAAACTCAACAAAGAAGATGTAAAAGGTAAGATCGTTTTCTTTAATGAACCTATGGATCCTACTTTTATTGAAACATTCAATGCATATGGGAAAGCAGTTATGCAGCGTTGGGCCGGAGCATCTGCTGCAGCTGAATATGGAGCAATAGCAGTTGTGGTAAGATCCTGCACATTGATCCAGGATGATAATCCGCATACCGGTGTAATGGGTTATAAAGACAGCATTGTAAAAATACCAGCTTGTGCGATCAGTACAAATGCTGCAAACTGGTTAAGTAATTATTTAAAAACAGATAAAGATCTTAAGTTCTATCTAAAAATGAATTGTGAAACCTTACCTGAAGAGAAATCATACAATGTAGTAGGTGAGGTTTGGGGATCAGAAAAGAAAGATGAATACATTGTTGTTGGCGGCCATCTGGATTCCTGGGATACGGGAAAAGGGGCTCATGATGATGGAGCTGGTGTGGTTCAAAGCATTGAAGTGCTTAGGATATTTAAAGCTTCCGGGCTCAAACCCAAAAGAACTATCCGTGCTGTGGCTTTTATGAATGAAGAGAACGGAGGCAGAGGAGGAAAGAAATATGCAGAAATGGCGAAGCTGAAAAATGAAAAGCATACAGCTGCTATTGAATCGGATGCGGGTGGTTTTACTCCTCGCGGATTCAGCAGTGAAGGAAGTGTTCAGGCAAGAATGAAACTGAAAAGCTGGAGGCCTCTTTTTGAGCCTTATGGGATATACAGTTTTGACGGTGAAGGCGGAGGTCCTGATCTTGGCCCATTAGGTGAACAAGGTGTTTTTTGCATGGAACTTATGCCTGATTCACAGCGTTATTTCGATTATCACCACACTGCAATTGATACTTTTGATGCCGTAAATCAACGTGAGCTGGAAATGGGCGGAGCTGCAATGGCCGCATTGGTATGGATGATCAGTCAGTACGGCCTTAATTAACTTTGGATGAAAAAGATAATTCCGGTTTTTGGAATCCTTATATTATTACTGATAGCTGCATGGTTCTATAAATCATATAAAATGGTTCCGGAGCTGCCTGCTTATGACCATAATCTGATAGGTGAAAACGGAACAAGAGTAAAGATCTCTGATTTTAAAGGACAGTTTGTTTTGATCAGTTATTTTCAAACCTGGTGCGGCAGCTGTATCCGTGAGCTCCCCGAAATTGATGCTCTGCAGCAGAAAGTGGGAAAAGAGAATCTTCGTGTTCTTGTAGTCAGCGATGAACCTCTTGAAAAGGTGCTTCGTTTTAAAGAAAAGTATTGCAATACCCTGGACTACTATATCACCCAACCATTTCCTGATCTCGGTATCAGGGTCTTCCCAACAACTTATCTTTTAAACAGAAATGGGGATGTTGTACTCAGTAAACTTGATTATTTCAATTGGAACACTGATGAAGTAGTAAAGATCATCAGTAATTAAGACTGGCTTCCTGCATTACTGTATCGGCTCACCAAACAATATCTTCATCTATAAGCGAACAATTTTCCTCTTCTTTCTTCGTCATTCATAACACAGTAAATAAATCTGTTTAATTGTTATAAAATGAAAGATCTGGAAAATTTCAGGTATCTGCCGATAAAAGAGAAAGCAGATATCTTATCAAAGGAAGCTAAAATAATTTGCAGCCTTAAGTCACATGGCTTAGTGCTGACATTATATTGTTACAATAAGCATTTCGTAGAAGTGTTCAATGATGTGAAAACCGGCAAGCTGGTAGGAGTGAGGATACTTGAAGATATGAGCCGGCTTCGATTCTATGCACGAAATCTGGATCTTAATTTTTTATTGGGTCAATCCCTGCTTGGCTTCGCTTATGCATTCTATGCCGCACAGAATGAATTATTGAAAATGGCCTGCTGATAACTCCGCAACATGTCTAAGCTTATTTTTTTTCAAGGATGCCTTTCATCAAGATCTTCCATTGAACTACTGATAAACCAACCATGCCTCCTGTAGCAACCACTGCATTTCTCACTTTATCAGTGACTCTTTCAGTTTTTACATTTGGAATTTCGTTTTTACCGATTTCTGAAGCACTTACTGATTTGTCTTTTCTTTCAACAATAAAGCTGCTTGTAGCATCCGATGTGTAAAAATGTGAAGTGTTTGGGTCTGATGTGGAAGGATTAGATGCCGGTCGAACACGGAATCCGAAAAGTTCCTCTTCAGTGCTTTCTGATCCATGTTGCATAAATTCTTCTATTCGGACCCAGTCGTAACCATCTCCTGAACGGGGTCCGGGACCTGCAAGATCTATGCGGATGTAATCACCGATTTTTGGTTCTCTGTTTATTAAATTTCCTTTTCCATCTGTTAACTTTGTTTCTGCCATAGCAACAGAGCAGTAATCGGCCCAATGATTTATATCGGTTAGTCGCTGCTTTCCAATATTAAAAAGTTCATGAGCGGTTTGTAAAGAATCGCAATCGATAGTATGTTTTGCTCCGGTTTGATTTCCTTTTTTTTGTTCCGGAACGATCTCTTTTTTTGCCTGTTTGTTTTTCATAAGAGTATTATTTCTTTTGAAACGATTTTAATAAGAATACGATCAGATCAGCGATTGGTTTAATAATAGCAATGAAGAAAACACTGATGAAACTAAGGATGAATAAAAATATATTTTCATTATAACTGACCTTTGCATTTTTGAACACAAGCTCTTTTTCTGTACTGATATTCTTCAATGCATCGATATTGATCGGAGGAACGATACCATGCTGATGATATTTTTCACAAAAATCAAGGAAACGGTATTCCTGGTCGTAAGCAGGAATCTCAAACGGGTTATTCCTGTAACCATATTTCATGAAGAACGCCCCGTATCTTACTATAAAACCTCTGAACATTCCCAAGCCATATCCTTTCATATATGACATACCTTGTAATACATGCATTCCTTCATGAACAATATCAGCAAGGCATTGTGCACGGGATTCATCAAATTTCTTCAGATAAATACGGAATCGACTGAATGAATAAAATTGGGGTAAAGCTTGCGCTGTTACATAAGGCGCAATAATAGGTGTGTACCAGGGAAGCCCTTCATAAAAATCTACTCTTTGCCAGTTAACAGTAGGGTAAATGTTTTGTAAAAGCGCAATTGTGGATGGCTTTGGAACATGCTTCTTTAAAAAGAAGTTTTCAGTAATCGAATATTTTTTCGCTTTTATGATCATCACCAGGATAATATAAAAGTTTATTCCATAAATGTTGGCACGAATAGCTTATGCAAATGGAATTACATCAGGCAGTAAAAATGTTCAGATCAGAAACTTTCAATGGTTTCTGGATCCAGCCCTTAACAGTCTTAAATAAAAGAGCTTCAGCCTTAACAGCTGAGTCAGTGCAGTTAGTGAGGATAAAGATGGATAATGGGGAAGGATATGAAAGTTTCAATGTATTTAATTCATACAGGAAGTCCAGTCCGTTCTCATCAGCAATATTAATATCAAGAAAGATGCAGGAGGGAAGAGTATCCGGAACTGACCGTAATATTATTAATTTCTCCAACGCATCTTTTGTGCTCTTAAAGATCAGCGTTTCTTTTCCAAAGTTGGCATTGGTAATTAATTGCTGTGCAATAAAATTATCTGTTTCGTTATCATCGATCAGTATCACTAATGGATGCTTGGGACGTTCAGCTAAATTCATTTAATGAACATTTGATTAATGGTATAGTAAAGATAATTCAATGAACTTTATTTGAATCAGTAATAATACGGGAACTGGATCAGGAGAGATTTACCTAAAGATTAGAAACAAGAATGCAACTAATATGAGAATATCTGCATCCTATGAAAGGAGATTGAACTACTCCTAAATTCCTTTTCTATGAGAAAAAAAATACAAATCCTGGCATTAATAAGTATGGTGTTTTTAAGTCGGGCTTCTGCTCAGATCATTGCGGGTTCGGGTGCTTCCGGCCTATTGATCTCAGATCCATTAATAAATTTATCTGTGACATCAGTAGGTTCGACTTCAAGCGGCTTTTTTGATCTCGATTGTGACAGTGTTCCTGATATGCGTGTTGAATTGCATAAAGGTCCCACAGTAGTAGATGGAGCAAATACAGCGTATTTATTTGTTTTAAATCCTTCTTTTCAAGTCTGTGCCGATACAGGGAATAGCCCTCTTTTAATGGTAAATTATTACAATGCAGCAGACACATTATTTTGCATGGGCACAAATGACTGGAGTAATGATTCTATTTTTCAACTAGGCAATTACGGCTGCATGGATTGCTCCGGGCCTAATACAATTACAAATAAATATTTATCGTACACAAATATTAGTACCTCTCAGGTTGGCTGGATAAGGATCTCTTTTAATCTTATAGATTCGGGGAGCGGCAGTGCTCCGGTAACATTAACAATTGCTGAAATACTTTCTCCATGTGCCAGTACTGCCTATGCAATCCCGACCGGAGGATCCGGAGCCGGTACATGCGGAATTTTTTCTTATAATTATTCTATTAGTCCGCCTTATTGTGCAGGAACCTGCAGTGGTTCTATCACGCTTTCAAATGTAACTGGCGGAACGGGTCCTTACACTTATTCATGGGGTACTACTCCTGTTCAAATGGGAAATACAATCAATGGCGTGTGTGCTGGTCAAATGAGTGTTACTATAACAGATGCAAATGGTACTTCCTGCACCTCCTATTTTAATATGCCGGATCCGGCACCGGTAGATTTTTCTTTTACAAGTCCAACTAATGTAAGCTGTTACGGAGGGAATGACGGCTCTGTTTGTGTTACCAATATTACAGGGGGACCCGCTCCGTATACTTTTAACTGGGTGCCTGCTGGTGGAATGGGACAATGTCTGACCAACGCTGTGGCTGGTACTTATACATTATGCGTTACAAATTCGAATGGCTGTATGGTATGCAAGCCTGTTACAATTACAGAACCCACACAAATAACCGCAACGGAAATAGTAACAAATGCAAGCTGTTCTTCCTGCTGTGATGGTTCGGTTCAGGTAGCACCTTCCGGGGGAACACCGGGTTATACATACCTTTGGCAACCAAATTTGGTGACTACACCCACTGCCACTGATCTTTGTACTATGACTTATACCTACTGCATTACTGATGCAAATGGTTGTGTGTTTTGTGATAATGCCACAGTTTCTTTTTCAACCGGTATTGATGATCTTTCAGAAGATATGTTGTTTTCACTATTTCCGAATCCGAACAATGGAACATTCTCCTTAGCGCATAATGCTTCAGAATGTTTCTCTTTAATGATAATGGATGAGCTTGGAAAAGAAGTTCATTCAGCTCAACTATGCGGTTCTCACAACGCATTAGAACTTAAACTGGAGAATGGAATCTATCTGCTCAGGGTTAAAACTGAAGAATCAGGGAAGGTCATTTATAGGAAGTTAATGATCGTGAACTAAGAGTTTTTAGTTTACTGTTATCTCTATATCTTCTTCCGAGATGAGCTTGATGCTTTTGATAGGGCCTTCAAAACGGTAATTATTATCATCAAATGTGAGCGGCTGTCCGCTCCTGATAAATCTTTTCGGATACCTGAAAACACTGCCATTCACATTTTCAAAAACGAACATAATTGTCAATGAATCCTCTGATGGATGTTCGATCTTAAAATAAAGATCCTGAAGTGTAGAGGTTGGTTTGCCTTTCAAATCAACCTGAACTTAGTTAAACAAAAAAGCCCTTCAGTTTCCTGAAGGGCTTCTGTATTTTGAGCGGTCTGGACGGGACTCGAACCCGCGACCTCCTGCGTGACAGGCAGGCATTCTAACCAGCTGAACTACCAAACCTCAAAATCTTTGTACAATTACTGAACGATATTCCTCAGAATTGGATTGCAAAAATAGAGGTTTTTTTCATACCAGCAAACATTATTCTTAAAAAGATGTGTTTTTTATTGCTTACCCTTGTAAATCAGCCCTTTATTTCCTTTGAATCACTCTACTTCCGATGACTTAAACCTTATATTGAATTATAATGTACTTTTGCTCAAACTAAAAACGTAACAAATATGTCTTTTGCTCTAATAATGATCGGACTTATTATCGGTGGACTTATGACCATTGTATCTCTTGTATTTGCAATTATTTCACTTGCTAATGGAAGAAGTAATAAAGCTGTAGTCTGGGGTATCGGTTTTATAATCGCTCTGATATTGGTAATCATATCCGTTTACCAAATGGTGCATAAAGTTTCTGATAAGGTGAAAGATGGTATCGACTGGGTGAAAGAACAGGAAAACGTAAGAACTTCGGAAGAAGACCTGGCACGTAAAGATGAGCGTCAGGAATGGCTGGATAGTCTGCAGCTGCACAACATAGAAAAATACGAAAATAAGATCCCTGCTGATTATTACATAAATAATCCTCCGGTAAAAGATGCGAATGGAAAAACAATCATTCCTTTCTTATATCCTTTCCAATTTCTTTATAACAATGTTGCGCAAACTGGTGATATCGTTATAAACGGGGAAGACAGTGTTTTCGTAAACAATGTTTCCCAGATCGCATTTGATGAGAATTTTGCCATTATTAAAGTGGATAACAGCCAGTCTCAGGAAATGCAGAAGGCAGGTCATCCCGAAATCGAATATCTACTTTTTGACCTTCGTACACGTAATTTTGAAACAGCTCCTAATCTGGAGAAATTATTGAATCTTGCAGACAGGATAGGTTATGTCGGGCCGCTCCAAATGCAATATTTATCAGATGTGTGCCGCGGCTGGGTAGAATATCCAACGTATGATTAAACGAATTTTTTCTGATACCTTTTCTTCAGCTGAAGCAGAATCTCAGAAGAAAGACATACCTGATTATAAAGTGATGCTTGTCTGCATCATTGTTGCCGTTTCGCTCACTATGATCGAATACCTGGGGAATGTCAGGTTTATGATTGAATTTCTGAGCAATACAAGTTTTGTAAGTCTTTCTTCCTCTTATGAAGATCTGATGTCCATTAATAATAATGCTCATCTGTATCGTCTTTTATATTGGGTATTCGTAATGATACTGTTTTACTTTGTTCTTCCGGTACTGATAATAAAACTTGTGTTTCGTCAGAATCTTTCAGAATATGGTTTAAGTTTTAAGGGAGCATTTAAAGATTATAAGTTATATGTTTACATGCTTATTGTCATGATCCCGCTTGTTCTTTTTTTCTCCCGTACTGAAAGCTTCCAGATACGTTATCCATTTTATGATGTTCAAAAAGGAGAACCTTTTTACCCGAACTTCATAATTTGGGAAGTGTTTTATTTCCTGCAATTCTTTGCTCTGGAATTCTTTTTCAGAGGTTTCATGCTTCATGGAACCAAACAGCGTTTCGGATTTTATTCAGTATTTATAATGACCATTCCTTACTGCATGATCCATTTTGGAAAACCTTTGCCGGAAACAATCGCAGCGATCATTGCAGGAATAGTATTAGGAACGCTAAGCTTAAAAAGCAGAAGCATCTGGATGGGCGTTGCAATACATTATTCTGTCGCAATCACTATGGATCTTTGTGCCATGTATCAGAAAGGTTTGTTGTGATGATAAGTTAAAGGTTAACGGTTAAAAGTTAAAGGTAATTGGGATGTCATAGATAATCAATCGCGAAGCGATAATAATCTGTGATCTTAAAGGGATCACACTTAATCTGTTATCTGCGACTAAAATAAAACCAGCCCTCAGATCCTGAAACAAGTTCAGGATGACCTTCGCACAATTCGAGTCCTTCAACTTGAAACCAGAAATCCTTCCTTAGTGTTTTCTTAGTGTCTTCGTGCCTTCCTTGCTCCGCAGAAGCTTCGCCAAGGCGCGAGTTGTGAAAAACCTGAAACCTGAAATTTTATTCTGATTCCGCGATAGCCACTAAAATCTTTTCCAGTTTCTTTTTCATTTCGGATGGAGAGTATTCATAATTATTTGCGATTACAGAAAAACACAGCATCTCTCCTTTTTTATTTTTGACATATCCTGCATATCCTCTCGCACGCGTAATATAACCGCTCTTGGCGCGTAAATTGTTTTCTGCGCATGTACCTTCGCAAAGGTTCCCTAATGATCCTGATTTCCCTGCAACAGGTAATGAATTATAAAAAGCGTTAAAGTTTTTGTCTTTCGACATCAATCTAAGGATCTGTGTTTCTGTTTTTGTCGTGATAACATTTGCGCGTGCAAGTCCGCATCCATCATTCATAAAAAAACCCTTTACATCCACACCTTTGCTTTTCCAGAAATTGGTAATAATATCTGTTCCATCTGATCCTGATCCGAAACCTTTTTTTGTGTAGCAAATGTATTTCAACAGATGTTCTGCATAAAGATTATTACTCTTGAGGTTTGTATAATAAACGATCTTATCGAGAGTAGGAGAGTAATGGGTATGCAGCACTTTTCTGTTCTTGTTTATACTATCATTTGATTCTTTTAACGCTCTTACAGTGGAAGGTTTCTTTTCCACTTTTACATCAATGTTTTGTAATGCCGTTGTGAATTTTTCAGCGCAAAATAAAGCGGGATCGGGAATAGAACCATCTACTTCATAATTGTTTTTATTAGGAGGGATAGTTCCTTGCGCATTGCGGTAATAGCTGTATTGCGAACCATAGATAAATGCATTATCATCGCTCCCTCCTGCAGTTACATTGTTAACGAACTTTAGTCCTTCAACAGCAGGAGCGATCTTTATGAGATTTGCCTTTGTACCTGAAAGCCCGGTCCTGAAATAAGCAGTGTATTTATTGTCATGATAAGTTAAGCCGCATGCACCGGCTCCAAAATAATTTCCCATATCACTCCAGATCCATTGCCCGGGCGTCATGTTATCTTCAAATATAGAAGCATCACCTATGATGGCTCCTTCTATTTTTTTGAGCCCTTTCGCCTTTAAGATTAAAGCCCATTTTTCTAGTGTGGTTAGACTGTCTTTTTTATCCCTGAAATATTCGGACTCGAGTGTCGGATCCCCGCCACCATGTATGTAAAGATTCCCTTTTAAGGTTCCGTTGATGGTATCAAAAGTTCCATCAAATTCAAGACGGGTTTGAAACATAAAATCACTTCCTAATATAGATAATGCCGCTCCGGTGGTTACTATCTTTAATGTGCTTGCGGGTATAAGACTTGCTTCACTGTTATATTCGAAGATAGCAGTATCCTTTTTAGAATTCATCACACATACACTCCAGGCTGCATGTTTAAGAGCCGGATCTTTTTTTAGGAATTCTGTTTCTGTTTTTAATTTTAAAAAGCTCTGAGAAAAAAGGATCTGGCTTATAAAAATAAAAGCTACTGAAAGCAAGGCACTTAATCTGGAATCTGAAATCTGAAATTTCTTATTATTTCCCATAGATCTTATCAATAGCTTCTGCCAGCTTTCTGTCTTTTTCAGTGACTATATTTCCTGCGTCATGTGTATTCAGTGAAATATTTACTTTGTTATAGACATTACTCCAATTTGGATGATGGTTAGCTTTCTCCGCCAGGAATGCCACTTTGGTCATAAAAGCAAATGCTTCAATAAAATTACTGAATTCAAAGCTTCTGTTTAATGTATTGTTTTCTTCTTTCCACATAATACAATTGTTGATTTAGAGATTTGTTGAATTTTAGAAGTAGGATACTTCTATTATTTCAAATTTTAGTGTACTATCCTTTGACTTATTCCTGTTTATCTTTCCGTCTTTTTTTTATTATGATTCCCCAAATTAACCAATAACCTATTAAACTTAACCTTTTCCAACAACTTCAATTACAGCCATTGTTAGTCTGCTGATACAAACAAGTTGTTCCTTCTCATTTTTGATCTCAATACTCCAAACATGGGTTTTCTTTCCCATGTGTATCACTTTGGCTTCAGCGTAAACATATCCGCTGCTGGCAGGCCTGAGATGGTTTGCATTAATATCCAACCCTACGCAGGCAAATTTACTGTTGTCTATTATGAGGTTGGATGCAATACTTCCAAGCGATTCGGCCAATGCGACTGAAGCTCCTCCGTGAAGAATGTTCATCGGCTGCACTGTACGATGATCAACAGGCATTTTTCCTTTAAGTGAATTTTCGGTGATCTCTGTGATCTCGATACCAATCCTTTCACACATATTGTCTTTCAGCATCCACTGAAGATCTTCAATTTTATAGTCCCTGAACCAAATACTCATGATCTCTATTTTTTCTAAAATTACTAAAAGCAAATATGCCTTTAAGCATGTTTATGGAATATTTTAAACAATGCATCTTTTGTTTGTAATATTTAATCATACAAGTCGTTCTAACCTCCAAAAACACAAACCATGAAATCAATCAAATTTTTTGCACGCTTATTTCTTCTTTCAGCGGTTTTCCTTGTTGCATGTGACAAGGGTAATTACCGTCACGAAGCTAAAGAATCTATCTCTTCTTTGGATACAGAACCTGCTCCAATGTCAGAAAAGGTCAGTTTTACACCACCTGTTACTTCTGATTTTGCAGGGAACAGTGAAAATGATAAAAAGCAATTGGAATTAAACGGCTCAACTCCAAAAGAAAAGATAGTGGAGAAGATCCGGAAAACTGCGGATCTTAATATTACAGTTGACGATTACCATCAGGCCAGAGCTTCAATTGAAAAAATAGTGAAGTCTGGCAGAGCCTATATTAGCGGGGAAAACGAACAAAACAATACCTACAACATTTCTAATTCGATGGTAATTCGCGTAGCGAATAAAGATTTTGATAGTATGGTAAGCAATATTTCCTTCATTAAAGGAAATGTTAATTCTAAGAATGTTTACACAGAAGATGTGACTGCAGAGTTTGTTGATATTACAGCAAGATTAAAAAGCAAGAAAGAAGTGGAGAAACGATATCTTGAAATTCTACAGAAAGCAAATAAAGTGAGTGATATTCTTGAAGTAGAAGATCAGCTGAGAGTTATCCGTGAAGAAATAGAAGCAAAAGAAGGCCAGTTAAAGTTTCTGAATGATCAGGTAGACTACAGCACTATAAATCTTAGCTTTCACCAGGATTTTGAATACACTCCGGAAGCTCGCCCCGGATTTTTTGGTAGAATGGGTAATGCTTTCGGTAATGGCTGGAATGGATTCTTATCGTTTCTTGTTGGAATGATGTATGCATGGCCTTTATGGTTGATCCTTACGGCAGGAGGATATCTTCTTTATAAGTTCATCAAAAGAAACACGAAAAAATGAATCATAGCTCAGGTGAAAGCCTGAGCTTTTTATTTTTCTTGTCTTTTATGCAAAGAGGTATAGTGGTGTATTCTTTCTCTTGCTTCTTTCTTTTGTCTTGATACAAAAGAAACAAAAAATCAAGACTGAATAATTCCTTCCCGCCTCTCATGATTTTTTTCGAAAATCTAAACTACGAGAACTGAAGCTCTCATTATGATTTTCTGAAAAAATCACGTTCACCGCTAAATGGCATCGTATTCAGTCAGGCCGCGCGCGCTGCTCCGGATTTGACCTTTGATATCATTAATAATTTTAATTATTAAAAATGGAGTTTGTACTCTTAAGGTGGAGATTTCTTTTTATTCAGGGATAGCGGGAAATGATTGTAGCAAGAATAAACATTGCGGAGCGGAATGTGTTTGCAATCAATTTAACCGCGGTTCTTCTGTAGCAAAGCGAAAGAAGAAATCCCCTAATGAAAAGAAAAGGTTTTTGTAACTTTTTGCCTTCAAAAAGTTTAAATAAGTATTTTATTTTCTAATCATTATTGTATTCAATTCGTTGCAATTGCGTCTGGAAATTTCTTTAAAAATTCCTCTCTTCTTTTATTGAATTCTGCTATAATACTTTCTCTTTCTGCGATCCTTGTCGCGATTGCGGTGCTGCGCGTGAAGAACAAAGAAATAAGAAGCCATTTTGCTTTTATTTTATCAAACGTGTGCCAATAATAGTAAGTAAAGAACCCGCTTAAGGGAAGACTTAAAGCATATGAAATGGTTATTATAGTTTGGTTAAAGTAATGATGTACAAGCGCTATCTGAACACTATAAAAGATAATGAAGGTAAACATTCCAAGTACCATTCCGATTGCCCCGCGAAAATCTTTCTGTGCTATTCTTCCAGCTAACAATCCCGGAATTTCGAATGGTAGAAAGTTGTTAATGAGTCCATAAAGATAAACAGGCAGGCCAAGGATCAGAAATAACAGTGAGCGGATATTGGTTCCTATAAAACTTGGGTTTGATCTGTTACGGCTGATATCCTCATCATGAATATTTAATTCTTTGAGACTCTCAATGTAATTTCTGATCCTTGTTCTCATGTTTTTTACGAACTCCGGATCCGATTCAGAAAAATAATCAACAGCTTTTATTATATTCTGAGTTATCGAAAATTCCGTTTCGCTATCTTTGCCAGATACTCCTCTGGCTTTTTTCAGGTCATATTTATAAAGTGTCTCAATATCTTTAACAAGCTCTTCTGTTTTTGAATCCTGAATGGAAATGACAACGCCTTCCAATTGCATGCGAATCTCTTCCGTTAGTTTTTCGGCAGCAGCAAACTCGTCCTGCACAAATTGTTCTTTATAATCCGCTACTCTGAAAGGATCTTGTATATTAATGAAAAGGTCACGACTGAACTTATGCGGATCAGCATAATTCAAACCGATATTGACGATCTTAACTCCGAGAGAAAAATTATTTCTTGATTCAGCCCCAAGTGCAATTCGCGCAGCACCTGTCTTTATTGGCTTAAGCTTTCGTTCGGTAATGCTTATGCCTTCTGGAAAAATAAGGATTGCACCTCCATTTTCGAGATGTTCAAAGCATTTATTGAAAGTTTCTGCATTCTTGTTCATCTGGGTTGGATCATCCTGTTTTCTGTAAACCGGGATCATATTGAGTTTTGGAAGAAGCCATTTTGCCAAACCGTTTTTAAAGAGTTCTCCTTTGCCAAGAAAAAATACTTCCCGGTTCAGGACGCTTGCGATCACAATAGGATCCATAAAGGTGCTGGGGTGATTTGCAAGAAAAATTACCGGACCTTCTGCAGGAACAGTATCTTTATTTTTTATGGTAATGCTTCGAAAGAAAACCTGTGTAGTTCCTTTCATTAATAGTTTCAATATTCCATAAAGCATACTGCAATTAACGAATTTTTTTTGATACCTAAAAAACATAACTTTGCGCAATGCTTACCAATCGTCAGATCTTTTTTAATCACGTTGCACAAACAAGTGATTCTCCTCTTGCACTTGAAATTGTAAAAGCGGAAGGAGTTCATCTGTTTGATGCTGACGGTAAAAAATACATTGATCTTATATCAGGAATTTCTGTGAGCAATGTGGGGCATCGACATCCTAAGGTTGTGACTGCAATTAAGGATCAACTTGATAAATATATGCACCTGATGGTTTATGGTGAGTTTATACAAACTTCGCAAACCCGATTAGCCAAAGCATTAGCTGCGATACTTCCTGATAATTTAACTTCTGTTTATTTCGTTAATTCAGGAACTGAAGCAATTGAAGGGGCTATGAAACTTGCCAAACGAGCCACAGGAAGAACGGAGATTATTTCCTTTAAACATGCATATCACGGAAGTTCCCAGGGAAGCCTGAGTATTATGGGAAGCGAGGAATTTAAAAATGCATTCCGCCCGCTTTTACCGGATACAAGATCAATCAGATTTAATTCGGAAGAAGATCTGAAATACATCACTGAAAAAACAGCCTGTGTAATTGTTGAACCTATTCAGGGAGAAGCAGGCGCTGTTATCCCGCAAAATAATTTTCTTAAAAAATTGCGTGAACAATGTGATCGGGTAGGAGCCCTGTTGGTTGCTGATGAGATCCAGTGCGGATTTGGACGTACAGGGTCAATGTTTGCGTTTGAGCAATATGATTTCACTCCGGATATTTTATGTCTTGCTAAAGGACTTGGCGGAGGTATGCCTATTGGGGTATTTATTTCTTCACAAAAAATAATGAATGTACTTACCAATAATCCGGTGTTAGGTCACATTACAACTTTTGGAGGTCATCCAGTAAGCTGTGCAGCTAGCCTTGCAACATTGAATGTTTTGCTGGATGAAAAGCTTGTTGATTCTGTTCATGAAAAGGAATTGTTATTCAGATCACTTTTAATTCATCCTTTGATCAGATCAATAAATGGGAAAGGACTTTTGCTAGCGGTTGAATTTGAGAATTATGAACAAAATAAAATGATCATTGATAAGTGTATAAAGAATGGTTGTTTAACAGACTGGTTCCTTTTTAATTCTCATTCAATGAGAATAGCTCCACCATTAACAATTTCACATGAAGAAATAAGAACTTCCTGCGACATAATTCTATCCAGCCTTTCCGAGATAAATTAACATCTATTGGCAATTCAATAAGTTATTTGGCATTCCAATTGCTGAATGCCGTCTGTAATTTTAAATCCGAAAAGATGAAAAGATTAATTTTAATGCTCGCTCTTACTTCTATAACTACAACAGCAGTGGATGCGGCAAATTATTATCCTCAGGAGCCAAAAATTTCAAAAACTAAAATTGTCCGGGACAAAAAAATGGTAAAGAAGGCCGTTATAAAGAAACCGCTAAAAGCTGCAATTGCAGTTTCAAAATAATTTTTGTTTGTTGTTTGACGTTTTATAAGAAACAATAAAACGGAAGATTATGAAAAAGTTATTATTAGTAGCTGTACTTGGACTAGTTTCAAGCGCTATATACGCAAGAGGTGGTTTTTCAGGTTTAAAAAATATGGTTTCTAAAGTTGTAGAAGGTAAAACTGATAAAACATCAACGAACAAATTAAATGATCACAAAACACGAAGCTCGGTAGGACAAAGTTATTCTTACGCGACTTCAGAAAGAGAATATTAAAAGTTGGTTTGTTTGTTTTAGTTGCGGGAACCGCGATGGTGTAAAATCACCAGTTGTGATGAGAACCTCTCCTTAACAGGAGAGGTTTTCTTTTAATAATTACCGACCGAAAGCATTACTAATGTACAAGCTTCAATATGTTCAATATTCTTTTCTTTAAGCATTTTATAGAATTCTTCGTTCTCTGTTCCCGGATTAAAGATCACACGTGAAGGTTTCAATGAAAGGATATAATCATACCACGAAGGCTGATGCAATGGTCCCACATACATAGTAACTGTATCAACACCTTCGATAGCCGGTTTGTCTTTCACACTAAGAATCTTTATATCCTGGATGTGACCTTCTTTTAGACCCACCGGAACTACCGGATGATTATATCTATCTAATGAAACAGTAGCTCTATATGCATAACGTTCCGGATTTTCTGATGCTCCTATAACGACAGTTTTTTTGCTCATTCTTCTATATAGTTTAATTCCTTTCCAAATGTTTCTTCAAGATTCCTAAGGGCTAAAAAAGCCAAAAGGAAAATAAATCCACCAACAAAGATGACGGCTTCAACCTTACCAGTAAAAATTGTTGCCAGATCTATAAGCATAGTAACAAAAATAAGTGATCCTCTTACAAAGTTGGGTGAAGTGGTGGTAACTGTAGATCGGATATTCGTTCCGAATAATTCTGATGCTGTGCTCATGAACACAGCCCAATATCCGGTCGCAAATCCTGTGAAAGTAACCACGGTGTAGAACATTGTTTCAGATTCCTTGGCTATTGTGAAGTACATGAGGATAGCTATGAGAGTCAGACACATAAATGTAGCAAGTGCTTTTTTTCTGCTTTTAAGAAAGTGACTCAGCATTCCACTTGCGAAATCACCAATGGTTATTCCCAGATATGCAAACATCACACACTTCCCGGGATTCGGTTTAAAGGCTGTAACTCCAAGACGCTCCATCATTTCAGGAGCAAAAGTTATAAGAACCCCCATTACATACCATACTGGGATTGCAACCATTATTATACTAAGATATTTAAAAGCTTTTTTTCGCGATGAGAATAAACTTAAAAGATTTCCGCGGCTTACATTTGTTTGTCGGGTTTGTTCAAACATCCCTGATTCAAAAACACCTATTCGCATGATCAATAACAACAACCCCATTCCGCCACCTATAAAAAAGGAATATCTCCAGTTCTCGATAACAGTGCCCATGAAACCAGCTACCACAGCACCAAATACACCTATCGTGGCAACTATCATTGTTCCGATCCCACGTCTTTCTTTGCTCATAGTTTCACTTACCAGGGTAATTCCTGCACCAAGTTCACCTGCCAGGCCGAAACCGGAAATAAATCTTAGAATTGCATACTGAGGAACCGATTGGACAAAGCCATTCGCGATATTTGCAAGTGAATACAACAAAATAGAACCAAACAAAACTGAAAGGCGCCCTTTCTTATCTCCTAAAATCCCCCAGAATATACCACCTACCAACATTCCGCCCATCTGCCAGTTGAGCAATTGTTTTCCGACACTTTGAAGCTGATCAGTAGTTGCGGAAGCACCCAGAATTTCTTTAAGGCTGTCAATTCTCTCCACACTAAATAAAAGGAGATCGTATATGTCAACAAAATAGCCCAGGGCAGCTACAATTACAATTATATTGAAAACCGAATGAGTGGTTTGTTTAGTCATAAAATATGGTGAATAGATATTACCGTTTAAAAATAGCAATTTAAAAATTAAGATATTTACTTCAATATTTTTCTATCTTTGCCGCGCAATTTTGGTCCTTTCCATCAGTGGAAGGGTTAAAAGGGAACCTTGTTAAATTCAAGGACTGTTCCCGCAACTGTAAGCTCATTCTGTATCATTCAGAAAAGTGTTCCCCAAAAGCCACTGTACCGCACATGCGTTATGGGAAGGCGCACAAGAGTAAGTCAGGAGACCTGCCATTTTGCAATAATTCAATGCTTTCGGGTAAAGAGCTAAGAATGGAAAAAGATCCTCAGAACAATCTAATCCGTTCACTTTTTATTCCTTTTTATTTACTATTTAAATCATTCAAAAAAAATGAAAAAGGAAAAATGTTTTATTGCGGTAAGCACCTTTCTGTGTTTATCAATGAGTGTATCCGCTCAGGATTCATTAAAGAAAAAAGAATTAAAGGAAGTTGTTATTACAGCAACACGAAGTGAACAAGATCCCAATGATGTTGGCAGAAGTATTAGTGTAATCACTTCTGAAGAGATTAAAAGATCCGGTGCAACGTCTGTTGCCGAATTACTAACAGTGCAGGAAGGAATGTATGCTGTTGGAGCAGGTCAGAATCCGGGTCTAACCTCCAGTATATTTACACGTGGGGCCAACAGTAATCAAACTGTTATTTTAATTGACGGTGTGCGTATCACCGATCCTTCCGCAATTAATAATGCGATTGATGTTTCAGAACTATCTCTTGCTAATATTTCGAAAATTGAAATTGTAAGAGGTTCCCACAGCACTTTATATGGGTCAGCAGCTATCGGGGGAGTGATAAATATCATTACTAAAAAGTCTGAGAAGGCGGGTCTTTCAGCAGATGTATCTATTTTGGGAGGTACTTTCGGTAACAATACTTCAGAGATCTCAGAAAATGTATATCTGAATTATGCTTTAAAGAACGGACTGTATGTTTCTGCTGAGCTTTATAATACCAATGTTCAAGGCATGAATGCGACAGAAGATACTGTCAAAAGCACTACAGCCTATAAACATTCCGATATGAGCGATGATTTTGATAAGCTTGACTGGCTTGTTAAAGCAGGTTTTAATAATAAAAAAATTGATGTATATGCTTCATTCAAACAAACGAATCAATTCACCGAAATAGATAAAGGGGCTTATCGTGATGATGATAATTATACATTAGACTTTAAAAGAAATCTGTTCACTTTTGGTGCATCATATAAAGTGAATGAGAAATTAAGCGTTTCATATATTGGCGGGATGTCGGATATGAAAAGGATCGCGATAGATGATTCATCCCGTATCAATAGCAATGGGGATAATGACAGACAATATGTCAAGAATACTTACAAAGGGAAATTAGAAAGCGAAGAGCTCCAGGCCAATTACAAGATCAAAGGTCTGAGTGCTGTTGTTGGCGGTGGTGTGTATTCTGAATCAATGAGAATAAATACAAGCCTTTATTATTACAATATGTGGAGTTTTCCGGCTGGTTACGAAGAAATAAAAACATCCGTTGATTCTGTTGATCCGAAATCTACTACAGGAAGCATATTTATGCATGCTGATATCGGAGGGGAGTTGATCAATGATAAATATAATTGGCTGAATTTATCCGGAGGGTTGAGATACAGTGATCACAGTATATTTGGAAGTAATATAACATACGAGATTAATCCGTCTTTTAAGATCACAGAAACAGCGTTGCTTTACATGACTTATTCCACGGGTTATAATGCTCCTTCTCTTTATCAGTTGTATGATCCTACTGCATATAAGCCATGGGATGGACAACCTTCAACAGGTTTGAACAGAGGGAATAAAAAACTGAACCCGGAAACTTCTAAAACATTTGAAGTGGGATTTAAACAAAGAATAAATAATATTGAGCTTTCTGCCGCATATTATAAAACAGTTGTTGAAAATGTAATTGAATATGTTTATCTCTGGGATAAAAATATTGGAACGGATACATTAGGACAAAACTGGGGAAGAGATGATTACCGCGGTGATACATATATTAATGCTGCTTCCATGACCACTGAAGGAGTGGAGTTGGGGATCAGCAGTAAGATCTCTGGAAAGATTACGGTATCGGCAAACCTAAGTTTAACAAGCGGTAAATTAAAATATACTAAAGAAAATATTGATACGGCTCAGACAGGAGGAAACCATGTTCAGATATACAGCAATGGTTCTTTCATCAATGATAAGGATATAGAGGTTTTAGGATTATCACGCAGGCCGAACACAGCTAACATTTCTTTAACATATCGCCCAATAACTATACTCATGCTTAGAGCAGATGTTCGTTATGTCGGAGGACGCGGTGATGTTGTTTATGATCCGGCTCTGGGACCATATGGTGCATTGGGAACTGTAAATGTAAAACAATATACACTTCTTGATCTGTCTGCAAATGTTAAGATCTGGAAAGGTTTAAGCGCAGGCCTCAGAGTTGCAAATGTGCTTGATGAGAAATACTCTGAGATCAACGGATTCAGAACCAGGGGAAGAAGTTTTTATTTAAATGTGAGATATTCACTTTAAACAAAAAAAGATCCGGTTTTCAGCCGGATCTTTTTTATTTTAATTCAGGATGATCTTTTCAATGAATGAATTATTCCCTGAATTAACATGAACAAAGTAAATTCCTTTTGGCTGATCTGAAAGGTCGATATGCATTTCAGAGTTTGTAATATCTGCCGGTTTAACAAGTTCTCCCAGGTAATTATATACACTAACTTCCGTGTCATGTCCTTTGATCTGATTTGTGGAGATTTTGAATATTCCGGTTCCGGGGTTAGGATAGATCAAGAGTTGATTCTTATTGTTTACTCTCTCGTCAAGGCCAACAACAGTAGATAATTTTGATATAAAAACATCCGTTCTTGTATATCCGTAGTGACTTGTATTTCCGAAGACACCGCCATTTAATAACGCTCCTGTGAAATATACTACCCCGGATGTGTCACCGCACACTGCAATTCCGGATTCATAACCATCAGGCTCATAAGAGTCAGCTATTCCACCAACAGATCTTGCCCATAGGAATTGACCTGTATTGTCGAGTCCGGCCACAAAAATATCTGAACTGTCAATTGCAGAAATTGTATGATCACCAAACACGGCAGTTCCGGCAAACTGACCGGTAATGAAAATCTTGTCTCCATCAGTACCAATGCCTCTTGCTCTGTCAGCAAGTAATTCTCCTCCGTGCACCGCCCACTGAATAACGCCTTCTTCATCATAACATGCAACAAATACATCAGCTTTCCCATAGGTATATAATGTAAGAGAATCGAATACCGCACCGCTGAACTCCCCGGTTACATAAATTCTATGATTGTTATCCTTTGTTATTGACCAAGCAATATCGTCATAATCACCATCTATATTTTTCATCCATAGAAAGGTCCCATCAGATGAGTATTTTGCGACATATCCATTAAAGAATTGTCCGTATTGAGTTACTGCTGTTGAATAATCATCATCTCCGAAAATTACTCCATCTGAATATTTGCCGCAGATGTAAATATTTCCATCATCATCACATACTACAGATTTTGCCTCTTCTTCCCCAGGACCTCCAGCGTGTTTCATCCACAAAAGATTTCCATTAGAATCATATTTCGCAACAAAAAGATCTTTGCCTCCATTTCCTACATATGTAGTTCCTCCAAAGTTGGTTGTGTCATTGAAAAATCCACATATTATTACATTTCCCAACATATCATAGGCAACACCCAAAGCTTTTTCATTATAAATTCCACCTTCACTTCTGGCCCATAATAAATTTCCATTAAGATCGTACGAAGCGACAAACACATCATTTTCACCATGTCCGGTAATTGTTATGGAAGAGCCCGGAAATACTATGGTAGAATTAACTCCTTCTATTTCCCCTGCTATATATACATGACTTGTTTTATCGCAGGCAAGAATACGGGCATAGTCACCGGTATAACTTCCACCGGTCCTTATCCAGTTTAAATTTCCAGAAGGGGAATATTGAGCAAGGTAAATATCATGGTTACCCTGATTTGGTAAGATGGTTCCGCTAAAATCTGCAAGCTCTTCATACTTACCGGTCACATAAACGTTCCCTGAATTGTCTGTAGCGATACCATAACCGTAATCGTAAGCATATTTTCCTTCGACTTTTGACCATAGAAAATCCTGGGCAAAACAGTTACAGTATACAAAACTGATTATAAAAACAAAGTAGCTTTTTTTCATGCATAGAAAATTATAGTTTAATAATATGCTATCCAGGGAGTTTTAATAGCTGATCGAGAATCCCGGTAAAATAATCTGCCAATGAAGAAAATTACATTTGTCTCTTATCGAGTATATTGTCAGAAGCCGGTTTCCGAGATTTCTTATTAGAACTTATATGTAAGTACTGGTCGGGGATATATTTTCCCTTTTTTCCAGATTATAAACATATTAAAGTTTTTGTTGCGCGAGAGTCGATTTATCTATAAATTTGACTAGTTAGTCGTTTTTAATTTATGGTTAATAGAAACACAATACTTTTTGTCATAATACTCTTTTTTCCTCTGATTTCATTTTCCCAAAATGATTCAACGGGAAAGAACGGTGATATCGCTGACCTTTCTCTTGAAGAACTTCTAGAGTTGAAAGTATTCAGCGCGGCTAAAAAACCACAATTAGAAACAGAAGCACCCGCAATTATTTCTGTTATTGAACATTCCGATTTTAAGAATTTTGGAGCGATCACACTTATTGATCTCTTGAAATTTATCCCGGGAATCGAAACGAGTATGGGAACAGATGGACAATATCGGATTTCTTTACGCGGAGGCCGCAAAGATGGTAATATATTGGTTTTGATAAATGGCCAACAGATAAATGATTTTTATAATGGAAGGGCTATTTATGATCTTCCATTAGATTTTATAGAGAAAGTCGAAATTATCCGTGGACCCGGATCTGCAATTTACGGAAGTAACGCAATGGCTGGCGTAATAAACATCTTTACTATAAGTCAGACCTCCGTTAGCGTTACCGGTGGATTGAATTCGACACTAAATGCAAACGCAAATTATACTGTTCAAAACGAGAAAGTTAAACTTGATCTTTCACTAGGATATTATCAGAGCGATGGTAACTCACAACTGATCGAAAGTGATAAAGTAAAAGATCAGGAATGGAGCTTAACTTACATGGATAAAAATTATAGAACTAACCGTTGGAATAAGGATGGATATGTAAATTGTAATTTAGTTTCTAATAATCTGCACTTTAATTTATTTAATATTTACAGGCAGCAAGGGAGTTGGGTCGGTCCGGTTTTTATTGCGTCACCTGATTCCAAATTAATTACCAATCAGCTTGCAGCAAATATTTTTTATGACTACAGGATTGGCGATAATGTTATAATAACTCCTAAACTTTATTATAATTCAAATACGCATGATTTTCTTAATCAGGAGGCACCTGATAATTATGTATCAGCTACTTCAGGAGATCTCTTTCCAGATGGTAAGCTTACACGAGAAAAATACACTGGAGTGACCTACGGAAGTTCTCTTGATATTTACATTAAAGCCAATGAACATTTTGATATCTTAACAGGCAGCGTGTTCGAAGATCTTTCTCTGGCGAAATATGATCTGTCACGTAATTATAAAATTGTGGGAGATGAATATCAAGGAGCTTTTAATAATTATGATAATATTGAATTTACTCAGGATAAAAAAAGAAGATTCGTTTTTGCATATTTCCTTCAAACTAATTTCCGTATAAAGAAATTTACAGTAACAGCAGGATTGAGATATGATGACTATAATGATTTTGGTCAGTCTGTTAACCCGCGTTTGGGCATTACTTATAAAGCTACCCAGCATATTCATTTTAAAGGTTTATACGGAAAAGCATTCCGGGCACCTTCATTCCAGGAGTTATATGATAATTCAACAATTGGCAATGAGTATGGGGTAAAAGGCAATACTAAGCTCACTCCTGAAGATATTAATACAGTCGAAATAGGTACAGTGATCAATTATAAAAAGCTGCAGATAAAATACAACCTGTATTACATTCAGAATAGAAATTTAATAAGAGTTTATGATCCACATGGGGGAGGAAGTATTGGTATATACGAGAATATCGGGGATGTCGAAACTTACGGAAATGGGGGAACAATTACACTAGCTCTTGCACCTGAATTCCATGTTTTTGCAAATTATTCTCAGTTCTTAAGTACGTTCAAGTGGAATGAAAATAATGTAAGAGCATCTGATGTTGCGTTTTATGATAAGCAGCCGGATTATTACAAAGAGCTTAGGAATGTCCCAACCTTAAAATTAAACGGAGGATTTGATTACACAATAAAAAAAGTATTCATAGCTATTGGAATTAACTATGGTAACGAAGCCGAAAATAATAAACGCTTTTATCTGGAAACCGATCACTATGTTCGTATCCCTTATTATTTACAGGGAAATATCACCTTAGGGTATAGTGTTAATAAGCATTTAAATATCAATATTATTGGAAATAATCTTGGGACACAAAAATACAGTGATCCTGAAGAATCCACAAATATCAATGCATTTGGATTAAAGGGACTTATTCAGCCCGGGCCTTCATTACTGCTGAATGTAATTTATAAATTATAAGGAAAATGAAAACAGTTCTGAAAATTTCAAGTTTCATTTTACTTCTGTTATTGGCGGATGCCTGCCGTAAAGATGAGCACTTACCTGAACCTACAGCATTGGGAACGGTTACTGTGGATATGGATGCCAGGGAAAATGTAATCAGGAAAAAAGAATCTGTGATCGGAAACCTTATATGTGATGCTATTTTTAATAATGTGGTTAGTAAAGGAAAGTTAATTGATTGTGCTGTGGTAAATGCGGGAAGTATCCGTTACAGCGCTTCAAAAAGACCAAATGGAATTTATCCGAGTGGAATTATTACTGCTGAAATGATTGATGAAATGCTTCCATTCGGGGATCCTACAGTTTTGATCAAACTGAATGGCAAAGATCTTAAATCGGTATTTGAACGCTCTGTTGCACAATATCCATTAACCAAAGGACCCTTTCTGCAACTCTCAAAAGAACTTGAAATTACTATCGATACTAATCAGTCACCTCAGGTCATTAATATAGAAGGAACTGTAATAATAAGTCCGGGCAACCGAATTACATCTGTTAAGATCCAGGAGGCTATGCTTGATTCGAATACAGTTTATACTGTGGCGTTTCCTGCCTTCATTGCCGATGGAAATGATGGTTATGTTACTCTTAAGAATATTTCATCTTCAATGAAAGAAAATCTTCAGGAGAATCAATCAAATGCAATTAAAGAATATATAATATTAAATACTCCTGTTACTCCTTTAATCGAAAATCGAATAAAGTTTCAATAACAAACAGAGAAATTAAGAATTATTTTCTCAATTCCAGTTTATGAAAAGAAAAGCCTGTTGCTTATTTATGTTTCTATTACTCCTGTTAGGTTCATCCTTTGTGATGATTCAAACAGAGGTTGAAGAGTATCAGGCAAAGGCAGCCTTCATGTACAATTTTACGAAATTTGTAGAGTGGGAAGATAATTCATTGAACAATGCTTCAACTTTCAATATTTGTGTTTTAGGTGATTCGCCAATAGTCAGCCCTTTAAATGATCTGGCAGCAAATAAAAAGATCAACAATAAGAAGATCAACATAACTAAATACAGTGATGCAGGAGATATTAAAACCTGTCATATGCTATTTATTCCTGAACATATTTCTCCTGAACACATTAAGAGGTCTTTACAAGCCCCTTCTATAAAGAATGCACTTATTGTAAGCGAACAAAAAGGTGATCTGGACTTAGGATCCGCGATCAACTTCCTTATTGTAAATAACAAGATAAAATTTGAAGTGAATCTTAATTCACTCAACAGAAACAATATTAAGGCGAGTTCTCAGCTATTAAAATTAGCATTGAATATTAAAAATTAATGGGATTGTTAACTAATATATCGATTCACCGTAAGCTGATCTTAATGCAGCTTACCACTGCTGTGGTAGTGATCGTTTTATGTTCCCTTACATTTGTGGTCATCGATTATAAGGCAATGCGTGAGAATAAGATCAAATCAAGTTCTTCCATTGCACAGGTTATTGGTTCAAATACAGTAGCTCCAATCCTTTTTGGTGATACAGAAACTGCTTATGAAACACTTACCGATCTTAATGTTGAATCAACAATAACCAACGCCAGTATTATTGACACTACAGGGAAAGTATTCGCTGCATTTACGCGCAAACAGGCAGACCCGTTTACATTTTCGTATGTACCTAAAATGAACATGTTCTCTCATACAAGTGGAAATGATCTGTTCGTTTATTATAAAATATTCAGTAATAAGGAGTGGCTTGGTACAGTATGCCTGAAGGTTGATCTTTCAGATATTCAAGCACAGCTTTATAAAAAAATGAAACTCGCGCTACTGATCATTTTTATAGGCGGATTATTAGCTTACTTCCTTGCATATTTCTTACAGAAATATATTTCAACTCCAATCATTGATCTGGTTAATGTAATGGAAGATGTAATGAAAAGCGGGAATTTCAGTCTGCGTTCCCGTTTTAAAGGAAAGGATGAAGTAGCGAAACTTTCTATGGCCTTTAATAAAATGATTGAGAAGATTGAAAAACATGATCATACATTATCTGAAACTAATAATCAGCTTGAATTAAGAGTTAAAGAAAGAACCCAGGAACTCGTTGAAAAAAATGCAAAGCTTATCGCTGCTAAAAAAATAGCCGAAGAATCTAAAACCGTAAAAGAACAATTCCTGGCAAGTATGAGCCATGAGATCCGCACTCCTTTAAATGCGATCCTTGGTTTTCAGGAGCTTCTTAAAGAAACACAATTGAATCCTGAGCAAAGAGAATATGTTGAATCTATTGATTTTGCTGGTAAAAACTTGCTCGTAATCATTAATGATATACTTGATCTTTCTAAAATAGAAGCAGGAAAATTTATTTTTGAAGAAGCGAGTTTCAGTGTGACTGAAATTATTAGATCAGTTGTTGAATTGGTTGAACACAGAGCTCAGGAAAAAGATATTCAGATCAGTATTAAAATAGATCCGGCATCTCCTGAATATTTAATGGGTGATTCAGCAAGATTAAGTCAGATACTCCTGAACCTTATTGGTAACGCCATCAAGTTCACAGAAAAAGGTGAGGTGAGCATCAGTACAGAAGTTTTGGAAGATACCGGGCTTGATATTAAATATAAGTTCAGTATTAAAGATACAGGCATTGGAATTCCTCCTGAAAAGATCAAATTGATATTTGAAAGATTTACGCAGGGCTCTTCAGATACAACAAGGAAATATGGTGGTACTGGTTTGGGTTTGACAATTGTTCAGCAATTGGTAGAACTTCAAGGCGGAAAGATAGAAGTAGAAAGCAAAGAAGGAGTAGGTTCTACTTTTAACTTTATTATGCGATTTAAGAAGACCACCGAAAAACCAAGCGTGGATATAACGAAAAATGTTGGTGTAACTTCAGATAGTAATGAATCATATTCAGTTCTGCTTGCAGAGGACATTCCTTTGAATCAAAGGCTTGTTCAGAAGATAATGGCCAAGTGGAAGTATAAACTTGATATTGCTAACAATGGAGCAGAAGCGATAGAAAAATTAAAAGAGAAGGATTATGATCTTATACTGATGGATATTCAGATGCCTGAAATAGATGGTTATACTGCCACTCGTATTATCAGGGACATGAAGGATTATCGTAAAAAGAACATTCCGATAATTGCTATTACTGCGCATGCGTCCAATTCTGAGGCTGAGAGATGTATCAATATCGGGATGAATGCATATGTGTCAAAACCCTTTAATGCAAACTACTTAAAAAAAGTGATCATGCAGCTAATGAATAAGTCCGGCAAACCTGAAAAAGTGGTTGTTAAAAATGTATCTAAAGGGAAGCCTTTATTTAATCTTGATTACCTCATCGATCATGCTGATGGTGATAAGGAATTTATCATTGAAATGATCACCTTGTTTATTAATGATGTTCCGCAGGCACTTACAAAACTAAAGTCCTCAATAGATCAGAAAAATTATGGGGATATTAAAATATACGCGCATAGTATGAAGGGCTTATTTCTTACTTTGGGTATTGAAGAAACTGGTGATATAATCAAGCAGGTGGAGCGTTTGGCAGATAATAAATATCCTATAGAGGAGATACGTCTCAAATATAATGAGATAGAAAAATGTTATAATGAGGTTAAAGATCCTCTCAAAATGGAAATTGAAGAACTGAAATAATTATATAGAAGAAAAGCACTGGAAGGAGCTTTTCTTCTATTACTTTTTAATCGAAACATGTGTTGCCGGCAGGATAATGTTGAATATTGCCCCTTTGTCGGATGTTCCATCAGCATTAACATCGCCATTGTGATTCTTTGCAATCTTTTTACACATAGCTAATCCTATACCTGTTCCTTCATATTCGGATTTGCGATGAAGGCGCTGAAAGATATTAAAGATCTGCTCTCCGTGTTCCGAGCGAAATCCAATTCCATTATCCTTAAACACTATTTTATAATATAATTTTTTAGGGTCGAGATCAGGAATCAGTTTAACTTCATTGGAAGATAATTGTTTTGATGAGATAGTAATAACTGGCTTTACACCGGGTTTGGAAAACTTCAGCGCATTTGAAAGCATATTACTGAAGAGCTGAGACATCTGTAATGGTATTGCCTCAATCACAGGAAGATCATGATATTTTATCACAGCCTGCTTTTGCTCAATCAATAACTCGAAATCGTTAGTGATTGCATCTGCAATTTTATTAAGATCTACTTTTTCAAACACATCGTTTTCCCTTACCAGTTCAGAATAGGTAAGTACATCACGGATAAGTTTATTCATCCTTGAGGAAGCACTTGTGATCTTATTAAAATAGTTTCTTGATTTGTCATCAATATTCTCAAGCTGATTCTCAAGCATTTGCGTATAAGTGCTTATCTTTCTCAAAGGTTCCTGAAGGTCATGTGAGGCGATATATGCAAACTGAGCAAGCTCCGCATTCGAACGCTGAAGATCACTGTTAGTGTCAGCAAGTTCTTTTGTGCGTTTCGCAACAACTTCTTCAATTTTATTTTTTGCTATTACCTGGGCTGTTACATCGGAAGCCACAACCATGATCCCAGAAACGCTTCCATCAGGTTCATGATAAGCTTCGTAAACAAAGTTTACATAAACTACCTCAAGGGTCCCGTTACGGGGTAAGGTAACCGGGACAGCCTGCGCTATCTCGGTTGCTCCGTTCTGATAAACATTATCAAGCATAGCTTCAAAGCCCTGATCCTTGGCTTCGGGCAACCCTTCAAACAAAGGCTTGTTAATGATCTCTTCTCCTGTTTTTCCCCACAGCTCCAGCATTCGTATGTTTGCGATCTCAACAAGGTGATTGGCCCCACGTAAACGACACATAGCAACTGGTGCCTGCAGAATGGTGTTCTTTAAATTATCTTCACTTTTTTCCAGCTGAGTTTTTATTTTAACAAGGTCAGTAACATCGGCAGCAGTATTCATTACGCCATAGATATCTCCATGACTGTTGTAAAGAGGTGTGAAGCTGTAATTGAAATAATAGATCCGCATTTTATTATCTACGACTAGATCCACTCGCTGGTTCTTTGCATGAAAAGGCATTCCGGTTGTATAAACACTTTCCAGCTGATCAAAGATCTTCTGATTTTCAAGTTCCGGAAGAATATCAGAATATTTTTTGCCAATAACATCATTCCCTTTTCCCCACACATCAAGAATCGCCTGATTAGCAAGTTCGATCACCATATCTTTTCCGATATATACACCTATAGGAAATGGTGCACTTTCTACAAGGCTTTTTGTCCGTTCTTCACTTATCTGTAATCTGTTCTTTGAGAGAACCTGCTCCGTAACATCATGACATAAAGCCATTACTCCGGTTGTTCTTCCATCTTCTTCACGGTATGGCTGATAAATGATGTTCAAATACCCTTCGATCTTTTCTCCTTTTGAATACACAAAATACGGATGATCATATAAGAATACAGGTTTTCCGGTATCCCTGACTCCTTCCATCATTTTCCTAAAATATGGTCCGGTTTCCGGGATAATTTCAAAGAGCTTTTTTCCTATCAGCTCTTCTGGTTTTCTGTCGATCAGCTTTCCGTATGATTCATTAACAACCTCCACGACCATGTCTTGACCTGTTAAGACAACAATTCCAACGGTTGCTTCCCTGATGAGATTTTGAAAACGCTTTTCTGATTGTTCAAGCTTTTGATTGTTCTGAACTTTCTCAGTAGTTTCATTACACACTACCAGAACTCCTTCTATTTCTTCGGTTTCACCTCTGATCGGACTGTAACCAAAGGTCCAGTAAACATCTTCTAATTTTCCGTTTCGATAGATGGGGATAAGCTGATCTTCACTCCAGGTTGCTTCTCCTGTTTCTCTTACCTGCTTGATCAGTGGATAAATAACAGCCCAGATCTCAGGCCAGCAGTCTTTTCCTTTTTGTCCTAATGCTGTCGGATGCTTACCTTCATTACCAAGGCTCGGTCGGTAAGCATCATTATAAAACTGGATCAGATCTTCTCCCCACCACAGGAACATGGGGAATTTAGAATTCAGTATCATGGCGACAGTTGTCCGTAAACTTTGTGGCCATTTGTCGGGCTCTCCGATCGGTGTATTAGCCCAGTCGTATTCCCTGGTTAATTCTCCCATCTCTCCGCCACCCTGGAGGAATTGATGCTTGGTTTTAGTAATTTCTTTTTCCAAATGAATTAGTATTGTACTCATTAATTGATAAGAGGCTTCAGTATATTAATAAGATCATCAAACTTATCGGGCTTAGTTATAAAATCGTGAGCACCAAGTTCCTTTGTAAGCTCAATGGTTCCTGAATGAGAAGAAGTTGAAAAAATGATCACCGGGATCTTTTTGAGGCTATCGATTTTCTTTATTTCCATTAAGAATTGCTGTCCGTTCATCAAAGGCATATTGAGATCAAGGAAAATAACATCCGGCTCAACTTCTTTATTTATGAGGGCTTCTAAAGCTTCCTTGGCATTATTGAATGTTGTGCATTTTACTGATTTTGATACTTTTTCAAGTGCGGTTAGAAAGATCTCCTGATCATCATCATCGTCATCAATAAGTAGTAAATGGTGATACGGCATAATTTAAATTTACTGTTGAATAAAGATATTTATTGATTTTAATATTCAGAAAAAAAGCATGTAGAAGTTTTTCCCCCATACATCTGACCGGGATGTCCGCTTTTCTTTGGTTCTTATTATCATTAGTTTATTTACAAATAATATACCCGGGTATGAATGTTTAGAAGGAAGGAATAAAAAAGAGAATGGACAAACACGGACCAATAATCGTAATTGAGGATAATCAGGGCGATCAAAGGATATTAACTGAAATATTTAAAAATCTGGATTATTCTAATGAGCTGCAGTTTTTTACTGATGGTAATGATGCGCTTGAATTCCTTGATAAAACTGATAAGACTCCTTTCCTGATAATCTCCGATATCAATATGCCGAAGATCAATGGATTTGAGCTCAGACAAAAGATCCATGAAAATAAAGCATTGGCATTAAAGTGCGTGCCTTTTTTGTTTTTCAGTACAGGTGCGGATAAGACTTCAGTTGCTGATGCTTATGCAATGTCTGTTCAGGGATTTTTTCGTAAACCCAGTGAGATCCAGGAGCTTGAAGATACAATGAAAAAGATCGTTGAATACTGGAAGACATGCATAGCTCCAAGTGATTATAACGAATGATCAGAATAACAAATTATTGTTCTTCTTTATAGTAGATCTTATAAAATTTTCTCCCGTCATCGTCAACACCCTGTTCTATCATCCTGTTATCACCATGTATATAGATATGGAAATTTTTATCAAGCTTTAAAACACTTTTGAAGATCTTTGCCTGTTTTTTTACGGCTTGATCAGAAATCTCAAATGTATCGGCTATTTCAAGATTGTTGTCAGTTCTGTATTCGTTATCAAAGCTGCGGAATGATTTAATAACGGCTTTATCCTGAAATACTTCTTCCTCGAATTCTTTAATATCAAATGTGTCTTTCTTTTTAAAATAATCAACGGATTTTTTTAAGAGCTCGATCTGATCAGTCCTTGTAACATCAAAATCTTCCGTTAATTGTTTTGCAACAAAGTTCTTGGTGATATTCATGAATTGTTTTGTGTGATGATAATCATCCTTACAAACAGTCAGAAGTAAAAACTGATCTTTCCAATACTGAGCTTCGGAAGATTTGTTTGATTTGTCAACAATACAAACCTTATAACCATTTTCCTTATCAATATTAAGTATAAGACAGCCTTTATCGAGCTTTTCAATATTTATTCCTTCTTCAGAATTAATTGAAAAGAAGTCTTTACCTTCTTCAATCTTCAGAAATGCGTGTTTGTTCTCAGATTTGAATACACCTACTGCTTCATAAGCTATGTTGTCCAGCATTATATCAGTAAAGTAAACTACAAAAAGATCTCCGGATTTTATCTGGGGATGATTCGATAATTCATAGAGCTGTTTTGCAATGTACTCACTGTTGATATGAAAGTCGATCTGGTTCTCAAATATAGCAGTCGCAAAGCGATACATGGGATTAAGTGTTACATCCTTATTGGAAAATGTAAAGTTGTAATACTCCGGATTAACAAAAGGCTGAAGAAAGAATTTTATCAATAATCCTTTTAATTCCTCATTTGCAATATCAAGAACGTCCTTAGAAAGTACCAGGTCTTCATCATTATTTTTATTTCCGATCCTGTGAACGCTTAATTTTTCAATGCTGGAGTTGATGTGATTTAACATTAGATAAAGGTTGTAAAAGCAAAAAGTCCCGAATCTCTTCGGGACTTTAGCTTGATTTCAGCGGAGAGCGAGGGATTCGAACCCCCGGAAGTGTTACCTTCAACAGTTTTCAAGACTGCCGCAATCGACCACTCTGCCAGCTCTCCGCTGCGAAAGTACTATTTTTTTTATTTCCACATCAAAAAATCTGTAAAAAATATATTTATTCCGTAACTTTGTAAGACTCCCCATAGCCATTGTAATCATTAAAATATAGTTGCTAATGAAAAAAATATCATTATTATTTGTGCTAACTATTTGTATGTTAGTGCATAATACAACATCAGCCAATGTTGTTGCTTATCTTACATCGGCTGCTTTTAACGTTCCCGGAAAAGTTCCATATTATGAAACACACCTTTCCGTTATTGGGAATTCTGTAAAATTCATCAGGAATGCCAATGGAAAGTATCAGGGAACTGTGGATATAGCCATCAGTTTTTCCCAGAATGGAGAATTAAAAAATGCTCAGAAGTACTCTTTGAATAGTCCTGAAATAAATGATACTCTTCAAGGATTTCCAAATTTTATTGACCAGCAGCGATATACGCTGCCAAATGGATTATATGATGTTGAAATATCTATTGCAGATAAAAATTTGCCTTTGTCTGCACCAATGATAACAAAAATGCCTATCAATATTCGTTTCCCTGATGAAGTGATCTCCGTTTCCGACATTGAATTACTTGAATCATATACAAAAAGTGTTACATCCGGACCTTTGACAAAAAGCGGTTATGATCTTTTACCTTATGTATCAACATATTACCCGGAAAACATTTCCAAACTTCGCTTTTATACAGAGATATATAATGCTAAAAAGATAATTGGTGAAGGGCAGAAGATCCTGATCTCCTATTTTATTGAGAATTATGAAACTAAAGTTAAATTAAGCGAATACGGGGCTTTTTCCAAACAGGTGCCAAATGATGTGAATATAATACTAGCTGAATTTAATATAGAAGAGTTGCCTACCGGTAATTATAATCTTGTTTTAGAAGTCCGTGATAAGGATAATATGCTGCATGCAGAACAGAAATGTTTTATTCAGCGGAAGAATAAATCGCTGCAGCTTAGCGTGGAAGATTTGAAAACGCTGGATATATCTAAAACATTTACAGGAAATTATAAAAGCAGAGATACATTAATGGAGTACCTAAGATGTCTGCGTCCTATTGCAAGTGCAAGCGAAATTGATTTTATGGAGAATCAGCTGAAAGAAAGAGATGTGACCTTGATGCAGCAGTTTTTGTTTGTATTCTGGAAATCGAGATATCCTGATAATGCTGAATTAAGCTGGTTGAATTACTATAAGGAAGTCTTGAAAGTAAATAAGGAATTTGGGACTTATGGCTTAAAAGGTTATGATACTGACAGAGGCAGAGTTTATCTTCAATACGGAACTCCTGATCAGCGTGCCATGTCTGAACATGAACCCAGTGCTTATCCATATGAGATATGGGAATACTATACGCTAACCGACAAAAAACAGATATTTACGAATCCTAATAATAAACAATCCAGCAAAAAATTCGTTTTCTATAACCCGGATCTGGTTACCAATAAGTACAGGCTGATCCATTCAAACGCAAAAGGGGAGATCTATAATACAAGCTGGAATCTACTTCTTCATAAGCGTGATACCCAAACCAATGATATGGATGCTGACAAAACTCCGGATCACTTTGGCGGACAGTCAAAAGATAATTTCAACAACCCGCGTTAAGGATAAAGACGAACAATTATTATATGAAAGTTGCGGTAGTTATTTTAAATTGGAATGGAAAACATTTTCTTGAGAAATTTCTACCGTCCGTTGTTGCCTGCAATTCATCCGACTCCGAAATAATTGTTGCTGATAATAATTCTTCAGATGATTCTGTTTCGTTCCTGAAAGAGAATTATCCGAATGTGAAGATTATAATCAATTCTGCAAATGGAGGATTTGCAAAAGGATACAATGATGCCTTACAGCACGTTGATTCAGAATACTACGTTCTTCTTAATTCAGATGTAGAAGTAACTCCCGGTTGGATCGATTCCGTTATTCGTCTAATGGATTCCGAAAAAAATATTGCAGCTTGCCAACCAAAGATCAAGTCATATCAAGATAAAGATTCATTTGAATATGCCGGTGCTGCCGGTGGTTTTATAGATAAATACGGATATCCCTTTTGCAGGGGGCGTATGTTTGATCATCTGGAAAAAGATACAGGCCAGTATAATGATGTACGTGAAATATTCTGGGCGACAGGAGCATGCATGTTTATTCGTGCTGAATGCTTTCACAGGATAAATGGTTTCGATGCAGACTTTTTCGCTCATATGGAAGAAATAGACCTCTGCTGGAGGCTAAAGAATTTTGGTCATAAAATAATGTATTGCCCGGATTCTACAGTATATCATGTAGGAGGAGGGACCCTGAACAAGATCAGTCCGAAAAAAACATATTTGAATTTCCGGAATAACCTCATGCTTATTTATAAAAATCATCCTCCTCAGTATTTTTTCATTAAATTTTTCTGGAGAATGATACTTGATGGAATCGCAGGAATGAAATTTCTTTTGTCAGGAGAGTTCGGTCATATTATAGCCATCATTAAGGCTCACTTTAATTTTTATAATTCTCATTCATCTACCAGGGCGAAGAGAAATGCATTAAAAAAAGAGATCAAATATTACACAACTTCTGCGGTTTATCTTCATTCAGTGATCGCTGATTTTTATTTAAGAGGCAAAAAAACATTTTCAGAGATCGATAAACCTGAAAGATTTTTAAAATAAAAAAGGGAAGCCGCATGCTTCCCTTTTTTATTTTACTATTTTCTTCTGCCACTAGAACCTTGATTTTTCTGTCTAGGAGCAGGACTTTGTTTTGGCCTTGATTGTCCTTTAACTCCCGGGTTCTGCTTCGGCCTTGACTGACTTCCTTTCACAACAGGTTTCTGTTTTCTTGGCGCCTGTTCAGTGCCTTTGCGCGTAGAGCTATTCAAATTTTTATTATTTGTGCGGTGTGGTGCCGGACTAACACTTCTGTGAACATGATTATGGTAAACTTTATGGGCATGATGTGTACGGTAAAAGGATGTTCTGCGGTGATATATACGAAACGGATACCAATGAGGATGATAGTAAGCCCATAGCATTGGTGGCCATGGATTCCACCAATCAGGGTAATGACTGAAACCCCAGGGAGAAACATAACGAACATATGTTGGACGGTAAATATGCCTTACTGCGGGCCAATGATAAACATTCACAATAACTGTTGATTTGGAATCTTCTGTTTTCTCTGTTTTAGTAACAGGAGCTTTTTCATCAGCAGGTTCGATAATATAATCTTTACCATACAATGCTTCATCCCCAACGATCTGAACAACAGCATTTTCTTCACCTTTTTTCTCGATCTCAATTACGGCAACATCCTGTGTTTTTGTATCACTTGTTGCCACACGTAGTATTAAAGCATGTGCATCGCTTTCTGTTTTGTCGATCACATAAATGTAATCTGTCTTTTGATCGTTATTCAGATCGAGATTATTAAGCTTATTATCCTGAGTGTTGAGAGCTTTTTCAAATTCTTCCGGACTTTCTGATTTTTTAAAGAGTTCCAGTACACCATAGAGATCCAAATTATCTCCTGGCAGGCCAAGGGAATCCTGAATGAGGGGAGAAGCAGATAGGCCTGTACTTGCAAGAAAAAATAAGGCAAAGAGTTTAATTGCTTTCATGTTTTTATGATTTATTTGGATTATGACCTTCCTTAATATAAAAGGTTTAACCGAAAAGCAAAATTTGTTCCGTTTCTCTAAATTGAGAAATCTGTTTATTTACACAGGAAACTTTCAACGGCAAGTCTGTATGAATCCAGTCCGAATCCGGAGATTGATCCTTTGCATTTGGGTGC
Organism: Bacteroidota bacterium; assembly: GCA_021323165.1. GTDB lineage: Bacteria > Bacteroidota > Bacteroidia > 2-12-FULL-35-15 > 2-12-FULL-35-15 > 2-12-FULL-35-15. The sequence goes on along the minus strand of JAJTCJ010000017.1, from coordinate 37,681 downwards.
GATAAGGGAAACGTGACGAAACTCTTCCCTGGCAAAAATGTTTGAGATATGGACTTCTATCACAGGAGTTTTTACTGAAGCAATGGCATCGCGTAAAGCGACAGAGGTATGTGTATACCCTCCTGCATTTAATATTATACCATTATGATCAAACCCAGTTTCATGGATCTTGTTTATTAATTCACCTTCCACATTACTTTGATAGTTTGTTAATTCGATCGATGGGAATTTGGTTTTCAGAGAGGAAAAATATTCATCAAAGGTTTGAGAACCATAAACGTCTGTTTCTCTTGTGCCTAATAAATTAAGGTTAGGGCCGTTGATGATGATGAGCTTCATAATGAGTTATGAGTTATTGGTTGTTCGTTAAATTATTGCATGTAAAGATAAAGTAAAATTCTCTGTTGTAATTTTAAACTGAATATACGCATCATTTGAACTGGAAACCATACATACAGGGCTATAAATCTTTTTTACAACTGGAGCGCTCACTCTCGGGTAATTCGGTGGAAGCATACCTTCATGATGTACACAAGCTTCTGCAGTTTCTCGAATATAAAAAAATGGAAATCTCTCCAAAGGAATTGGAGCTCCAGCATTTACAGGATTTTGTAAAGTGGGTGAATGAGCTTGGTATGGCTGCGCATTCACAGGCAAGAATGATAAGCGGAATCAAGGGTTTTTACAAGTACCTGCTGCTTGAAAATGTTGTTAGCAATGATCCAACAACATTACTTGAAGCTCCAAAGCTTGGAAGAAAACTTCCTGATACGCTTAGTGTGAATGATATCAACAAAATTATTGAGGCAATCGACTTAAGTTCGAATGAGGGGCAACGGAATAAAGCGATGATTGAAACTCTTTACAGCTGCGGCTTAAGGGTGAGCGAGTTGGTTAATCTTAAGATATCTCATTTGTATTTTAATGATGAGTTTATAAAAGTTACAGGGAAAGGGGATAAAGAAAGGCTGGTTCCTATAGGCAGCGTGGCAATTAAGCAGATCAATATTTACAAGGATGAGATCCGCGTGCATATTCCAGTTAAAAAGGATCATGAGGATTTTTTATTTCTTAACAGAAGGGGGGCCAGGCTGACAAGGGTGATGATATTTACTATAATAAAGCGGCTTGCCGCTAAAGCGCAACTAAAAAAACATATTAGTCCGCATACCTTCCGACATTCTTTTGCTACCCATTTAATTGAAGGCGGAGCTGATTTGAGAGCTGTTCAGGAAATGCTGGGGCATGAATCAATAACAACAACTGAAATTTATACGCACCTTGACAGGGAATATTTAAGGTCGGCAATAATTCAGTTTCATCCCCGCTCTTAATTGGAGAATGGTTAATTAGTTAATAGTTATTTAGGCCATATTTAAAAATTGAGGATCTTATTACCGTCACGAAAAGTAAAACCACTAATACGATTGTTCTCAAATTGATACACAGCCTAATAACCAATTAACCATTAACTAATTATTTTCCCTCACCGGAGGCTGATCTCTTTTTAATTTATCAAGAAGTACACGCTTAAACTGTTCTTCCGCCTGATATAGTTTTGCAACCTTTTTGATTGGGAGTACTGCTTTGAATTTTGAATGATAGTCTTTTTGAATATCGATCTCCTTTTGACGAAAAGCCATTTCATTGTCTACGGTTTGCTCAACTTCTTTATCAGTCATAATATCAAAATTGTGCTTCGCATCTTTGTTTTCCAAACGGTGCTTTTTGCGCAATTCCTGCAGTTTATCAGTATACTGATTATATACAGGCCAGAACTGTTGTGCTTCTTCGGGAGTCAGATCCAGTTTTTTAGTCAGGAAAGCGATCTTCATTGATTCAATATTATCCCGTCTTTCTTCCCGTGCGACTTTATTTTTAGACGTGGTAAGCTGTGCGAAAGAAGGAGCAGAAAAGCAAATCAATGAAATAATGATGCAATGTCTTAATAATATTGTTTTCATAGGGGATATTGTTTTTTATAATTCGTTGTTAAGATCTTCTTCTATATTATTATCCAGCAGATAATCTTTTATGAGCTCATTTTCAGGATCCATTTCCATTTCTTTTGTGGAAGCAGAAGCAAGGGCTTCAATAATAACCGATTCATCAATATTAAGTAGATGATCATCAATATTTAATTCTTGAGCCACTACTTTTTCTATAGGGTCATTATCTATGTAGCGAATAGCTGTAAAAGCCAAAACGATTACCAGAACTACCGGAATAGCAAAATTAGGCCGGAAGATCAATTTCAATATTTCAAAAAAAGAATAACCGGAGGTCGTGATGAGGCATTTTTCCTGAACAGATGATGGAAGCTCATCAAAATAACCTTTTGGAGTTATAAATGGATTGTATTTAGGGATGCTGCTTAAAAGAGGCGCTTCATTTTTCAATTCTTCATGAATTTCGATCTTACCTGAAATACTTTCTGCAAAGTTCTCAAAATAGTCCGCCTCAGTTCTGAAGGGGTTTTTGTTTCCTTCTCCGAAAGAAGGACCAGGTCCTTCATTAAAATTGTTATCTGTTATGTTAGGATTCATTTGATTCTTTGAGCCTTAATATTGATAAAGGTTTAATGGTTCTTTAAATGATCTTCCACTTTTTTTACTGCATGATGATAGGATGCTTTTAATGCGCCTACGGATGTTTCAAGGATCTCACTCATTTCTTCGTATTTGATCTCATCAAAATACCTCATGTTAAAAACAATGCGCTGTTTATCGGGCAGGGTGAGAATTGCTTTCTGAAGCTTAGCCTGGATCTCATCGCCCTTGAAGTAATGATCGCTTTCCAGGTTAGCCGCTAAGAAATCAGAAACATCATCCATTGGAATGCCGGCTCGTTTCTTTTTTTGATTTAAAAAAGTGATAGATTCGTTGGTGGCTATTCTGTAAAGCCAGGTATAGAGCTGGGATTCTTCTTTGAAAGCATCGAGATTTTTCCAGACCTTGATAAATACATTCTGAAGCACATCATTACTGTCATCGTGGTCGATGAGGATTTTTCTGATGTGCCAGTAAAGCCTTTTTTGATATTCGCGGACGAGCAGGTTAAACGCGTAATTACGTGTTTCGGGATCTCTGAATTTTATTAAAAGCTCTTTATCGGAATTCATGTTATTCGTTAAAGGTTAAAAGTTAATGGGTACGTACCTAACCTTTTAACGGGCAACCTTTAACTTTTTCTTTTTATTACTCGCTCAACGGCATTAACGATATTAATGGCATCCAAACCATATTTTGTCATCAGCTGATCCGGTGTCCCGCTTTCTCCGAAACTATCATTCACTGCAACCATCTCAAGTGGAGTAGGAAGTTCACGTGCCAGAAGCTGAGCAATACTGTCACCTAATCCTCCGTTCATCTGGTGCTCTTCAGCAGTAACCACACATCCGGTCTTTTTAGCCGATGCTAGGACTGCTTCATTATCCAATGGTTTAATTGTATGGATATTTATTATTTCAACACTGATACCTTTAGCAGAAAGCTGCTCTCCAGCTTCAATTGCTTTCCAAACCAAGTGGCCTGTAGCAAAAATAGTTACATCGGTCCCTTCATTTAAGATCACGGCCTTTCCAATTTCAAACTTCTGATCAGCAGGGGTGAAGTTAGGAACTGTTGGACGGCCAAAACGGAGATAAACCGGCCCTTCATGGTCTGCTATTGCAATGGTTGCCGCTTTTGTCTGGTTAAAGTCGCAGGGATTTATTACGGTCATTCCAGGCAGCATTTTCATAAGTCCCAGATCTTCAAGTATCTGATGGGTTGCTCCATCCTCTCCGAGAGTTAAACCTGCGTGAGAGGCGCAGATCTTTACATTTTTGCCTGAATATGCAACAGATTGCCGGATCTGATCATAGACCCTTCCGGTAGAAAAATTAGCAAATGTTCCGGTGAAAGGAATCTTACCACCAATCGTTAAACCCGCAGCAATTCCTATCATATTCGCCTCCGCTATACCTACCTGAAAAAAGCGCTCCGGATGATCTTTTGCAAATGCATCCATCTTTAATGATCCGGTAAGATCAGCACAAAGAGCTACAACATTAGGATTGGTTTTTCCTAATTCTGACAAACCGGCTCCAAAACCTGAACGTGTATCTTTTTTTTCGGTGTAAGTAAATTTTTTCATTGTTTTTATGTTTAAATAAGTTGTATATTTTGCTGTTAATCAGTTTAGTATAATTTTACAGGAGTTGAGATTCCTGAGTCGATCTTAAATCTTCTTTCAACTGTATAAATCGATTCTTTTGCACTTTTAGGACGGTATTCAACCCGATATTTTCCTGGTTGTAAGATAAAGGTTTCCTGGGTAAGTGAACTATTAAGATTGGCGATCCAGACCAATACATTATTCTCTTCAACATATAAGCTGCCGGGGCCTTCACTGGGTTTTGCAATAGTTGCTATACCAGCCTGAGGTATTTCGATGGTAGTTGTTTTGCTTTGAGAAACATCCGTCTTGTTGAGCTTTATCCGGGGAAGAGTCAGGATCTCAAGATCGTATTTGCCAACAATGAATTTTTCGGTGGTATTGAATTGCTGGAGGTGAATGGTCTGCATATCTCCATGCTTTCGGATTATGCATGCAGGAGGATAATTTCCAGAGGTTTTAAGATTTATATAGCCCTGAGGAGCATCAACAGCTATAATATTGTGTTTTCCTGGTATAAGTTCGATTCCTTTCTTTTCTAGCGGAGGAATGGTATGAACAACCATTTTGTAGGTTCCGATAGGATCAATACCCACTGTATCCGGAACGCCTTTATTATTAATAGAGTGCATGTAATTATATCTGATCAAACCTGAGTTCTCATCGTAAAAGGTCATATTCACGTCTGTTTCAGTTGGTTTTCCAATCTGATCATTCAGATTTACCTGCACTGTTGTATTGTTCATTGCCTGAGAAATGACAATATTCAGGATATTCTTAAAGCTGGCTTCAGTAGAAGCATCATAAAACTTTCCCATGCAGCCAAATGTATTCAGATAGCTTTGGTCCATACCAATACCAATAACAAAAGGTTTGAGGATGATCCCTTTTTTCTGGAGAGCTAGCGAAACAGCGCAAGGGTCGCCATCGCATTCTTCAATTCCGTCAGTGATCAGAATGATGATGTTTCTTAGATTAGGATTTGAAGGAGTAGGAAAGTCGCCACCGCATTGTTCAAGTGTGTAGGCGATCGGGGTAGTTCCTTTTGGAAGTATCGTTTTTAACTTATTCTTTATCAGAAGAACGTTGTTTCGCGTATTCGGATGAAAAGGTACTTCTAATCTTGTGTCAGTGCAGCTTCTTTCGGGGCGTAAAGGAACCTGGTGGCCGTAACAACGAAAAGCAATTTCTAAGTTGTTCACTGTTTTTAAACTGTCAAGAAATTCGGTAAGCATTTTCTTGGCAATATCCATTTTCATTCCGCTTTGCCATTGTCCGAACATACTGAATGATGCATCAAAGACAAACTCAATTCTGGTAAGAGGTTTTGCTGGCTGGGCCGGTAAGATAAAAGTGAGTAAGGCAAAAGTCAGAAGAAAAACGGTTCTCATCTTATTGAAAAGCAATGGTTTTTTTCTGAAATGCATATTTGGGTTATTAACTTTGAATTTTGACTTAGGAATTTTTTAATGAAGATTAGTAATCCTTTTCGTCATCGAGGTGGTTTTGGGTCAAAGCCTGTGCCAATTGTTCATCGTTAGGCGCAACACCGTGCCATTTGTGGCTTCCCATCATGAAGTCGACTCCATGGCCCATTTCTGTTTTCATAAGGATCATAACCGGCTTTCCTTTTCCTGTATGTTCTTTTGCTTGTTTAAGAGCTGCAACAACAGAAGAAATATTATTTCCTCTTTCAAGGTCGAGTACATCCCAGCCAAAAGCTTCGAACTTTGCACGAAGGCTTCCCATTGGTAATACCTGATCAGTTGAGCCATCAATCTGCTGTCCGTTCATATCAACTGTTGAAATGATGTTATCCACTTTTTTTGCGGAAGCATACATTGCAGCTTCCCAGATCTGTCCTTCCTGAAGTTCTCCATCACCGTGGAGAGTATATACAATGCTATTATCCTTATTCAGTTTTTTCGCCAATGCAGCACCGATACCCACCGAAAGTCCCTGGCCTAAAGAGCCTGATGCAACACGAACTCCCGGTAGTCCTTCGTGAGTTGTAGGATGTCCCTGTAAACGAGAATCCAGTTTACGGAATGTAGCAAGTTCTTTTACGGGAAAATATCCTGATCTGGCAAGAACACTGTAAAACACCGGTGAGATATGTCCATTTGAAAGGAAAAAAACATCTTCTCCTTTGCCATCCATATTGAATTTAGAAGGTTCATGTTTCATAATTTCGAAGTAGAGAGCAGTGAAATACTCGGCACATCCCAGTGAACCACCCGGATGACCTGAATTTACTGCATGTACCATTCTAACAATGTCTCTTCTTACCTGAGATACAATCTTTTCTAATTCTGCTGTGGATGCCATATAAACTTGGATTATTGTCGGTTTTTGTTCTAAGCGTTCAAAAGTACCACTTTTTGCAAGCCTTTCATGTATTGTTGAAAATATAGGTGTATTGTTGAAAACTCAAGGAAATTAAGGGGGATAAGGGTTTTTTAAAAGTGCTTAGTTGGCTATATTTGCGGGCTGAAATCTAAGGGGATTAAAAATTGGAGAAATAGAGAATTGTTGAAGTGTACTTGTGTTTACCTGATAATTCATGTTTTAATTCGAAATCAATAATTCTCCAAATCTCTAATTTACCAAATCATTAATTAAGAAAATATGGCTTTACAGTGTGGAATAGTGGGTTTACCAAACGTGGGGAAATCAACTTTGTTTAATTGTTTATCGAATGCAAAAGCCCAGGCGGCTAATTTTCCTTTTTGTACTATAGAGCCGAACGTAGGGGTGATCACCGTTCCTGATGAGCGTTTAGCTGTTTTGGAAGGTTTGGTAAAACCGGAGAGAGTGGTTCCAACTACAGTGGAAATAGTAGATATTGCAGGTCTGGTAAAAGGAGCCAGTAAAGGAGAAGGCCTTGGGAATAAGTTCCTTGCCAATATTCGTGAGACAAATGCGATCATTCATGTATTGCGCTGCTTTGATGATGACAATGTCATACATGTGGATGGCTCTGTTAATCCGATAAGGGATAAAGAGATCATTGATACCGAATTGCAGTTAAAGGATCTTGAATCAGTTGAAACAAAGATCAAGCGTGTGGAGAAAATGGCCAAGACTGGAAATGACAAAGAAGCTAAGAAAGCATATGACGTGTTGGTGAATGTGAAAAATCTTCTTGAACAAGGTAAATCTGCAAGATCAGCAAATCTGAATGAAAACGATATGCAATATATTGCTGATTGTCATTTATTAACCGTGAAGCCGGTATTGTATGTTTGTAACGTTGATGAGGCTTCAGTGAAAACTGGAAATAAATATGTTGACCAGGTGAAGGAAGCTGTTAAGGATGAAAATGCTGAAGTGCTTATAATAACTGCAGCAATGGAAGCAGAAATAGCAAGTCTTGAAACCTTTGAGGAACGACAAATGTTCTTAGCAGAGATGGGCTTGTCAGAACCAGGTGTAAATCATCTGATCAAAGCTGCTTATCGTATACTTAATCTTCAGACTTACTTTACTGCAGGGGTTAAAGAAGTACGTGCATGGACAATTGAAAAGGGAATGACAGCACCACAGGCAGCCGGAGTTATTCACACGGATTTTGAAAAAGGTTTTATCCGTGCTGAGGTGATCAAGTACGAAGATTTCGTAAGATTGGGTTCTGAAGCGGCTTGTAAGGAAGCAGGTAAGATGGGAGTAGAAGGAAAAGAATATGTGGTTAATGATGGTGACCTGATGCATTTCAGGTTTAATGTGTAAATAGATTGTTAATTGTGCGAAGGTCATTCTGAACTTGTTTCAAAATCTGCGCGCGGATCCTGAAACAAGTTCAGGATGACGGCAACACACAAAACAGAAAACAAAATGGCAGAAAAAGAAGTAAAATATAACGAAGACAGTATCAGGACGCTGGAATGGAATGAACACATCCGCCTTCGTCCGGGAATGTATATCGGTAAGCTGGGTGATGGTTCTTCACCGGATGACGGTATCTATATCCTTTTAAAGGAAACTCTTGATAACTGTATCGATGAGTTTGTGATGGGGAATGGAAAATCCATTGACATCACAATTAAAGATAAAACCGTTCGGGTACGTGATTATGGCCGTGGTATTCCATTAGGTAAGCTGGTGGATGTTGTGTCCAAGATTAACACTGGTGCAAAGTACGATTCTGAAGCATTTAAAAAATCTGTTGGTCTGAACGGAGTAGGTACTAAAGCGGTAAATGCATTATCAAGCTATTTCGTAGTTCAGGCTTACCGTGATAACCAAACCAAATCTGCTGAGTTCACAAAAGGTAAGTTAGTAAAAGAAGATAAGCTCACGGCATCTGATGCCCGCAAAGGAACACTCGTAACCTTTACTCCTGATGAGGCAATTTTTGGAAATTACCATTTTATCAATGAGTATGTGGAGAAGATGTTATGGAACTATGCTTACCTGAATACCGGTCTGACTATAAACTATAACGGTCAAAAGTTCCATTCGGAAAACGGTTTACTTGACCTTCTTACCCAAAACATTAATGGTCCTATTTTATATCCTACCATTCATCTGAAAGGTTATGATATTGAAGTGGCGATGACCCACAGCAACCAACAATATGGTGAAGAGTATTATTCATTTGTTAACGGTCAGCATACAACACAGGGTGGTACACACCAGGGAGCATTTCGTGAAGCCGTTGTAAAAACTATTCGTGATTTCTTTAAGAAAGATTTTGAAGCGGTTGATGTAAGAACATCTATTATTGCTGCAGTCAGCATTAAAGTTCAGGAGCCTGTATTTGAGTCACAGACCAAAACAAAACTTGGATCGCAGGAGATCGGGCCAAAAGGACCATCTGTGAAAAGTTTTATTGGTGATTTTATGAAAACGGAGCTTGATAACTTCCTTCATAAGAATCCGGAAGTAGCTCAGTCTATTTTACAGAAGATTCAGCAAAGTGAACGTGAGCGTAAGGATCTGCAGGGAATTCAAAAGCTTGCACGTGAACGCGCTAAGAAATCAAATCTTCATAATAAAAAATTACGTGACTGCAGAGTTCATTTTAACTCGAATGATGAACGTAAGCTGGATACAACTTTATTCATCTGTGAGGGAGATTCTGCAAGCGGATCCATCACTTGCATTCGGACTTACAAAAAAAATAGTTTATGAAAATGAAGAATTTAACCTTCTTCAGGCAGCTTTAAATATTGAAGATGGTATTGAGAATCTTCGTTACAATAATATAGTGGTTGCAACCGATGCCGATGTGGATGGAATGCATATCCGTTTACTGTTAATGACATTCTTTCTTCAGTTTTTTCCGGATCTGGTGAAGAACGGACATGTTTACATTCTGCAGACTCCTTTATTTCGTGTAAGGAACAAGAAAGAAACGATCTATTGCTATAGTGACGAAGAAAGAAAAGCAGCTATTGCAAAGCTTGGTGTTAAACCGGAGATCACACGATTTAAGGGTTTAGGAGAGATCTCGCCTGACGAATTTAAATTGTTCATTGGAAAAGATATGCGTAAAGATCCTGTGATTATTGGTAAAGACAAGATCTTTGAAATGTTAAGTTATTTTATGGGTAAGAACACTCCTGAAAGACAGGATTTTATTATTGACAATCTTGTTGTAGAGAAAGATCTTATAGAGGAGATCGAGAAGATAGAGAAAGAAGTTGGGGTGAAATAGAGATAAGTGTTTCTGTCATTCCGACCGAAGCGGAGGAATCTTGTTCCTGAAATATTGTTTTTTAATAAAAAGATCTCTCCACTGCGGTCGAGATGACATCTTTTACAGAATTTTAATAATCTATGAGCGAAGAAAATATAAACGAAGAAAACACCGGTGGAGGTGAGGAGCTGCATAACATCACTCACGTATCGGGAATGTACCAGAATTGGTTTTTGGATTATGCTTCTTATGTAATCCTGGAAAGAGCGGTACCTTATGTGGAAGATGGTTTAAAACCCGTTCAGAGAAGGATCCTTCATTCTATGAATGACCTTGATGACGGACGCTATAATAAGGTTGCGAACATTATCGGGCATACCATGAAATATCATCCTCACGGGGATATGAGTATTGGAGATGCTCTTGTTGCATTAGGACAAAAAGATCTTTTAATAGATACACAGGGAAACTGGGGGAATATTTTAACAGGTGACAGAGCAGCAGCACCTCGTTATATTGAAGCCCGCTTATCCAAGTTTGCTCAGGAAGTTGTGTTCAATCCTAAAACAACCACCTGGCTTTTAAGTTATGATGGCCGAAACAAAGAGCCGGAGACGTTACCCGTTAAATTCCCATTATTATTGGCTCAGGGAGTAGAAGGTATTGCAGTAGGTTTAGCCTGCAAAATGCTTCCTCATAACTTTAATGAATTATGTGATGCTTCAGTAGCAATCCTTAAGGGTAAGAGAACTGATATTCTTCCTGATTTTATTACTGCCGGGATGGCTGATTTCGGTAATTACAATGATGGATTGCGTGGTGGTAAGGTGAGAGTGAGAGCAAAGATATCATTGCTGGATAAAAAGACGCTTGTGATCAATGAGATCCCTTTTGGTACAACCACAGGATCGCTTATAGATTCAATAGTTGCTGCGAACGACAAAGGAAAGATCAAGATAAAAAAGGTAGAAGATAATACAGCTGAAAATGTTGAAATTGTTGTTCATCTTGTTCCCGGCATCTCTCCTGATAAAACAATTGATGCATTGTATGCTTTCACTGATTGTGAAGTTTCAATTTCTCCGAATGCATGTATCATTGAAAATGACAAACCGAGATTTATTGGGGTTAATGAAATACTCAAGATCTCCACTCATCAGACTTTAGGTCTCTTAAAGAGCGAGCTCGAGATTGAAAAAGGTGAATTGCAGGAATCTTATATGTTTGCTTCTCTTGAGAAGATCTTCATCAAGGATGAAATGTATATTGACTTTAAGAATTATTCCGACAAGGCAAGTTTATTTGGATATCTTGACGGACGTTTCGCCAAATATAAGAAACAGTTCATCCGCGAGATCACAAATGAGGATTTCGAAAAGCTTACACAAATTCCAATGATTCGTATCACTCGTTTCGATTCTGCAAAAGCAGATGAAAAAATGAGATCACTGGATGCCCGTATCAAAGAGATCGATCACCACCTGGCACATCTTACAGATTACGCGATCGAGTATTTCAAGAACCTAAAAAAGAAATATGGTCCGGGCCGCGAGCGTAAAACTGAGATCAAGTCTTTTGAAACAATTGTCGCGACAAGCGTTGTTGTTGCAAATGAAAAATTATATGTGAACCGTGAAGAAGGTTTTGCCGGATACGGATTAAAGAAAGATGAATTTGTTGGAGAGTGTTCTGATATAGATGATATCATTGTCTTTCGTAAGGATGGAACCATGCAGGTTTCCAAGGTTGCAGATAAAGCTTTCGTAGGAAAAGACCTCATACATATTGCAGTGTTCAAAAAGAATGATGAACGCACTGTTTATAATATGATCTATCGTGATGGGAAATCAGGCAGCGTGTTTATGAAACGCTTCCCGGTTACGGGGGTTACACGCGATAAGCAATATGATCTTACCAAAGGAACGAAAGGTTCTGAAGTCTTATATTTTACTGCAAATCCAAATGGAGAAGCTGAAGTTGTTGAGGTCCAGTTAAAGCCTATGCCGGGATTAAGAAAGGTTCAGTGGGACCTTAATTTCTCTGAGTTAGCTGTAAAAGGACGGAATTCATTAGGAAATGTGGTTACCAAATATGCTGTAAGAAAGATCATTCTTAAAGAAAAAGGCGTATCAACTTTAGGAGCGCGTGACATCTGGTTTGATGACACTGTTCACAGATTAAATACCGACAAGCGCGGTCAGTTTTTAGGAAGCTTCGGCCCTGAAGATAAGATCCTGACAGTAACACAGAATGGATATTACAAGCTTACAGGTTTTGATGTTTCCACACATTTCGATCAGGATATGGTTCTGATAGAGAAGTTCAATCCGAAAAAACCTGTTTCGGCAATATACCTTGACGGAGAAAGTAAAACATATTTTGTAAAACGTTTTATGGTTGAGGTCAATGATAAGAAAACACTCTTTATTTCAGAAGCTGAAGGATCACGCATTGAAGTTGTGACTACTGAAGAATTACCGATAGTAGAGGTGAAATTCTCAAAGGTAAAAGATAAGGAAGTTCCTACTGAGCAGATCAAGCTTCATGAGTTCATAGAAGTTAAAGGACTTAAGGCAAAAGGCAATAAATTGTCCTATGCTAAGGTGAAAGAGATCAACTTACTTCCTCCTGTTGAGGTCCATATTGAAGAAGATGTTCTGGAAGAGTTTGAAGAAAGCGGTATGTCACCGCTCGAAGCAATAAAAAAAGCGCAAGAGCCGGCAAAAGAAAAGAATATGCTTTCAATTGACCAAATGATCAATGCTGAAATAAAGCTTCCTTCAGAAGAAAAGAAAAAGAGAAAAAAAGGTAAGGATGATGGAAAAGATCTGACACTTGATTTCGATTAATAAAAAGATTCCGTTTGAAAGAACGGGATTTTTTTTTGCCATATACTCATGATTCAGGTCTTTCTGATCCTGATTTCCACCTGCTATATTCTTGGTTTTTCAGAATAAAATACCGTACTTAGACAGATAATCATCCCTCTAAACTAAATCTCTCTTATTGAAATGAAATTACGAATGTTGTTTACTTGCGTTACACTTGCTCTTTCTATATCAGCAAGTGTTATCGCACAGAATCTGAATGTTGTTTTACGTGGCCAGCTGGCATATCCAGGTAAAACCTGTGCTAATATCTGCGGGTATGTGGATTCATTAGGAAATGAATATGCTCTAGTTGGTGTAGAGGATGGAATGTCAATTGTTGATGTAACAAATCCATCAACTCCTGTTGAGGTAAAAAAGATCCCGAATGTAAATAATCTCTGGAAAGAAATTAAGGTTTATGGTAACTATGCTTATGTTACAACTGAAGGTGGGGGAGGATTGCAGATCGTTAATATGAGAAGTCTTCCGGATGTTACAGGAATAGTTTATAAAAATTGGACGGGTGACGGAACTATTGCCGGAGCTTTAAATACAATCCATGCATTGCATATTGATGGCCATTTTGCATATTTATATGGAAGTAATTTGTTTAACGGAGGAGCAATTGCTGCGGATCTTACAGATCCATGGAACCCGACTTTTGCTGGTAAATATGAAGTAGGAGCGGGCCAACAGGCTTACGTTCATGATGGTTATGTAAGAAATGATACTTTGTGGGCCGGACATATCTATGCAGGATATTTTTCAGTTGTAGATTTTACTAATAAAGCTACACCGGTTGAACTTTCAATAAAGTATACTCCCAGCAATTTCACTCATAATACCTGGCTTTCTACTAACAGTAAAACATTATTTACTACTGATGAGGTAGATAATTCATTTCTTACTTCTTATGATGTTACAGATCCAACCAATATTGTAGAGTTAGACAGAATTCAATCTAATCCAGGATCTCAGTCGGTTGTGCATAATACGCATATCATCCGTGTTGGAGGAAATGATTATGCAGTTACGTCCTGGTATAAAGACGGTTTTACAATTGTAGATGCAGGCCGTCCTTCAAATTTAGTTCAGGTTGGAAATTATGATACTTATGCAGCTAGCGGTGGTGGTTTTGAAGGAACCTGGGGAGTATATCCTTATCTTCCTTCCGGAACTATTGTCGTTTCGAATATGGAAGATGGATTATTTGTTTTCACTCCAACTTACGAACGTGCTTGTTATCTTGAAGGTATGGTTACGGACTCTGTTACCGGTCTGCCGATCACAGGAGCAGGCGTACAGATCATGTCATCGAACGTTTCAGACAACTCAGACATAACCGGTACATATAGAACAGGACTTCCTTCACCGGGAGGTTTATACACAGTTGTTTATTCTAAGCCTGGATATTATTCTAAAACTATCACTGGAGTGTCTTTGGTTCCGGCAAGTGTTACTATCAGGGATGTTGCTTTAATTCCTATTCAGGTGATTTCATTAAACGGAAGGGTAATTGAAACCGGTACCACAACTGGTGTTGCAGGTGCGAATGTTTCCATTGGAAATAATGATTTCAATTATTCGACAGTAACCGATGCATCAGGTAATTTTACTATTCCCGGAATATACCCTGGAAATTATGAAGTTGCGGGAGGAAAGTGGGGATATTTGACGAACTGCGCCCGTAATATGGTGATCAATTCTACTTCAGGAGATTTGATATTTGAAGTCTCTCCGGGTTATTATGATGATTTCACTTTTAACTTCGGATGGACAGTTACCGGAAGTGCATCTACAGGAGATTGGGAGAGAGGGGTTCCTGTAGGAACAATGAATGGAACGGCTTTTTCAAATCCTGGTATGGATGATAGTTTAGATTGCGGTAACCGTGCATATGTTACAGGTAATGGCGGTGGAAGTGCTGCTTCCGATGATGTCGATAACGGTTCTACACTCTTAACATCCCCTATATTTAATCTTTCAAATTATTCAAATCCTTATTTGAACTATACTCATTGGTTTTATAATGCAGGTGGATCAGGTGTTCCTAATGATTATTTAAAGATCAGCCTGAATAATGGAATTACAACTGTCACAGTGGATTCTTTAATATATAATAGTCCGGGAAATTCAAGCTGGGTTTATAGATCATTCCCTATAGATTCAATAATAGCTGTTACGGCTACCATGAAATTAATTGTAAGGACGGCTGATATTGCAAGTGGTCATCTCGTTGAAGCAGCGTTTGATCAGTTTCAGATCACCGAAGGCAATGTAGTTGGGGTAGAAGAAAATGTAAAAACGAATACAATCTTAAATGTGTATCCGAATCCATTTTCAGATCAAACAACGGTTTCTTATGATCTGACTAAAATAACTTCTGATTCAAGAATTGAAATCATGGATGTTACAGGAAGAGTGATCAGATCAATTAAGATCTCACAGCTGAAAGGATCTTTCACAATTGATGGCCTCAGCTCAGGAATGTATTTGGTTAATGTTATTAATGGTGATGAGGGAAATGCACAGCTTAGAATAATAAAAATGAAATAACATTTATTGAAAAATTTAAAAGCCGCTTCTGAATAGAGGCGGCTTTTTTTATCTGGCATATCCTATATTTATCCCAAATAATAGGTTCAGATTCGTTTGGTAGATAAGACCGAAATCTTCTGTATCGTATGGGGTAATATTGGCAGAACTTGAGTGGTAATAAACCTTATTTGATTTATATCCAATACCGCCATAAACTTCAAAAGTTAAACTGTTTGCTTTTCCTACCTGCACGCCAATTATAGCATTCACGTTAAAGTGCCTGAAATCAAAATACACTTCTTCATAATATCTTTTGCGGCCGATCGCGATCCTCGCATTTGCATAAGAAACGGATGGCCCCACAAAAAAACCAAATGGAGCATAACCTCTTCTTCCTACAAGATAAAATTTATGAGCGTATTGTATTCTCCAGCCTTCAACTTTATAATGATATTCGGCAGGAATGTTTGCTGCTTTCTCAATAGCATTCACGAAGATGTTCTTTCCAAGATAAGATATTCCAAGCTGTTCAGATTGTCTTTTTCCGGAACTGATTTCCATCATTAATCTGTACTCTGCTGTAAAAGGAGGAAACATAGCCCCTAAAAGAAACGCGGTAGGGCTGGTTTTAAGAACCATTGGAGAATTGAAAATTCTCTCTTTTAAATTGTCGGTTTTAACAGGCTTCTTCCGAATGATAGTATCTGTTTCCATTCCGTTCATACAGAGCGGAAGAACAGTGCTGATAAATAAAATATAGTATGTAAGTTTTTTATTCAATTTATTTTAATTCATACCGGGCCAATGGTGTTGCTGCCTGGCTTGTAAAATCTTTCTTTAAATATTTATAATATCCGGTTATGGCAATCATTGCAGCATTATCGGTACAATATTCAAATTTCGGAATAAAAACCTCCCAAGCTAATTCTTTTTCAAGTTTTTTTAAAGTATCGCGTAAACCTGAGTTTGCAGAAACACCCCCTGCAATGGCTATTTGTTTTATACCGGTTTGTTCCGAGGCAGCTTTAAGCTTATCCATTAATATAGTAATGATAGTAAACTGAATGGATGCGCAGATGTCAGCCTTGTTATTTTCCACAAAACCGGAATCTCTGGCACTTTCGTTATTAATGAAGTTCATAAATCCCGTTTTTAATCCACTGAAAGAGAAATTCAATTCCGGGATATGAGGCTTGGTAAACTTATAAGCTTTCGGATTACCTTCTTTAGCATATTTATCGATCAGCGGACCTCCGGGATATGGCAGTCCCATTATTTTAGCTGCTTTGTCAAAAGCTTCACCAGCGGCATCATCAATGGTTTCTCCGATCACCTGCATATCGAAATGATCTTTAACAACAACTATCTGGGTATGTCCTCCGGAAACGGTGAGACAAATAAAAGGGAAAGACGGCTTCTTAGGTGTTTCTTCGGGAGTGTCAATAAAATGAGCTAAAATATGCCCCTGCATATGGTTAACTTCAATGAGAGGAATTTGTAATCCCATAGCAAAAGCCTTTGAAAATGATGTTCCAACGAGGAGTGAGCCCATTAATCCGGGGCCTCTTGTAAAAGCAATGGCGCTTATATCTTCTTTTTTAATACCGGCTTTTTGAATGGCCTGATCAACAACAGGAATTATATTCTGCTGATGAGCGCGTGAAGCCAGTTCCTTGGTTTACTCATTATCGTTAACTTCGTCCCGCCTTTCAGCGGGACGGCTCTTAAAATTCAAAGGTATTAAAAAACTAACAAACATATTATTTCGTCTTATCTCCATACTGATATTTCTGTCAGTACTTTTATTTTTACTTATCCAGGTCAAAAGCATACAAACCTTTGCAGGTCATAAAGCCGCAGCTTATTTATCTAAAAGACTTCATACAAAGGTAGAGATCGGAAGTGTTGATATTGAATTTGTCAAGACTGTTGTACTTACTGATGTTTATATAGAAGATCTGCATAAAGATACTCTTCTTTATTCTAAAAAGCTTAAAGTGGATCTAGGGGAGCTTGATTTTGAAAAACATAAGCTTTTGATAAGCAATGTAGTTCTTTTGAATACAAACGCTTCACTCATCAAATACAGGGAAGATGAAGACCTGAACCTGCAGTTCATAATAGATGCGTTCACCTCCTGGGATACTGCGAAAACGGTTAAACCATACTGGGATATTCAAGTATCTGAGATTACTTGTGTTAATACAACATTTAACTACAGGAATGAGCATGATACTATGATCACAACAGGGATCAACTTTATTGATCTTGGAGTAAATCATATCAACGGAAGGTTTACTGATATCAAGCTTGATCATGATACTATCCGTGGTACCATTGAATATCTTTCAGCTATTGAAAAAAGCGGATTCATTCTTAAAAGCTTAAGCTCATTCGTGAATGTTAGCCCGGTTGGAGTGAAAATGGATGCGCTAAAGTTAAGGACCGCAGAAAGCAATATTGCAACAGATCTTTCTTTTAAGTATGATCAATACAGCGATTTCAATAATTTCATCAATAAAGTAAAGCTGAGTGCGGAGTTTGATCAATCTGTACTTGAAATGAATGATCTGGCATATTTTGCTCCCGGATTAAAAGGACTTTATAAAGCTATTACGGTAACGGGAAAAGTGACCGGAAAAGTGAGTGATCTAAGAGGAAAAAAAATGGATATTTATCTTGGAGGAAGCACACATTACATCGGTGATTTTGCTTTTACAGGATTACCGAATTTTGATGAAACACTTATCCATCTTAACGTTGAAAATTTGTCAACGAACTACGAAGATCTGAAAGCATTTCCTCTGCCGCCTTTTACAGAATATCACAGGCTTGATCTGCCAGCCAATATTCAGAAGCTTGGAAATATCAAATTCAAAGGAACATTTACGGGTTTGTATAACGATTTTTATGCTTATGGGGATTTTTCTTCGGCATTAGGAAGATTATCAACGGATCTCTCATTAAGACATGATGATAAAAAGGATAAAGAATTGTACAAAGGGAAGATCCGTTCATATGGTTTTGATTTCGGGCGTTTTTTCAACGCTCCTCTTTTAGGAAAAGTAACTGCCAATGTTGTAGTGGATGGTGAAGGTTTTACTCTTGAAGATGTAGCTGCAAAGCTCAGCGGAACAATCACAACTATAGATTTTAATAATTACACCTACAGCAATGTTGCAATAGAAGGAAATGTTGCAAAACAAGTCTTTAAAGGAAAGCTTGCTGTAAAGGATGATAACATTGATTTCGATTTCATAGGAAAGGTTGATTTTACTAAAAAGCTCCCGAATCTTGATTTTATTGCAACAGTTAATAAAGCTGATCTTGGTGCATTGCATTTTGTTAAAACAGATAAGAAGACAGATCTTTCAACGCAGGTGATCATTAATGTTACGGGAAACAATATTGATAACCTTATCGGACAGATCAATTTTGATAACACGGTTTATAAAGAAAATGATGATGTGTATAAGCTTAGTGTTTTCAATCTTATTTCAGAGGAAGAGAATGGAGTTAAATCGATTAAACTATTCTCTGATTTTTGTGACGCAAGAATAAGAGGAAGCTTTAAGATTCTTGAGCTTCCTTCGTCATTGCAAAACCTGATGAATAACTATTTACCTGCTTATGTGAAAAAATCAAAATCCAAGAGCAATCCTCTGCAGATCTTTGAATACAGTTTTCTTTTCAAAATGACTGAAGCAGTTACCAGACTATTTGCGCCTGAAATAAAGATAGCTCCGAGAACTTCTATCACCGGAAATTATAATTCTTCTTTAAGTGATTTGTCATTAAAAGGCAATTCCTCAAGATTAGAATTATATGGATATGTATTACAGAATTGGAATATTGATGCGGAAACAAAGTTCAAAGAACTCGATGTAAGAATGACCTCAGATAGGTTTTATCTGACAGACAGCTTATGGCTTACTGATCTTTCATTAAATACAAGCACCCTTGATGATAGCGTAAATCTCCAGGTAACATGGGATAATCAGGCGAAAACGAAATTGTATAAAGGAGATCTCAATGCTTTTTTACGCTTCAACTCTGATCAGCAGATACAATTTAAGATACTTCCTTCTGTGTTTGTTATTTCAGACTCTATATGGGATGTAAGTAAAACCAATGAGGTTCTCGTTGATTCTTCACGGATAAGTATTCGCGATCTGATGTTTGAACATGATAAGCAATCAATTGCTGTGAATGGCATAATATCCAAAAATAAGCAGGATCAGGTTGTGCTGGACCTCAATAATTTTAATCTCGCTAATCTGAATGTGATCACCAGACCTCTGGGACTTAAACTAAGAGGAACAGTGACAGGGCAATCACGTGTTCAGGATGCTTATAATAATATGATCTTCACCAGCAATACAACTTTTAATTCCTTATTTCTGAATGATGAACAGATTGGTGATGGAGATGTGGAAAGTGTATGGGATAAAGCTAAAGAAGCATTGTATCTGCATGGTACATTTACTTTAGGAATTATACCTAACATTTTATTTTCAGGCTATTATTATCCGAAAAGACAGGAAGAGAATCTGGATATGGAAGTGAACCTTCAGGCAATACAAATGAGAGTTTTCGAACCTTATATCCAGGATTATTGTTCTGACTTTAAAGGACAGTTTTCAGGGGCCATGACTTTGAAGGGCTCCGTTAAAAAGCCTTTGGTTGCGGGGAAATTAAACGTGAATGCAAAAAAGGTGACTGTAAGTTATCTGAATACTTCCTATCATTTTAATCATGATATAATCATTGAGAATAATTCATTTGGCATAGAAGATATGGTGTTGTATGATATCAATAATAATAAAGCTATTGCCACCGGAAAACTTTACCATGATAATTTCAAAGATTTTCAGCTGGATTATGATATCAGGGCAACTAAGTTTATGTGTCTCAACACCACGGAGGCAGAGAATAACCTGTATTACGGGAAAGCTTATGTAACTGGGATCATAAACATCTTTGGTTTTGTGAAGGATGAATTAAGAATTGATGCTAATGTGAAGACCGAAAAGATCACCTCGAATGATAAGTCAGACAAGGTTTCTTTACTTTCTAAAACAGAAATAACAAAACTCTTTATTCCTCTTTCCGGTCCTGCTGAAGTAAGTGAAAATAATTTTATCACCTTCGTTAAAAAGGATTCTGTATCCACTAATAAGAATATTTATAATGTTAAACTGGGCGGACTTGCTTTGAACTTTGACCTGGAAGTAACTCCGGATGCAGAGGTTCAGCTGATCTTTGATCAGAAGGTGGGTGATGTTATCAAGGCAAGAGGAGAGGGTAATATTAAGCTTCAGATCAGCTCAAGAGGTGAGTTTAAAATGTATGGTGATTATGTGATAGAGAATGGAGATTATTTATTCACGCTTCAGAATATTATTAATAAGAGATTCGATATAGAAAAAGGAAGTGTGATTAAATGGAGCGGAGTTCCTTATAAAGCAGATGTTAATATCAATGCGGTTTATAAAGCCCGTGCTTCTCTAAAACCATTTTTCCCTACGGACTCTTCCAGCACCTATAAGAGACGCTATCCCGTAGATCTGAAGCTTGCAATGACGGATGATCTTTTGTCTCCGGAAATTAATTTTGATATTAATATTCCTACGGTAGATGCCGGTATTCGTCAGCAGGTCATGAGTTATATCAATACGGATGCGGAGATGAACAGGCAGGTTTTCTCTTTACTGATCCTCAATAGCTTTGTGACACCACCTCAATTAACAGGTGCCGGAACAGGTCCGGGTGTTGCTTCTGCGACATATGCTAATACCAGTGAGCTTTTATCCAATCAGCTGAGTAATATGCTTAGTAAGATCAGTAACGATTTTGATATTGGTGTTAATTACCGTCCGGGAGATGAGATCAGTAAAGAAGAACTTGGTGTCGCGCTTTCAACCCAGCTTTTCGATGACCGGTTAAGTATTGATGGTAATCTCGGTGTGAACAATAATAACAATGCAACTACCAATAATACAAACAACATTGTAGGAGATGTTAATGTGGATTATAAGATCACTGATGACGGGAAGTTCAGGATCAAGGCTTTCAATAAGGCAAACGATAATAACCAGATCTATACCGCAGGCCCGTACACTCAGGGAGTAGGGGTTTTATACAGAGAGGAGTTTGATACGATCGGACAATTATATAAACGTTACTTAGGAAATCTGAGAGAACGCAAAAAGAACAAGCAGAATTCTACGAAGACAGATCCATTGCCTCAGGATAATTAAAGAAGATTACTAATCAAATCGCGAAGTGATAATCTGCCTCTAAATATTTAGAAATAGAATCTGCGAATCTGCGGCTTAAGATTCTGCAAGCATTAATGAAGACCCGTGTCAAGCACGGGATGACGCTACGAAAGTGAAATTAGGTTAACCTCTTGATTAACTAAGCTCTCCCGACTCCTACTTATGATCAACCTTTATCGAATGCCCTAACTTATCCCGTTTTGTTTGCAGATAAAATTTATTATGCTCATTCGATTGAATTTCAATAGCAACATTTTCCACTATCTCTAATCCGTAACCAATTAATCCCGCACGTTTTTTCGGATTATTACTCATCAGTTTTATTTTGGTGATCCCAAGGTCGCGTATGATCTGAGCTCCAACTCCGTAATCGCGCTCATCTGATTTAAATCCAAGCTCTTCATTCGCTTCTACAGTATCACGGCCTTCTTCCTGGAGTTTGTATGCTTTTAATTTATTAAGTAGTCCTATTCCGCGGCCTTCCTGGTTCATATATACAATAACACCTTTGCCTGCTTTTTCAATCATTTCCATTGAGCGGTGAAGTTGATGACCGCAATCACATCTGCATGAACCAAAAATATCGCCTGTTAAACAAGATGAGTGAACACGAACCAAAACCGGTTCATCTTTTTCCCATGTTCCTTTTATTAATGCAAGATGTTCCTGGTCATTGGTTGTCTGGCGATAAGCAACAAGTTCAAAATTACCCCATTCGGTTGGCATTTTCACCTGAACATCTTTAGTGATTATACTTTCGTTCTTCAGTCTGTAAGCAATAAGATCTTCAATAGATATTATTTTAAGATCATGTTTTTTAGCGATCTCAAGCAACTGAGGCAAACGAGCCATGGTGCCATCTTCATTCATGATCTCCACGAGCGCACCTGCAGGCTCAAAACCTGCTATACGTGCAAGATCTATCGTTGCTTCAGTATGTCCTGCTCTGCGAAGAACGCCACCGTTTTTTGCTTTTAAAGGAAATATATGTCCCGGCTTACCGAATTCTTCCGGTTTAATATTAGGATTGATAAGTGCCTGAATTGTTTTGGAGCGGTCAGAAGCAGAAATTCCTGTAGTACATCCATAACCGAGAAGATCAACAGAAACAGTAAATGCAGTGCTGTGTTCAGCTGTATTATTGCTGACCATCATTTCGAGGCCAAGCTCTTCACAACGCACTTCAGTGATTGCAGCGCAGATAAGTCCGCGCCCGTGAGTCGCCATAAAATTGATCACCTCAGGAGTAACGTTACGTGCAGCGGTTAAAAAATCGCCTTCGTTCTCACGTCCTTCATCATCAACAACTATAATTACTTTCCCTGCTTTAATGTCGGCAATGGCTTCTTCAATGGTATTTAATACTGATTGCATCTTTGATTTATTAGAGATACAAAGATAACAATTTTGGGCGGGAGATGTTTAAGAATTCATAGCAGCTTGGCTGCCGTGAAGTAGAAAGGTTTATAGCTGCAGATTTACAGATTATCAGGATTTAAGCTGTAGGTAGAAAAAATAGCCGCAGATCTGCAGATTGGATTTTATTTGTTGATTTTTATTCGAAACAATAAAATTTTCTAATCTGTAAATCTGCGGCAAATATTAATGTTCAGGACTAGTGATGTCCGTGGCCTGCATCTTCTTTAGGTTCTTCAGCATGTCCTTTGTCATGGCCTTCACCATGAGCATCATGCTTATCACCATTGTTACACTTTTCAGCACATGGTACATCACCAACTCTTTCTTCAGGAGAAGTATATCCGTCCCACATTACATTGTTTGGGTTGCAATCGCTGCCCATACTTCTGTTTTCGGTGATCTCATCATTTCCGATGTTATCTCCGTTTTCATCCGGAACACAAGCCGTTGTAACAGCAATGGCAGCAAAAAATGTTTTTAATCCTGAATTTTTCATGATCATATATTATTGGTTAATTATTCAATTTAAAAAGGCTGTGCCAGGTACGGATAACGAATCTTAACGAATTACGAATCTGTGTTTGTTAAACAAATTCGTTGTATTAACTTAATTATCTCTTATACTGGATTTGCCTCGTACAGTCAAGGGACGAATATAAAGAATATTCTTTTGACTTGGTCGAAATGTGAAAATTCTAATGTGTTTTTTTTGTAATTTAAGATTATGCCCAAGCTGTATTTTAATAACAGGCGAACTGCCGATCTGCCTCTTCACTATGGCCAAGTTCCCCCATGGCTTGCTGAACGCATGAGTTTGCTCGGAGGTGCCATCGTTGAGTCAATAGTCCTTGAATATGGCAAGTCAGCTGTGTTAAGCAGGTTAAGTGACCCTTTCTGGTTTCAGTCTTTGGGTTGTGTAATGGGCATGGACTGGCATTCATCCGGAATAACCACTTCAGTGATGGGTGCCTTAAAAAGGGCGGTTAACCCGAAGTACAAAGAACTCGGAATTTATATCTGCGGAGGAAAAGGAAAATATTCACGACAAACACCTTCCGAGCTTATTGCCTTTGGCGAAAGGACAGGTCTAAACGGCAACGACCTGGTAAGGTCCAGTAAATTAACTGCAAAGGTTGATAATACTGCAATTCAGGATGGTTTCCAGATCTATCTTCATACATTTATTGTCACCGACAAAGGAGAATGGGCTGTAGTTCAGCAGGGCATGAATGATGCCAGCGGAATGGCAAGGAGATATCACTGGCATTCTGAACAGGTCAAATCATTTGTTGAGAATCCGCATACTTCCATTTATGGAAAGAATCAGGGCGTGATCCTGAATCTTGCAGATATTCAGGCTGCTGAGACAAAATCCGCAATGCTTGAAATTGTTAAAGAAGATCCTGTTTTAATGATGCCGGAAATACAAAAGATCGTAATGCCAAAACATCATGATGTAAGAGCGAAGGATGTTAACTTGAAGAGACTTGGAAGTGTTCTGGCTTTAGCTCATGATAAAGAATTACGGGATTTTGAATCATTACTTTTACTGGAAGGTGTGGGTCCTCGTACAATTCAATCTCTTGCTCTGGTAAGTGAAGTGATCCACGGAACACCATCACGATTCTCGGATCCTGCAAGATTTTCTTTTGCACATGGAGGAAAAGACGGTCATCCCTTTCCTGTTCCTGTCAATACTTATGATGAAACGATCGAGCTTTTGAACAACGCTATTCAAAAAGCAAAACTTGGCAATACTGACAAACAGCAGGCAATAAAAAACCTTACAATGGTTTCTCAGTTAATGGAACAAAGCTTTGAGCCGGATGAAAATGCGTTTGATAAAGTGATCGCTAAAGAAAGAGCGGAATCATATAAGTACGGTGGAAGAACAGTGTTTGGAAAAGCACAGCCTCCGGGAAATGAGCAGCTGAGCTTGTTTTAGTTTAGTCCTCTAAGTCTTGTGTATTTTCATAATTGTTCTATCTTAGACTTAAATTCCTCAACATGAAAAAACTTTCCTTAATTAGTTTTATTCTGATATCTATAATAGGTTATTCTCAGAATAACTGGATCAATTATACCAATGACAGAAATGTAAATGCATTATTAAAAGATAATGATACAATGTGGGTTGGTACCGATGGCGGTCTTATTAAATATATTATTTCAACAGGTGTTAGAAAGGAATTTAATAAGGCGAATTCTACTATCCCTCACAACAAAGTGTACGATATCAAAAAAAATAACGGGCAGCTATTTATTGCTACCGGCCGTGGTATCGTAACTATTTCAAATGATCAGTTTACTTCTTTGGACGGGCCTTATGGTTCAAATGTTCCATTCACAGCCAGCAGTATTTTCTTTGATAATTTGAATAATATGTGGGTAGGGGGAATACAGACGGTTTATAAATTCGATGGAGTTTCATGGACGACTTTTGATCAGTTCTCTTCTCCTGCAGGCGGCCCGATCGAAGATATCATTCAATATTCAAACGGAGATATGTTCATTGCTTCTTATACCGGTATGTACAAACTTACCGGATCAACATGGCAGATCAGCAACGCGAATTTTGCTTCGGGGATGGCACATGAATTTGCAAAAAAATCAAACGGGAATTTATTAGTGGGTGGTCAGAATGGTGTATTTGAATATTCTGGCGGTGCTTCATGGGTAAGGATCAGTAATGTTATCCAGGTCAATTCGCTTGTTGTTAACAGTCAGGATATTCCTTGCCTCGCTACAGGAGGAGGATTTGTAATGTTGTATAAAAACACAGCACGCACTTTTCTGAACAGCATTTATATGTATAAAATTGTATTGGATTCAGTTTCGGATTTTGTGTGGATGAGTTCAATCAATACCTTGCACAAAGAAAAAGGAGCAGGCTTCTTTACCTATTTAAATCCACCATATACATTTTTATCAAGCAGGGCAGATGCATTTTGTGTAGATGAAAAGAACAGTGTAAAGTGGATGGGATATTGTACAACCGGAAATCCTTATGGAATCTCAAAGATGGATGGTTCTGATAATATTACGAATATAACCACATCTAATTCTAATCTGCCGGCTTCACTGAATATGCTTTCCATGGCGACAGATACCAATGGTCTATTGTATGTAGGGACAAATTTTGGTTTACTTATTTACAACGGATCTACTTTTACATTACTCGGCACATCTAATTCAACTTTGCCTAATAATTTCATTTACGATATCTGTTGTCACAAACCAACCAATACTATGTATTTAGGTCATGGTGCAGGATTATCTGCATACAATTCCGGTGTTTTCACAAATACTCCATCAGCGACTATCGGTTTTACTTCTTCTATCGTTGGAGCGGTTACGACAGATAAAAATGGAATGTTATGGGCAGGATGTGCAGATAAAGTTGCAAAATATACCGGCAGCACATGGCAAATTTATAACTATGCCAACACTTCCTTGCCAAACAGCTACGTGCGTTCTTTGTCAACGGATTCAGCTGCAAACTTATGGATAGGCTGGGCTTATGACGGTATCAGTAAATTATCCGGAACAACAGCGACTAATTATTCTATTTCAAATTCCACCATTAAGAAGAATGAAGTAATGCAGGTTCGTTGTGATAAGCAGGATAATATTTGGATAAGCTATACCACATCTCCTACAGCATTGGGGATTTCACGATTAAACGGAGGTGCGGTTTGGGATCATTATAATACAACCGCGAGTTTAAATAATAATTATGTGAATCGTATTGATCTGGATAAGAACAACCTTATCTGGATAGCTACAAGAATTGGGGTTACAACTTATGACAGGCAATTCTGGGGGACATATACAGGTACAAGTGACCTTCAGTTAAATTACAATTACGTTACTGATATTGATATTCATTCTAACGATGATGTTGTAATAGGTACAAGAAGTGATATCTCTACCTTAAAAACAAACAACACCTGGGTGTTTGATACAACCGGTGGTTCCGGAGGATTAGAAGTTTATTCTGTAAAGACAGACAATTCCAATAAGCTTTATGGAGGATTTCAATCAGGATTAATTGAATTCAATCCCGGACCCAATACATTTTACAGCACTCCAAATCCGGCCAAGGATATTGCTGTAGATTCAGCTAATAACAAGTGGATAGCTTCGAATCTTTCAGTGCATAAGTTTAATGGAAGCACTTTTGCGCAGTATAACAGGTTAAATACTCCGGGTTTTAAAGGTGCAATTCCTATCAGTGTAGCTTACAATGATATCACAGACGAGATCTGGGTAGGAACTTTGGATTCCGGTGTTAACGTCTTCAATGGTTCAGCATGGGTTAATTACGAAGGCGGAAATTATGGCATTCCGTATCACTGGGGAAGACAACGTATCGCTGAAATAGTCAATGATAAGTCAGGCAATACCTGGATGGCCACAGGAAAAGGCTTGCTTAAGTATTCTGCTTCAGGGTTTACATATTTTGATTCAACCAACAGTGCAATTCCTGCAGAAGGAATAGCTGCATTGGATGTTGATACAAGTAATAATGTCTGGTGTGCACATAAGAATGGAATATTCATGTTTGATGGAAACACTTTTACTGCATATGATTCTACCAATTCTCCTCTGATCAGTGTTACTTATAATAGTATTAAAGTAAATTCGCAGAATGTAGTATATACAGGAGGTTACAATGATCTTTATCAGGGCGGAGGTACTGGTTTATATGCTTTTTATCCTGATGGAGTCCCGCTTGTTACATCAGTAAATTATATTCCCGGTGCAGAACAAAAGATGATGAGAATATTTCCGAATCCTACTCAGAATCTAATCACCATCGTAACCGAGACTTCAAAGTCGAAAAATATTATTATGGAAATATATAATGTTTTAGGTGAGTGTGTGAGATCTGGAAATATCTCTTCAAAAGAAGTGATTGATATGTCTTCTTATACCAATGGTATTTATATTATAATTATAAGGACCGACAATGAAACCCGGTCAGAAAAGATAATCAAGCAATAAGAAAATTAGATAGTATTAATATCCATCAAAAGCGGTGTCTTTCTTTTTCTGATAACCTGAAATGATCTTCTCTTCCTGCATCTTCGTTACGATAACTGCAGCAAATTCCTTTGAAAATGGTTCAAGGTCATCAGGACTATATGTTTTTGATTGTGCAGACCAGATCAGTTTTTCATTTTCGGCATCGTATAAATTGGTTTCTATATAATAGACTTTGTTCTGTTCATAATATCCCTGTTGATACAAAGTTGGATAACGATAATTATAATATCCCCAGAAATCACTGTAATACATATAATTTAATGGATCATAAGGTCTTTCTCCCGGTATATATCTCGTTTCTGTTTCACGGCTGATAATAGAGATGGCAAGAATAGCATCTATCCTTCCTTTCATTTTATCAATAATTGCTGCTTTACTCGAATCTGTATTATTTATAGTCGGAGGAAATTCATCTATACTTTTCAGAACAGTTACATTCTTAGAGAGAATTGCTGCCATGTCCTTTTCCAGTGTTGAACGCGCAATTGTATTATTGGTAAAAGCAGCAACAAGGATACTCTTATACTGTTTGGCAGCTGCGGTGGGACTTTTCCATGATCCTGTAATGTAGGTTGTAGGTGCACAGCCTGCCAGTATAATCATTAGCAACAGGGAGTAAATAATCGTACGTTTCATTTTTTTAAATCTTTAATGATAAAAGAGTTAAAAAGAATGCCACCTGCAAACGGGAAATTTCTATTTATGAATTATTATTTAAGATTAATCAGAGCTTCATTTATAGAATTGAAATCAAAAAAATAACCTTCTCCGGCAAAAAATCGGCCTTTGGCATAAAATATTAGTGGAATAACGATAGTATTTCAATTTATATTAATTCATAAATATTACAACATGAAAAACAAATCCGACAAAGCCACACAATCGCCAAAGACAGGCAGTTCCAGCCTTAAACGAAATGGTAAAGACCAGCTGGGACGCAAACAAAAAACGAACAGTAAAAATACTGATATGGGTGAGGATGAAGATGATCTAAGAATGGAAAATGGATCCGACTGGCCAAGAGCTAATCAGCGATCTGGTTCAATAAAGAATTCTGATGGAAATGATGGCGGCAGGTCTTCTCAAATGTCAGAATTTGAAAGAGGATATTACGAAGGAAGAAAAGCCTATGAGAATGAAATGCGTTCACGTCAATACGGTTCTTCATCCGAGGGTCAATATAGAAACGACCATAATGAAAGACAAGGCGGAGGACGTAATTCACGCAATTTGTATGGTGAGCATCCTGAAAGCCGTGGAGCAGAAGAATATCGTGGTAGTAATAAAAGACATCCGGGTATAGGTCCTGATGACTATGTTGCAGATGTTTATAACGGAGCAACAAGAGATCTTCGTTTTAACAGTGATGGAGGAAGACGCGGAACATATACAAGTCAGAATGAACAGGATCGTTACAACCGCTCAGGTTATGATAACAGAGATAGTTATGAAGATGAGATGGATGACCATGAATTCAGAAACAGTGGTTACCAGAGTTCAGGCCAAACTGAAGGTTTCGGACATAGGGATGGACAGCAGCGAGGACAAAGTTGGGAAGACCAGGATGATTACCGTGATGGCAAAGCGCCTGTAAAAAGAGGCAAAGGCCGTTATGGTTCAAGATAAATGTAAGCCGGTGAAAGCCGGCTTTTTATTTATACTGGCACTTAATTTTTAGTAAAGATGAAAGATCAAAAATATTCTTGAAGTATGGGATTAACAAAATATAAAGCAAAACGTAATTTTAAAGAAAGCCCCGAACCTACAGGTGGTAAACCCAAAGATGATAAGCTGAGATTTGTGATACAGAAGCATGCCGCTTCTCATCTGCATTATGATTTCAGACTTGAAATGGAAGGCGTTTTAAAAAGCTGGGCTGTTCCAAAAGGTCCATCAACAGATCCTAAAGTTAAGCGCCTGGCTATGATGGTGGAAGATCATCCTTATGATTATAGGAATTTTGAAGGCATCATTCCGAGTGGTTACGGTGCAGGTACTGTTATAATTTGGGATGAAGGATTTTATGAACCGGCAAAAGGAGAATTCAAGAATAAAAAAGAGCAGGATAAATATTTCCTTCAGGGATTAAAATCAGGAAAACTTCATTTTAATATTCACGGTAAAAAATTAAAAGGCGAATATGCCTTGGTTAAAGCTCACGGAAGAGGAGAGAATGGATGGTTATTATTTAAAGTTAAGGATGAGCATGCATCTTCAGATGATATAACCCTTAAAGATAAATCAGTGATATCTAAAAAAACATTGGAACAAATTGCAAAAACAAGCACCCATTTTTATGGGTCAAATGGACATGACAGTTCTAAAAAAGAAAAGGAAGCAGTGAAGACTACCAAATCTAAAAAAGCTTCTGCAAAAAAAGCTGTTAAGAAAACTGTAAAAAGAGCCGCCAAGGCGGCAAAAAAAAAAGGAAAGGATGAATCAGTAGAAAAGGATGCTGATGAAATTTTAAAGAGTGCTCCAAAAGGAAAATTTCCGTCAGCATTGAAACCTATGCTGGCTACTTTGGTTGACAAGCCTTTTGAAGAAGAAGGGTGGGTGTATGAAGTGAAATGGGATGGATATCGTGCGGTAGCTTTCTGTAATAAAAAGAAGGTTGATTTGAAATCAAGAAATGATAAATCCTTCAACGATAAATTTTATCCGGTTGTTAAAACCTTAAAAGGCTGGGGTGTTGATGCCGTGATAGATGGAGAAGTTGTGGTGGTTGGGGAGAATGGCATCTCTAATTTCGGAGATCTTCAGAACTGGAGAAGTGAAGCGGATGGAGAATTATTATTTTATGTGTTTGATGTTATGTGGTATGAAGGAAAAGATCTTACCGGTTTACCGCTTACAGAGAGAAAAGCTGTTCTTCAATCAATAATACCTGAAAATAGCATTATAAAATACAGTGAGAGCTTTGGAAGTTCCGGTATAGAATTCTTCGAAGCCGCAAAAAAAATGGGCCTTGAAGGGATTATCGCAAAGAAGGCCGACAGTACATACAAGATAGGTGTGCGTAATACAGAGTGGCTTAAGATCAAAGCGAACCAACGTCAGGAAATGGTGATTGGAGGATTTACGCTGAATGATGATTCCAGAAAAAAGTTCAGTGCTTTGCTGGTTGGGGTTTATGATGATGGTAAACTGATCTATACCGGAAAAATTGGAACCGGATTCAGTGATAAAACCCAGCAGGAAATGATGAAGTTGTTCAAACCATTGATCACCAACAAACCACCTTTTACAGAACTTCCGGATATAAATAAACCTTCGCGTTTCCGGCCAAATCCTCCCAATGCTACAGCAACATGGTTGAAACCAAAGTTGGTATGCGAAGTGAGTTTCACTGAAATGACAAGTGACGGAATTATGCGTCATCCATCTTTTGAAGGTATGCGAATCGATAAAAAATCAAGCGATGTGATCCGCGAAAAACCTAAATCAACTTCTAAAGCAATTGCATCTGAAAAAATTTCTGGCAAGAAGATAATTGTTCCTTCAGGAAAAAAAGAGAGAAAGACTCTTTTAAACCCGACCGATGAAACACAAGTAAGGAAAGTGAATGGTCATGAATTGAAATTCACTAATCTGAGTAAGTTTTACTGGCCAAAAGAAAAGATCACCAAACGCGATCTTCTGAATTATTATTATCAGATGGCTCCCTACATCTTACCCTATTTAAAAGACCGGCCTCAGTCAATGAACCGGCATCCGGATGGGATCAACGGACAACATTTCTTTTATAAAGATGTAACAGGTAAAGCGCCAGATTGGGTTGAAACATTTTTATATCATAGCGATGCGGATGACAGAGATAGGAACTATCTGGTTGCTAAGGATGATGCAAGCTTATTGTATATGGCTTCTTTAGGATGCATTGAAATGAATCCATGGCACAGCAGGGTTGAAACTGAGGATTATCCCGATTGGTGCATCATTGATCTGGATCCTGCTAAAAACACCTTCGATCAGGTTATTGAAGCCGCAAGAGTAACCAAAGATGTTCTCGATGGTATGGGTGTTCCTTCTTATCCCAAAACAAGCGGATCAACAGGAATACATATTTATATTCCTTTGGGAACAAAATACACCTATGAGCAATCGAAAGAATTTGCACGGGTTATTGCGCGGTTGGTTCATCAGACAATCCCTGAATTTACAAGTATTGAACGGGCCGTAAAAGCACGTAAAGGAAAGATGTATATCGATTTCCTTCAGAATAGGGCCCAGGCAACAGTTTCAGCACCATATTCTGTAAGGCCGAAACCGGGAGCTACGGTTTCAATGCCTTTGCACTGGGAGGAAGTTAAAAAAGGATTGAAGATGACTGATTTTACAATTCACAATGCATTGGACAGGGTAAAGAGTGAAGGAGATATCTTTAAGCCTGTTATCGGAAAAGGGATCAATCTGGAAAAAGTGATCGCAGGTTTTGAAAAGGAATAATTATTAGTGTGATCTTTCTATCAGCTGGAGGATAGTCGAATAGTGATGCTGTTGGCTTTCATGCAGCTTGTTTAATATTACTTCCGGATTAACCCAGGCCCATTTATCTATTTCAGGAACACCTTCTTTGACCATTGTTGAACATGTGAATTCTTTGTCCTCTAATGAAGTTGCAGTCAGTATAAAAAAAGGCTGCAGGAACTTATTCTGTTTTTTATATTTGACAGGTTCCAATTTTATAACAGAATTTAAATCCAATTCATTTTTCTTAATTCCTGTTTCCTCTTCCAATTCCCGAATGGCAGCATCCTGCTCTTCTTCACCTTCATCTTTTATTCCCTTGGGAATCGACCAGGTTTTCCAGGATGAGTTGGTTGCATGACAGATCAGAATCTTATTCGATGTTTTATCGTACAGATAAATTCCGCATGTTATTAAGGAAGCTGATTTCATATGATTTTGTTCAAATATGCAATAGCAGATAAAAAATCGTTCCAAATATGGAGTTTGTTTCGATACTGAAGATGCAGTTTAGCATCTGAATTTTAATACTAAATTTACTTCTCGATCTTAATAGTCATCGATTCCCTTTGATTGAAATAAATTTAAAACAGATATAATTAATGAACAGATCGTTTCTCGTTTTTATTTTAATAAGTTTTCATCAGTTAACCTCCATGGCCCAGGTTTCTGTTATAGATTCCCTTCAGATTGTTTTAAATACATCAACTGTGCCCGATACAACCAAGGTGAAGGCTCTAAATTTAGTAAGCTGGGAATATGCTATTACCGGGGATTATAACTCAGGAATAAAATATTCAAATGAAGCACTGGACATGATAAATAATGCGGAGAAATCACTTTTCTTTGAGCATGAAAAGGCGAGAGCTTTTATAAATCTTGGTATAATCCATTATTATAAGAGTGATTACATTAAATCTCTTGAGTTTTATCTGAGATCGCTTCCTATCCTCGAGGAGCTGAAAGATAACAAAAGTATGGGTTCAGTATATAATAACATAGGTTTGGTTCTTACGGAAATATTGGCGGGATCTATTATTCTACGGGAGATTATACTAAGGCACTTGAATACCACATGAAAGCTGTTAAAATACGGGAAGAAATAGGTGATAAAAAAGGGTTGGCTTCTTCATTCAATAACATTGGGATTATTTATGATGACAAGGGAGATTTCTCGAAAGCATTGGAATATCAGTTAAAATCGGTTGCGATCAAACAGGAGTCGGGAGATAAAAAAGGCCTCGCTCTTTCTTATGGAAATATGGGAAATACGTATAAGCATATTGGTGATTATAAAAAGGCGCTTGAGTTTTTTTCAAAATCATTAATTATGAAGGAGGAGATGGGTGATAAAAAAGGAATAGCTTCTTCTTATCATAATATCGGTCTCCTATATTTCCAACTGAAAAATATCAGTGAAGGAAGGAAATATCAGGCTAAAAGTTTAGCTGTATCCAAATCAATTGCATCCAGGCCTGATATTGTGAAAGCTTATCAAGCTTTATCTGTATTAGATTCAGCGATAGGTGACTTTAAGTCTGCCTACAATCATCATAAGCAATTCACATTATTAAAAGACAGCATATTTAATGAAGAAGCCCGGAATAAAGTGGTTGAATCGGAAATGAACTTTGCCTTTGAAAAGAAAGAGCAGGCAGCAAAGCATGAGCAGGATAAAAGAGATGCATTGGCGACTGAAGAATTAGAAAAGCAAAAGATGCAGCGTAATGCTTTCATTGGTGGATTCGTACTAATGCTTGCCCTGGCTGGCGTTACATACAGGAGTTATAGAAATAAGAAACGGTCTCATAAAATAATCGCTCAGCAAAAAGAATTAGTTGAAGCTAAAAATCGTGATATCTCAGATAGTATAAATTATGCTAAACGTTTGCAGCAAGCAATCCTACCATCGGAGAGATCTGTGAGGGAAATTCTTGAGAATTCATTCATCCTTTATAAGCCAAAGGATGTTGTCGCAGGAGATTTTTACTGGATGGAGAAAAAAGGTGATATAGTTTTTATTGCAGCAGCTGATTGCACCGGGCATGGTGTTCCGGGTGCTATGATCTCGGTTGTATGCTCAAATGCATTAAACAGAACAGTAAAAGAGTTTGGATTAACTGATCCTGGGAATATATTGGATAAAGTGAGAGAGCTAGTGATCGAAACGTTTGAAAAAAGCGAAAGTGAAGTGAAAGATGGGATGGATATTTCTTTATGCGTAATTAATAATAGTAAAAAAGAAATACAATGGGCAGGAGCAAACAATCCTCTTTGGTATTTTACAGGGAATGAGATAAGAGAGATCAAAGCAGATAAACAGCCGATTGGTAAGCATGAGTTTCAAAAACCTTTTACCACACATCATCTTCATTTAAATAAAGGTGATATCTTATATCTTTTTACTGATGGTTATGCTGATCAATTTGGTGGAGAGAAAGGGAAAAAATTCAAATACAGCAAATTTAAAGAGCTTCTACTAGCTATTAGTGATAAGAATATGCCTGATCAGAAACAATTGGTTGACGAAAGCTTCAATACCTGGAAAGGTGATCTCGATCAGATCGATGATGTGTGCGTGATAGGAGTGAGATTATAATTAAAAGGTGCAAATTTTTAATTATTCGATTCCGTTCTTTATTAACCCATAAATGGTATAACCCATCAGCACAGCAGTCATTAACACACCCATAACACTTAAAACAGGAATGTTTTTAATGTTTATTGGGATGCGGAAAGGACGTATCAGTTTTTTATCTTTCACTCTCAGAATTATTACAGAAACATTGACCATTAAAAAGGTAAAAAAGATAAAGAAATTTGCAATCATGGCTACCGTTTCTATCTTCCCAATAAATGCAAACATGATCATCGTTATTAAAATAAAAATGAGAGCAGCTATTGGCGTTTTACGTTTGGGAGAAACATAAGACAACTTTTTAAAGAATGATATTTCGTTCGACATTTTAAGAACAACTCTTGAACTGCTCATCATATTTGAAAGAATTGTATTGGATGTAGAAAATAAAGCGATAAACGATATAATTAAAATACCTGTTTGTCCTAATTTGCTACCTACAACATCCGCGAGTGGACTTTTTGAATTTGCCAGCTCATTCCAGGGAATAACACTTACAGCACAAACTGCAATTATTGTATATATGATCGCTACGATTGCGTTGGCAGAGAATAGTGCCTTAGGAATAGTTCGTTCGGGTTTTTTCGTTTCTTCAGCAAGTTTTATAATATCCTCAAAACCGATATAGGCATAAAAGCTCAGAGCGCTTGCCAGAAGTAATCCATTAATTCCTGCTGAAGGCATTTCAACATAGTTCACTTTACCTATAAAGTTATAAGCTGAATAAATAACCAGTATTAAACCCAAAGCTTCAATGATGGTAAAGATTATATTTATAACAGATGATTGTTTTATTCCCGAAATGTTAACTGCAAAAATTATAAGGATGATACCAATCGCGGCAACAAGAAGTGGTACGTCAATTAATTTAGAAAAATATCCGGCAAAGCCTAAAGAAACGGTTGCTCCGCTGATTATTCCATTAAAGGAGATCATTGTTCCAAGAACACCGCCCATTTTTTTTCCCATTGCCTTCTTCGCAAAAACAAATTCACCTCCGGCAGAAGGGTAGGCTGAAGTAAGCTCAGCATAAGAAAATGCTGAAAATAGCGCAGTGATAGATGCAATCAAAAATGCCAGCCAGGTCATGTTTTCTCCGTGACCCGCAACTTTTCCTATTAAAGCATAGATCCCCGCACCGAGGATAGAACCTACTCCAAAGAAAATACATTCTCCAAGGCCTAATGTTCTTCTTAATTTAGTTTCAGCCATAAATATTTTCTGATAAGCAAAATGAAAATGACCTGATAATTTTAGAACATATTCTAAAATTATCAGGTCATTTATTAATTTGGAAAAATAATATTCAGATTATTTACCATCATTATTAAGATCACCATCAAAGAAATTGTCTACATCTCTTTTGAACTCATCCCATTCAGCATCAGCTTTGTTAGCAGCATTGTTCAATCTTTCTTTTAAGCCTTTTCTGCTTCTTTCTCGCTGTTCAATTTTAATATCGTATTCTTTAACACGAACTTTGTCTTTTTCAGCAGCTCTTTCTTTTCTTAATTCTTCGATCTCACTGTCTAGTTCACCAAGTCTTGTATTCATTCTTACATTGTAGTCATCTCTTTCTTTTCTGTAATCTCTTGTTTCAATTTCAACGTTGCCGGAAGTAGTACGGTCTACATCTACGTTATTCACTTCTCTTGTATCATCATGACGATCATTACGGGTACCGTCCCCATCGCATGAAGTTAGAAGTAATGCTGTAGAAATAAATAAACCTGTACAAATTGTGCTGACTGTTTTCATCTTTTTAGTTTTTAGTTAATATTAATTATTGTATGATCCATAGTTTAAGAGAAATTGCATATGATAAACGTGCCTGTTTTGTGCAGAAGGTAACTTTATATAGTAAAATCAATATATTCAGTTTTCTAAGGCTATTAATACGTAGTTGTGAGTGTGGTAATTATTGCACAATTAACGAATAGTAATGAGTCGGTAGCAATATCAAGGACCTTAGAAGAAGGCTGGTTTTAAGAATAAAAGGGCCATTAATGGGGTAAAGGATTAAATAAAAAAAGCCCCGAATCGGGGCTTTCCTTTGTAGCGAGATCGGGAGTTGAACCCGAGACCTCAGGGTTATGAATCCTGCGCTCTAACCATCTGAGCTACCTCGCCATTGGTTTTTGAGGGCGCAAATATAGTATTTATCTTTTCAATTGTCATATACCTTTAAATATTTTTAAAAAAGCAGGGTATTGAATATTGCGTAAATTTTTGTTCTTATTTTCTAAAAATGAGCAAGAAACAAATTATGAAAAAACCGGCAAAGAAAGCGTCTAAAGCTTCAACAAAAGCTTCGGCAAAACCTGCGAAAAAAGGGCTGACAAAGTCAGCGAAAGCCGTAAAACCAGTTAAAACAAAGAAGGCTTCCAAGCCTTCTCCAAAACCCGTTGCTAAAACCGCAACAAAGAAAATTGTGTCCAAAAAAACCGTAATAAAAAAAATATCAAAACCTGTAGCGAAAAAATCCGCTAAGGCAACCAAGTCTGCGAAACCGTTGACACTTAAAAAAGGTATCAAAACAAGCGGCAAAGCAGCAAAAGTTCTGAAAAAAGCAGTTAAACCCGCTGCTAAAAAGGATATTAAGCCTGTAAAAGTATCA
>JAJTCJ010000118.1 GCA_021323165.1 Bacteroidota bacterium | reverse complement strand
AGCGAGAACTATCGCTAAGATCCTGAATGTTCCTTTTTGTATTGCTGATGCAACCGTTCTTACCGAAGCAGGTTATGTTGGTGAAGATGTTGAAAGCATCTTAGCGAGATTATTACAGGCTGCAGAATTTGATGTAACTGCTGCGGAAAGAGGTATTGTATTCATTGATGAGATTGATAAGATCGCACGTAAGAGTGATAATCCTTCGATCACTAGAGATGTTTCAGGAGAAGGTGTTCAGCAGGGATTATTGAAATTGCTTGAAGGTTCAATAGTTGGTGTTCCTCCTCAGGGTGGAAGAAAGCATCCTGAGCAAAAGCTTGTTCAGGTGAATACAAAGAATATACTGTTTATCTGCGGAGGTGCTTTTGATGGCATCACGCGTCATATCGGGAACCGCTTGAATACACAGGCAATCGGATACAGTGTGAACAAGGAAGAAGTGGTTGATAAAGAGAACTTGTTACAATACGTTTCTCCCCAGGATATTAAATCATTCGGTTTGATCCCTGAATTGATCGGACGTTTACCGGTTCTTACTTATCTGAACCCTCTGGATGCTGATACATTACGCAGGATCCTAAGTGAACCAAAGAATGCTTTGATCAAACAGTACACATATTTGTTTGAGATGGACGGAGTGAAGATCACTTTTGAAAAAGGTACTCTTGATCTTATTGTAGAAAAAGCACTTGAATTCAAATTAGGAGCTCGTGGATTACGTTCTATCTGTGAAGCGATCATGACAGATCTGATGTTTGAAACACCGTCTGAAGAGGGTGTTAAATCAGTGAATGTAACCCTTCGTTATGCAAAAGATAAATTGAAGAAATCAACTTTGAATAAATTGAAGGTTGCTTAATTAGTTTGAAGAGCTTAGGTTTAGTTCGTAGACGGTTATCATTTGTGATTATTACAATTATTGAAATAGAATTAAAAGCGGCACGAATTGTTCCGCTTTTTTTTAAATAATTCTCTAACTTTTTTGCCGAAAAAAGTTACAAAAACTCTTTGATCCTGTAAGGCGATTTGTTTCTGTCCCGCAATCCTTCCCTTCAACAACCACGGCTAATTTCACGCTGCGAGTAATTTTACTCCGTAAAGTGACTAAAATAGCGCTCATTACCGCTATCGCTTAACAGGATCAAATAGTCGCCTTACAATATAGATCCTGAATTATAAATGAATTCACCTTGTAATTTCGTGAGCCGCGCGTGAGGATTGATCAGGCGCGATGTCGACTTGTGGTGAACATTATTTTACATTAAAATCTTAGAAGGAGCTTTAGTTCTCCTTCTTTAGATTTTCTGTAGAATAATGAGAGGCGGGCAGCAATCGCCTGATCTTGATTTTTTGTTTCTTTTTTATTAAGAAAAAAGAAAAGACATAAAGTTTGAATGAATGCCATTCGGTGGTGTGTGGCAATGCGAGCATGGCTAACAACAATCATCCAAACACAAAGAAATATTCTTCAATCCCTCACTTAATTCTTTGTTAGAAGGCCATCCAAAACCTATCCTCATATAATGAGCAGGCATCTCAAACCAATAACCCGGCCCGACAAACGTCTCATATTTAGAATTGAGTGTTGTATAGAATTTCTTCATGTCCATGTTTTCATCATTTTTAATTCTTGGGAAACAAACAACACCGCCTTCAGGAAGTATCATCTCCATTCGGGTTTCCGTTTTGATCCACTCGAGGAGAGTTTTATGGTTAGCCGAAATATGGTTTTTGATGAAAGGTAAGTATGTTTCTTTTTTTGAAAGATATTGAAACGCGATCTCTTCATCTATCACAGAATTGCAAAGAAAAATCTGTTCTTTTGCTGCAAGGAATTTTTCAAACAACATTGTGTTCTGTGTGATCAGCCATCCAATGCGGATGCCGGGAAGTCCGTATGCCTTTGAAACAGAGCTGACAGTTATTATAGATGGATGCAATGAAGCACCAATTGGATACATTTCGCCTAAATGCAATTCGCGATATGTTTCATCCACAAGTAAAAAACAATTATGTTCTGCTGCAAGTTCAGCAATCTGCAAAAGTGTGTCCTGCGAAATGATCATCCCGGTTGGATTGTGGGGATGTGTTAAACTTATCAGTTTTGTATTGGATTTGATTTGTGAACGGATGTCCTCCACGTTAATTTCGAACCTTGACTCGAAACTGAGATCACAATAACTTATTTCACATCCGATGGCACGGGGAGTTTCAATGTTGGATGCATAATTAGGACGAATGACAATGAGATGATCTTCTTTTTCAAGAAGGGTAGTGGCGACAATAAAAAGTGCGGAAGCAGCTCCGGCAGTAATGAGAACATTCTCCGCATTGATATTTTTAAATTCTGTTACTATTAAAGATCTTAATTCCGCTTTCCCGAGATGATCTCCATAACAAAGCTTAAGACTATTGATATCTAATTTTATATCTCCGAAAACAGTATCACTGATTGAACTTTCGGTGAGGTTGTATTTTACCTTCTCATAACCGATCTGCTCCGGTGCTTCCACCTCGATGATCATTCTTTTGTAGTCCATAAAGTAAATTTATGGATTATTTGGTTGAAGTATCTGGATTTAGTGTTCGGTTTTTTGGGTTCGAAGATTTTACTTCTTCTAATATTCAAATAGAATGATAACGGAATATGTTGAGACCTTCTCCTTTGTGAGAATGGTTGGGGTGAGGTTTATCCACGCACAGAATAAGATCCCTGTGCCACCGCAATAGCTAAGGCGACACGCGGTCGGGCAAGCTGGGATGACAAGGGTTTATTAGAACAATAGTTCTCTGCTCTTTGTGATAAGTGCTCCTTATTAATTAATTTCTTGTAACTTTTTAACAGAGCTTCGTATGGTAGAAGATCCCTGCGCCACCGCTGAAGCTAAGGCGACACGCGGTCCGCTACGGTCGGGATGACAAACAGCTCAGGTTAAAACTCCTATTTATGCTTTCCTTCGCTTTCTAAAATATTATCTAAATGATAAACAGCATGAAGATCCTGGGGACCGGTGAAATTAA
The DNA here is from genome assembly GCA_021323165.1 of Bacteroidota bacterium. Taxonomy (GTDB): domain Bacteria; phylum Bacteroidota; class Bacteroidia; order 2-12-FULL-35-15; family 2-12-FULL-35-15; genus 2-12-FULL-35-15. The sequence continues at coordinate 5,006 of JAJTCJ010000118.1, read as the reverse complement.
CATCAAGATCTTTTATGATTCCATCCTTAATATCATAAACCCATCCATGTACATGTAAAGATTGTTTTTTCTTCCACGCATTCTGAACAATTGAGGTCTTGCCAAGATCATGAACCTGTTCAATAACATTCAATTCAACGAATCTTCTTGCACGCTCATTTTTATCTGTGATCTTATCAAGCTCCTTATGATGATAACGGTAAACATCTTTTAAATGACGAAGCCAGTTGTCTATGAGTCCATATTGACGATTACCCATTGCGGCCACAACTCCACCGCATTCATAATGTCCGCAAACAATAATGTGTTTCACTTTTAAAACTTCAACTGCGTAAGAAAGAACACTTAACAAATTCATATCACTGTGAACTACCATATTCGCAATGTTCCTGTGAACAAAAAGTTCGCCCGGTTTGGTACCGGTAATAACTTCGGCAGGTACGCGACTGTCTGAACAGCCTATCCAAAGATAGTCCGGGCTTTGGCCGTCAGCAAGGTCTTTGAAAAAATCAGGGTCATCTTTTTTTTTACGGATCGCCCAGTCTTTATTGTTTTCAAGAAGTTTGGTATATGATTTTTCCATTGTGTTTTTTTTAAGAAGCCCGGGAATATCCAGGCTTCTGTTTTTGTTTAGTATTTCATCTGGGCTTTTACTTCATCCTGATTCGAGATCAATGAATCTTTGTAGAATTCAACTTCACCCGTTTCTATATTATGCATAGCACCAATAATAGCTATTTCGCCTTTTTCGATCATCTGCTCAAGTATGTAGCTGCGGTCAACGATCGTCTTAACAGAACGTCTTACATTCAATGCAGCAACATTTTCAACGAACTCATAGTTTTTTGATGTTCTATCTCCCTTGGTGTTTGTTTCCTGGTAGATGGCAGGTTGGATCTTTGATAGGAGCTCTGTCAGATTTCCCATTTCAACATGGTCGCATGCACCTTTGATGGCACCGCATTTTGAATGTCCCATAACTACGATCAGTTTTGAGCCTGCTACTTTACATGCAAACTCAAGGCTTCCGATAATATCGGTGTTCACGATATTGCCCGCGATTCGTATTGAAAAAATGTCACCAAGTCCCTGATCAAAGATCAGTTCTGCTGAAGTGCGGCTGTCGATGCAGCTCAATATCACAGCAAATGGCCATTGACCTTCACGTGTTTCATTTACCTGCTCAAGTAAATTTCTGTGTGCTTTTAGATTGTTAACAAAGCGTTGGTTTCCTTCTTTTAAGATCTGTAACGCTTTTTCAGGTGTTGTTGATGCTTGTGTTTCTGCTGTATGTGCTTTCATATTTATGTACGTTTTAATGACCTGCAACTCCCTTAAATTCCGGTATGCTTAACAGGGTCAGTTTAATATTCTTTAATTCTGCTGTGTTCTTGAAATCATGAAGCATTTCAAGTACATCAAGGTCTATATAGTGAGTTTTAGTCCCATCAATTGTTACATCTGAATTTTCCGGTAAATGATCCAGCGTTAATGCAATACTTCCTTTATTTAAAAATGAAACATCTTCTGCCAAGCGGATCGTGATCTTTTCTCCTTCGTGGTGATCTTCTTTATGGAAGAAGTAAGCACGTTTATAATTAAGACGAAGAATAAAAAAGATAGCTACTGCCATTCCTATTCCAATACCTTTTAAAAGATCTGAGAATTGAATTGCAATTACTGTAACTATAAATGGAAGAAATTGTTCCCAGCCAAGACGATACATTGATGTGAACAATGAGATCTTTGCCAGTTTATAACCAACTACCAGAAGTAGTGCTGCAAGGCAGGCAAGCGGGATTTTATTAAGAAAGCCGGCAAAAACAATTACGCTGAGGAGCAAAAGAAAACCATGAATAATAGATGAAAGTTTTGTTTTGGCACCTGAATTTATATTTGCAGAACTTCTCACAATTACTGCTGTAAGAGGCAAACCTCCGATCATTCCGGAACAGAAGTTTCCAAGTCCCTGAGCTTTTAGCTCGCGGTTTGTAGGAGTATTTCTTTTATAAGGATCCAGCTTATCTGCGGCTTCAATACTTAATAAGGATTCAAGGCTGGCAATGATAGCGATGGTAATAGCAACAACATAAACTTTATAGTTCGTAAATGCGCTGAAATCGGGCAGCGTGAACTGATTCACAAATTCGGAAGCAGAGTTCGCAACAGGAAGTCTTACCAGCTTATCACCTTCAAGATAAAGGTCTGATCCAGCCTTACGAAACCATTCATTGATCAAAATTCCAAGGATAACTACAAATAAAGCACCCGGAACGACTTTGAAAAAGGTATATTTTTTCAGGAAAGGTCTGTCCCACATGATCAAAATGAAAAGTGATACAACTGCAATGATTACTGCACCCGGATGTATAAAATTGATAGCATTGAATACTTCTGAAAACGTGTTTTGTCCGTCTGATTGAAGGAAATCAAAATCCCCTTCATTGTCTTTATCATAACCTAAAGCGTGAGGGATCTGTTTTAAAATCAGGATGATGCCAATAGCAGCAAGCATTCCTTTGATCACGCTTGAAGGAAAATAATATCCGATTACACCGGCTTTTAAAAAGCCCAGAACTATCTGGATAAGTCCCGCTAAAACAACGGCTAATAAAAACACTTCATAACTTCCGAGCGAATGTATCGCATTGACCACGATAACAGTAAGTCCGGCTGCAGGTCCGCTTACACTTAATGCAGAACCGCTGGTAAAAGCCACAACAGTCCCGCCTATCATACCGGCAATTATCCCGGAAAATAAAGGAGCACCTGAAGCCAGGGCAATTCCCAAACACAGAGGAAGTGCTACAAGAAAAACAACAAGTCCGGATGGAAGATCGTTCTTAAGGTATTTAAAAGTTAAACCTGTATTCTTTTTATTCAATAAGTCCATAAAATAATTTTGTGGTCAGAGACTATCAAGGTCACACTGGGACCCGGTCAATGATCGGTTAATTTAAATAAAAATAAATAAGAATGCCATGACAGAATTTGTCGTGTCAAAAAAAAACTGAAAAGATTCAGAGTTAGATAAGCTCGGGAGGTGAAAAGATCTCCAGGCTGTAGTTGGAAGATGAGAAATCGGGGTTCTGGTTTGAACCTAATGTAGCAAGCTCCTTTGCATCAGAAATGTAGTTTGAATCAGGGAACAGATGTTCAGAAAGATTAAGGATCTCGTTTTTTTTATTGGTTTCCTCTGATTCTTTGCTTTTTTCTTCGCATTCATTGTCATCAATGCAAACAATCGAATCTCCATCAAGAACATTTATGAAGTATTGCACAGTCTCATAGCTGTAAGCTAATAAGATCATAAAAACCAATACAGCGGAAATAGTGTTTTTAATGCGCATAATATTTAATCGTGCGAATTTACTAAATTATCTTATGAATTTGATGATTATTCGCCTTTTAATAAAATTTAACAATCAGGTTATAAATTTCCCCAGGGCTATATTTGGCAGAAAAAGAGTTTGTAATTAACTTCCAAGAAATGCCAGTGCTGCTCCTAAAATGATCACAACAAATTTGATGAGATTGAAGCGGTGATTCTCACTGGATTCAAAAAGAATGGTTGTTGAAATATGAAGAAAGATCCCTACAACAACAGCCATGATACGGTCGAAATACATTGATAATCCCCCGATCATATTAGCACCGATAGCATAGCTTGTAAAACTTCCAAGCGGAGTGATCAATGCAAAAACGATGAGCCACATGATGGCTTGTTTTTTACTAATATGTGATTGCAGCAGCATTGTCATTAATGCGATAGCGATTGGAATATTATGAAGCACGATACCTGTAAGTAACGAATCATGAGCATGGGTATCACCGTTTGCCAAAGGCATTCCTTCAAGGAAAGAATGGATGGATAAACCTATCATCATTGCATAAGGAAATGCTGAATGGGCATGATCATGTTTATGAATGTGAATATGTCCGTGTTCAATCCCTTCGGAAAAGAATTCGAGAAGGATCTGTGCAAAAAAACCAACGAGTATATAAACACCTATGTTTGCTGTCCCGGAAGAATAGATCTCCGGAATTAAATGAAGAACACTGATGGCAAATAAAAATGCACCGCTGAAAGACAGAAGAAGCTTTAAATTCTTGCTGCTGATATTAATGAAAAGTACACTTACACCGCTTACGATAACGGAGCAAAAAAGAAATATGTACATTGAATAATTCATACTTTTTAAATCTTTGCTTTATTTTTTTGAGAAAGAATAATTAATCTGTCAGAAGAATCAGGATTAAAATCCTCAAGATTATAATTGCCCCACAAATGTACTATTTTAAGCCCGCAGGAAGAAAAGTATCTGGTAAAATCGTCTAATGTAAGCGCTTTAACCCTTTCCTGGAAACAGAAATCTTTGCCCTTATCGCTGAAGCGGATCTCTTTTATAATGAAATTGTTTTCGATTCTTTTAGTTACAGTAAACAGGATCCCTTCAATTTCCAGTTCTTCTTTTTCCCGCAGATGCAGAAACACTTTTCTGGCATTGAAAAAGTCCAGAACAAACATACCTCCCGGTTTTAATCCTTTGGCAACAGCATCTATGGTTGCTTTCTCATCACGTTCCTTGTCGAAATAACCGAAGCTTGTAAAAAGGTTGAGAATATAATCGAAGTAGTTTGTTCTGAAAAGCCTGCGCATGTCATGAACATAGAACTGAAGCTTTTCATTTTTGAATTCATTGGCATGTGAGATGCTTTCAGGAGAAAGATCAATACCGGTTACATCAAAGCCTTTTTTATTCAGAAATAAAGAGTGCCTGCCTTTTCCGCATGCAAGATCAAGAAAGCGGGAACCTGGCTTTGGTTCTAAAAATTTAATCAGGTTACTAATGAACAATTCAGCCTCATTATAGTTTCTATGTTTATAAAGGATATGATAGTATGGAGAATCAAACCATGTTTCAAACCAATCTTTATTTTGCTGCTCGCTCATCAACCGAATTTTTGGTGAAAATACGAACTTGTATCCGATTTTGACTAAATTT
>JAJTCJ010000117.1 GCA_021323165.1 Bacteroidota bacterium | reverse complement strand
GATTAGGCATAAATGGATCATTATTGCAATTGCAGATAATGTTTTAGTTTAAATCTTTAATAAAGTTAAACTAATTTATTCAAAAAGCAATTAATCTTCAGTATCGGGTTCTTCATGCGTAGGATTCAGATAGATATCAATCAATCCTTCCGGAGCATCTACAGCGATCGTTTTTGAACTGCGGTCAATACTGATAATAAATTCTTCTTTAACAGGCAGAAGTATTTCTGTCTCATCTTTTTTGATCTGGAATAACGCCTGAGTAGGGTAGTCAAGGATATTCTGTATTGTTCCTATCTCACCATGTATCTTATCTGTCACAGTGAATCCAAGAACTTCATGATAATAAAATTTCTTTCCTTTTAAAGGCGGAAGAAAACTTAAAGGGAGGTATAATGAAGTTCGGGTAAGGTGTTCTGCTTTTTCAGTGGTGTTAATTCCATCAAAACTTACTTTCGCTCCATTGCCTCTTAATTCAATATGAGTTATAAAAAAGGGAACAAGTTCTTTGTTGATCTCTACAAAAACCGATTCAAGCTTTCCATATCTTTTTACATCATCCACGTCAAGGATCAGAAGTAACTCGCCTTTATTACCTACTGTTTTGGAAATATATCCCAAATTAAAACATTCGTTCTTATTCATATATAGATAGTTTTCATATGGTGCGCCATTATTTTCATTCCTTTCGAATGGAAATGGTATTTCATATTTAATTTTGTTCAAGTATGATCTGAAGATGACCGCAATGCTGATTTCCGTGCCATGCATACAATGCGATAAATTCATCTAATCTGAATTCGCGGTTATATTCCGGATGAATATATGTTCTTGAAAAATCTTCTTCGTTCATTGATCTGAGAAGGATAACCCATTTTTCATGTATGGCTTCCACCATTTTTAAAGAAGGATGAATGTCCGTGTTAGCATCTTCTAAAGCTGCCCATGCGTCCTGATCATAAGGTTTGATCACCGGCTTATTTTCAGTAAGTGCAAGTTTGACTCTGATCAGGGCATTTGAATGGCTGTCGGCAATATGATGAATGATTTGACGGGCAGTCCATCCTTCCGGACGATAACTTCTTTCAAGATGGTGTTCTTTGAGTTCTGCAGCAAGAGTATTTAACCTGGAAGGCAACAAAGCAATATCGGTGATGTTGCTATGCGTTTCTTCCTTTGTATAGGATTTTCCGTATTCAAATTTTCCGAAAGGATATTTTAAATGTTCCATCTCTTAAAAACAAATAGGCATCCTTCAGAAGGAAGGATGCCTATTTAAAATCAGTTATTAAAGTATTATGCCTCTGTTTCAGCCTGAGGAGCATCTGCTTCTGGAGCAGCAGCTTCTTCAGCAGCAGGAGGAGGAGTGTTTTTTGCAGCAACTTTTGCAGCTATTGCAGCTTTCGCTTCAGCCTCAGCATTCATACGTTTTTTATAAGCATCTTTTTTAGCGTTATCCAATTTAGATACTTTACCTTCTACTTTAGCATCTTTTTCAGAAACCCACTTTGCAAATTTTGCATCAGCTTGTTCCTGAGTTAAAGCGCCTTTAGTAACACCACCCTGAAGGTGTTTTTTGAACATGATACCTTTGTAAGAAAGGATAGCACGGCAAGTGTCTGTAGGTTGAGCACCATTGTTTAACCAGAGGTGCACGACCATCCGCAATTACAATATGGAAGAAAGCAGCAGCTTTTTTACCATGACGTTGTAATCTGATTTTTACTGGCATTGTTTTTTGTTTTTTATGTCCGGCTTACACGAAGTCAGACTGATTAATAAAATTCCCAAACATTTTTCGGGATTGCGAAAGTACGAAAATTCATTGGTTTGACAAAATAAACCGGAGGTTTTTATGCCTTTCGCTTGCAGTACTAACTCCATCAGGTTGATTTTGAGGCTTCTGAGAGTTTTTGAGGTTCTGAACAATTTATCGCTTAACCTGCCGGATTTACCTGATGAATATGTAAATTATGTTGCTAAAAAATAAAATTACGAAATTTATTGCTACTTTTGCAAAAAATTAATCATAACTATGTCGAATCCAACTTCATCCATTTTAGTTCCAATTGACTCTACCGAGCAAACAATCATCGCGTTAGGCCAATCATATAACCTTGCACGTTTAACCAATTCGAAGATCGTATTATTAAGCGTTGATGAAGGTAATCCTCCTTTTGCACAGAAGAAACTGGATGAACTGGCTAAAGAAACTTCTGCTAAAGCAGGTGTTCCTGTTGAAACAATGATCCGGAAAGGAAATGTTTATGAAGAGATCAATAAAGTGGCGGATGTGATCAATCCTTTATTTGTAATGATTGGATTGTCTTCCAAGATCACTTTAAGCAAGATTATTGGGCAGAACGCATTTAAAATGGTTCGCGAATCGAAGCATCCTGTTATCACAATACGCGGTAAAGTTCATCGTGATGGCTGCAAAACTATCCTTTTGCCATTGGATCTTACAAAAGAAACACGTGAAAAGGTGAACAAGGCGATCGAGCTTGCTAAATTATTTAATGCTGACATACGGGTTATCTCTATCCTTACTCAAAAAGATGAGGAGGCTGAGAACAAGCTTATTTCATATTCAAACCAGGTTTGGAAATATATCAAGGATCAAAATGTACGTTGCACCATCAAAACTTTAAGAGGACATGACATTTCTCAAATGGTTCTTGACTATGGAGTTGAAGTAGAAGCAGATCTTATTCTTATTATGAGCAAGGCTGAATTAAGCATGAAGGAGTTTTTTATAGGTACAGTTGCTCAGCGTATCATTAATGAAAGCGAAATTCCGGTATTAAGTTACCGTCCGATGGAGCGTAAGGACATGACTACTTTTACCCCATACTAAGCGAAAAATTTTTCAAAAAAAAAGCCCTTTGTTTTTACAAAGGGCTTTTTTTTAATACTTACTTAAGTCGGGAGGATTCATGCCTTCTCCTATACAGATCTTATCGATATCAATTATACCAGCTGTTGTTTTTATTTTTAAAAAACTATTTTTTAAACCAGAGAAATTATTTGCCGGCATTTTTATATTAACCCACATCCATTTATTTTCTTTGCTAATATTCAGTTCCTGTTCCCATCCGTTAAACATCACTTTGATTTTTTCACCTACCTTACCTCTCATGTAGATATTAATATAAATATCTTCTTTGTAATGATCCAGGTCTCTCGAATCCACTTCGTATCCAATCCATTGATCTTTTTTTAGACTTATGATTGTTTCAGAAAGATATAAATTCAAAGGCTCAGCTAGCTGGTCATAAATAGTAATCAGAGAAACAGGAGATGAAGCTGTATCAAAAACTTCAGCCTCATATATTATTTCGTTTCTCCAGTGAGAAGGATGTTCATACTGATGCCATCTGTCAAGCTGATAAAATACATAAGGCTTTTTACTCTTATCGAAAAAATAAACACTTCCTTGTCTTCGTGCTTTAATAAGCATATTTTGTCCGCCTACCGTGATCTCTGCGTTTTTCTCCAATACTGATCTTTCAACATTTGATTCATGCTGAACCGTTGCAGATATAATATATTGGTCTTTATTATTATGTTTTCTAACTGCTACCAAAAGGTTATTTTCAGAATTATTATTTATAGGATAAGTTATAAGGGGAGAACCTGAGGAATTGAAAAGAACATTTCCGTTATAGAAAATGTCCGAGAACCTGCTGGTGATAGCTTGTGCATAAGCAGGCATTGCAGCCTGCCATACATAATCTTCAGGTTTCGAATACGGTGTTTTCAGATTGAAGTATGCAACGTAATAAAATTCTGCACCGATCACTGATAAAGATTTCAATAAGCCAAGCCATTGACCGGGTCGTATATCTTGCGCAGGATCATTTGCCCAACCGGGAGATACAAATGGTGAAAAAAATCTGTCTCCGCTTTTTATCTCAGTTATTCTTCCATCATTGATCCATTTCCAGCCATGCCACGCGCCTTTCCATTTGCTCCAATTATCAGGATGACGAGGATAAAAATCAGGTGTTGAATAATAATTCCCTTTGATAGCCGAATTGGTTTTCTTGGAAGCATTCCAGTCAAATCTGTCTATTGGACCTCCTTCAACAGCATATACAGTGAATAATGTGTTCTTTAATTCAGGCAGGGACATGAATTGTGATGAATAAAGTGATCTGAAATGACGCTTCTTTTCAGCCATGTATATCCGCCAGCTTTTTATTCCGCGCTTCTGTTTATCTGCTATCATATCCAGATCACCCGAAACCATGCTTTCCGGCATAACGCCTGGCGGTTCTTCCCCGTTCTCATTGATCAGATCAATAGGACGGGTAAGATGATCCAAAAGGGTCTGTAAACATTTTTTCTGTAATTGTCCGTCTGCAATAAAAAGAGAATCCGGAGCAGCAAAATTCATTCTTTGCTTTATCACTTTACCGGAATGGTCTTTAATGTAAAATTTATCAGGGTGGTCAATCCGGGTAATATTGGGCTTTTTGTTTGGTTGACCAAGTTTCAATGGCTGAAGCTGCAGCCAGAATATTGTTGTTCCCAAAGGAATCTCAGGATATTTATTCGCAAGTTTAATATAGGAGCCTAAAGGAGACCTGGGATCAGTGTAGGAGGCAGGATTAAATGCAAAAGTAGCATTTGGTATAAAAATAAAATAGTTCCAGTGAAGTATAAGTTCTTCCTGGATCTTAAAGGCATTTTCGATAGCAAGAATCTTAGACACCCCGGGTTGCCCACCACTGCCCATATAATTTGGATTCATCCAGTTGAACAAACGCATAAGATCGTTTCCCTGTTTATATCTCGGTGAAGGAAATGAACACAGTTGGTCAATTGCTGAGGAAGAATTGTTAGGGTATCCTTTCTGGAATTCAAGAGGATCAATTTGTTGGGCCATTAAAAGGCAACTTGAAAAAAGAAGGAGGACAAAAAAGCATGAAGTAATATTTTTCATCTCATCCTATCCTTTTTTGCACAATACTATCCACTTTTTCAAATAATTGCTGCGGACTCGATGTTCTCCATGCAATATCATTAAGGCTGCCTCCCGAAACGATATAATAATCAATATTTGCATGTATGAATTCTTTCATTACATGGTCCCTGAAATTCAAAAAAGCTATCCAGCCTTCTTCCACTTCTTCAAACCATTCTTCATAATAGCAATCATCTGAATAATGGAAATTAAGAACGTTTTCTCCAATCAAAATAAATTTATTCACACCATGGATCATGATCTTTTCAATGATATCCCGTTTAAGGATCATAATGTCATTATTGATACAATCATTCCATTCTCCAATCAATTCAATAACAGCATAGCCCTGTTCATATTCAACAAATAAAACTTTAATGTAAAGGGTAGGGGAGTCGATGTCATCCCACTGAGGATGTATTACGTAATTATATATTGCATTGGTATACTCGAACTCACTGTATTCACGCTCATAAAAGGGTGATTTTTCATCTTCTGATGCGATGTAAAGGTGACGCCAGTTATAAAATGGTTCTATTGAATGCATTGCCAATTGGAGAATTGTGAATTGGTGAAATGGAGAATTTCAAACTAGTAAAAATCAATAATTCTTTATTTCTCCAGATCCTCTAATTTTTGTAATTTTTTTGTGAATCAATCGCTTTCCTCACACTTCCATATTTCAGTAATAATCCGTTCGCTTTTTTATAATCAATTCCTAATTCTTTAGCTACCATATTTGTGCCACGGTCCACCAGTTTATTGTTACTGAGCTGCATGTCTATCATCTTATTTCCCTTCACTCTTCCAAGTTTTATCATCACGGAAGTGGAGATCATATTCAGCACTAACTTTTGCGCAGTGCCTGATTTCATCCGCGTACTACCCGTAACAAACTCCGGTCCTACAATAACTTCTATCTTATGTTTCGCTGCTTTCGCAACATTACTTCCTTTATTGCAAACGATACAAGCTGTAGTAATATTGTTTTTATTGCACTTCTCTAAAGCTGAAACTACGTACGGTGTGGAACCCGAAGCAGCAATACCGATAACAACATCTTTGGAATTTATTTTGTTAGATTTAAGATCTTTCCATCCTTGTGCTGTATCATCTTCAGCAAATTCAACAGCTTTACGGATTGCCTTATCTCCACCTGCAATAATTCCGATCACCATTCCCAGAGGAACACCATAGGTAGGCGGACATTCACTGGCATCTACAATCCCTAATCTGCCGCTGGTTCCTGCGCCCATATAAAATAATCTCCCTCCCGATTGCATTTGTCTGACAATTACAGAAACAAGTTTTTCAATTTTTGGAATTACTTTTTCAATTGCTAATGGAACTGTTTTATCCTCCTCGTTAATATTAACAAGTAATTCTTTAACACTCATTTTTTCGAGTGAATTGTATTTTGAATCAGATTCAGTAGTACGTTTTGTAGGAATCATATTTATTTATGAATTACAGCTATAATATGGGTTCTTAAGAAGGAGAAGCTATTCAGAAAAAAATATAGATTTTGAAATTTTCTGCCAATAGGAGGTGCCAGTGTGACTTTATAAAATTCAATTTTACCTGATTTATTGAAAAGGGTTTTTATTTCATTTTTATTTATTCCCTTTACCGATTTATTTTGAGGGTTGTCAAACATGAAGTCGTACCAAAGGATAATACCTCCTGGTTTAGTCATGTCCCAAAGCTTCTCAGCTAATTGTTCTTTAAAATTATTATCAAGTATAGAAGTAAAAACGGTTGATTGAAACACAATATCGAATTTGTTTTTAAAATTCAGCTTCAAAGCATTTCCCGGAAGAATGTGAATTTGCTGAAAATTGGATCTTAATTCTTCAACCCTTTCTTCAAGCAGTTCATTCGCATAAATATTTTCATCTTTTATTCCTATTGATCTGAAAAAGCCAATATTAGATCCTCCTCCGGCTCCGGCTTCAAGGAATTGGATATTCTCAGTACTGCTAAAGTGTGATGTTATTATTTGATCGTAAACTTCTTGTCTTTCCGTAACAATATTATGGATATAAGTAGTGTACGAGCCATTCTTAGCAACAATTGAATTGCTTTTGTACTCTTTATAAGTTTGTTTTATACGTTCGGTTTCGTTCATCCTTTTAAATAAACAAAGGGCGAAAATTTCGCCCTTTTAGTTTAATAGATCCCCGGGAATTTATCCGGATCTGTTTCCTGCATCATTTCATAAACAATGTCAAATACATCGTCTGCACTTGGTTTGCTGAAGTAATCTCCATCTGATCCATAAGCCGGGCGATGATCTTTTGCGGCCAATGTACGAGGCTCGGAATCCAGGTATTTATAAGCACCTTGGTCTTCCAATACTTTCTGAAGAATATATGCACTTGCGCCTCCGGGAACATCTTCATCAAGAACTATCAAACGATTGGTCTTTTTAACAGACTCTAAAATTGCATGATTAAGATCGAATGGCAATAAGGTTTGAACATCTATAATTTCAACAGATATGTCGGCTTCCGCTAATTGTTTGACAGCTTCCATCGCAATTCTGCAGCATGAACCATAAGTTACAAGTGTAACATCGGCACCTTCGTTTATGGTTTCAACAAATCCTAATGGTAGTTTATATTCACCAAGGTTGGTTGGTAATTGTTCTTTTAATCTGTAACCGTTCAATGGTTCAATAACCAATGCTGGTTCATCAGCGCAAAGCAAGGTATTATAAAATCCTGCAGCCTGGGTCATATTTCTTGGAACGCATACATGAATTCCGCGAATAGAATTAATGATCATGCCCATTGGTGAACCGCTGTGCCATATTCCTTCCAATCTGTGTCCTCTTGTTCTGATGATAACCGGAGATTTTTGTCCGCCTTTCGTACGATACTGAACAGTTGCAAGATCATCGCTCATGATCTGCAATGCATATAGTAGATAATCAAGATATTGAATTTCAGCTATCGGGCGTAAACCTCTCATGGCTAAACCGATTGCCTGGCCCATTATTGTAGCTTCACGAATACCTGTATCAAATACTCTGATCTCTCCGAATTTTTCCTGAAGGCCTTCAAGCCCCTGGTTAACACCGCCAATTTTTCCGCTATCCTCACCGAATATTAGTACTTCAGGATATTTGGAAAGGATTGCATCAAAATTTTCACGAAGCAATTCACGTCCGTCAACGTGTTTGGCTTCACCTGAATAGTCAGCTTTTAAAGGCTTTATATTTAAAGCATTCAGATTAGATTCACTTTGAAGATAAGAGCTGTAACGGTCGTAGTTGGCAATTTTTGATTCACTTAACCAATTGCTTAGTTTGTTTTTTACAGAAATATTTTCTGCGCGAGTCATTCGAAGCACTCGTTTAGCAGCAACAATAATATCTTTTCGTATAGGCTCAGCCAAACCTTCAAGTTCGCTGATAATTTTTTCAATAAATACTTTATTTTCTGAAACTGAAGCAATCTCTCTGATCATAGAGATAACTTCTGAACGTTCATTTTTGATAGGAGTTAAATATGCATTCCACGCTGCACTTTTTGCTTCTCTCACAACCTTTTTAGCGTTCTCTTCAATATCAGATAGCTCTGATTCCGTTGCTATTTTATTTGTAAGGATCCACTCACGCATTTTTTTGATGCCGTCAAAATCAGATTCCCACTGAAGTCTTTCCTTTGATTTATATCTTTCATGAGAACCTGAAGTACTGTGGCCCTGAGGCTGAGTTACTTCTTCAACATGAATAAGCACAGGAACATGTTCTTCACGGCAAACCCTTGATGCATTCTCATACGTTTCGCACAGATGAGCATAATCCCAGCCTTTGGTTTTAAATATTTCGTAACCGTTTCCGCCTTTTTCACGCTGGAAGCCTTTCAGGATCTCAGAAATACTTTCTTTTGTGGTTTGATATTTTTTTGGAACAGAGATTCCATGTCCGTCATCCCAAACGGATACAAGCATTGGGATCTGCATTACACCTGCAGCATTGATAGTTTCCCAGAATAGTCCTTCCGAAGTACTTGCATCTCCAATTGTTCCGAAAGCAATTTCGTTTCCTTTATTTGAGAATGTTTTGAATTTTTCCGCCTGTAAAGCCGGATTATTCTTGAAATGTTTTGATGCCATTGCCAATCCTAATAATCTCGGCATCTGGCCTCCTGTAGGAGAAATATCAGGAGAAGAATTTTTCATTTTAGTTAGGTCCTTCCAGCTTCCGTCTGCATTCAGACTTCGTGTTCCGAAGTGGCCCCCCATCTGACGACCGGCACTCATTGGCTCCAGATCCACATCTGTATGCCCGTATAATCCGGCAAACCATTCCTGCAATGTTAAATTCCCCGTAGCGAACATGAATGTCTGGTCACGATAATATCCCGAACGGAAATCTCCATTGCGGAAAGCTTTTGCCATAGCAAGCTGAGCTATTTCTTTCCCATCACCAAAGATCCCGAACTTTGCTTTTCCGGTAAGCACTTCGCGTCTTCCCATTAAACTTGCTTCGCGACTTTCATTGGCAAGGCGATAATCGTTAAGTACGATATTTACGAATTCATCCTTTGAAAATATTTGTTTTTTTTCTGCAGAAACTGCTTCTCCTGATTTTGACATACGCGTCCTAATTTAAAAAATAACTGTTTTCACAAATATAAGTATTTGCGGGGTTTTAAAGAATGCTTTTTATTATTTGTGGAAAAATGTTTATTAGAAATGTGTATTG